>DATKRJ010000448.1:0-21256 GCA_035532355.1 Thermomicrobiaceae bacterium | reverse complement strand
GGGAAACGCGATCACCGGCGTGCCGCAGGCCAGCGCCTCGACCATGACCATGCCGAACGGCTCCGGCCAGCTGATCGGGAAGAGGAGCGCCAGCGCGCCGCCCAGGAGCTCGGCCTTCGCCTCCTCGTCGACCTCGCCGATGAACTCGACACCGGGACCGTCCAGCAGTGGCAGGAAGTGCGCCGCCGCCCACTCCCGGTCCCGCTCGTCGATCTTGGCCGCGACCTTGAGCGGGAGCCCGACCGCGCGGGCCACCGCGACCGCCTCGACCGGGCCCTTCTCTGGCGAGATGCGGCCGAGAAAGACGAGGTAGGGCGGGTCGTCCGGCTCGGGCCGGAAGGGGAAGTGCTCGAGACGGATGCCGTTGTGGACCGTCCCCAGCCAGCGGAGCGGGAGGTCGCGCAAGGGGGTGCGCTGGCAGTGCGAGATGCTGACCAGCCGCTGCTCCGGGAAGCGGGCGTAGAGGCGCCGGTACTCGTGAAGGTCGAGCCGGCCGTGGGTCGTCGAGACCGTGGGGGTGGCGGCGGCCCGCGCGAAGGGGAAGGCCAGCGCGTCCACGTGGGAGTGGATCACGTCGTATCGCTCGGCCCGGGAGTAGATCTCCTCCAGCATTGCCACGTGCAACGCCAGCGCGTCGGTCGCCCCGCCCAGACGGACGCCGGTCTCTACCATCGGGATCAGCCGGGCCGAGGTGAGCGAGTCGCCCGAGGCGAACAGGGTGATGTCGTGGCCGCGCCGTACGAGCTCCTCGGTCAGCGCGTGGACGACGCGTTCGGTCCCTCCGTAGAGCTTCGGCGGGACACGTTCGTACAGGGGCGCGATCTGCGCGATCCGCATGGAGATTCCCTCCCACTAGTCCTACCCCGGTCATTTATTCATATGGTGGCTCGAAGACGATCGCCGGCCCCGCGGCGCGCGCCGGGGGATGGCATGGACGCCGGGTAGAACGTCCGGAGCCCTGAGCCAACCGCACGGCAAGCCGCAGCTGTCGATCGGATCACCGCGCCGGGCATCTGAGCTGGATGCCCGCGCGAGCACCGCACTCGAGCCGATGGGCGGTGGTATGCACGTTCCGTGCCCCTCGGTCACGGGCCGGCGGAGTGGGTCACATGTCGGGGACCGAGTCCGCCGGGCGCACCGCGATATGCTTTACCCGGGCCTCCTGGACCTTGGGCAGCGTCAGTGTGAGGACGGCGTCGGCGAAGGCGGCCACTGCCAGATCGGGGTCGACCGGTGCCGGGAGGTGGACCGTCTCGTTGAACGGACCCGATGGGATTATCCGCTGATACCAGGTCACGCGGCCGGCCTCCTCCTTCTCGACCGTGTCCGGCACGTGGCCACGCAGCGTGACCACGCCGTGCTCGACCGCGACGTCGATGTCGTCGACGCGCGCGCCGGGGATAGCGGCCTTGAGGATCAACGACTCGCCGGTGTCGTAGAGGTCGATCGCCGGCCGGACGCCGCGCATCCAGGGGAGCAGGTGGGCCCGGCCGACCATGCCGCCCAGCCGTCGATCCATCTCGGTGAGCATTCGCTCGACCTCGTTCAGGGGGTTCATGCGCTCGAACATCGTCGATGTCTCCCTCTCCCGGGCGGGTGGGTCGGTTTGTTTCTCGACATCCCTGCCCGGGACATTGATCGTTCAGCCCGCCATGGCGGGTAGGTTTGGAACCAGCCCGTAGGTCCCGTTACGCGGCGCGGGACCGGCGCGATGCCGGTCGCAATGTCCGCCTGTTGCTCCAGCAGCCGCTCTATCGATGCAGTACACCGCGGCCTGGCGGCTGTCAAATGGCAGGTACAGGGCTGCCAAGTGCCGGGATAGGGGGACGATGACGGGCGCGCCCATCCCCGCACGCTACAGCATCTCTCGACACGACTGTCCAGAGCCCGGTCGGCTGCAGCCGACTTTTCGACCCGAGCGCGGGGTTGAACCTCCGCGCTCGGGCCCGCCTGCTCCGGGCCGACCAGGACATGCGTCAAGCGCTCTGGAGACCGCGCTAGCGCGAGACGCGGTAGTTGGGGGCCTCCTTGGTGATGACCACGTCGTGGGGGTGGCTCTCGCGTAGCCCGGCCGCGGTGATGCGGACGAAGCGGGTCCGCTCCTGCATCTCCTCGATCGTGGCGCAGCCGCAGTAGCCCATCGCCTGGCGCAGGCCGCCGACGAGCTGGTAGATCATGGCCGACAGCGGCCCCTTGTAGGCCACCCGACCCTCGATCCCCTCGGGCACGAACTTAGCCAGGTTCTCGATGTCCTCCTGGAAGTAGCGGTCCTTGCTGTAGGAGCGCGCCTTCATGGCGCCCAGGGAGCCCATGCCGCGGTACTCCTTGAAGCGCTCGCCCTGGTAGAGGACGACGTCGCCCGGGCTCTCGTCGACGCCGGCCAGCAGGCTGCCGAGCATCACGGTGTCGGCCCCGGCGGCAATCGCCTTGGCGGTGTCGCCCGAGAACTGGATGCCGCCGTCGGCCACCACCGGCACGCCACGCGGCCGGGCCACCCGCGCCACGTCCATGATGGCGGTGACCTGCGGCACGCCGATGCCGGCCACGATGCGGGTGGTGCAGATCGAACCCGGCCCGACCCCGACCTTGAGCGCGTCCGCGCCGGCCCCGATCAGGGCCTCGGCCGCCGCGCCCGTCGCGATGTTGCCGGCGATGACGTCGATGTCCCAGCGCTGCTTGATCGCCCGGACCATCTCGATCACCCCCTGGGAGTGGCCGTGTGACGTGTCCACCACCAGAACGTCGACGCCTTCGGCGATCAGTGCCTCCGCCCGCTCCATGGCGTCCGCGCCGACGCCGACAGCCGCGCCCACCCGCAGCCGGCCCTGGGCATCCTTGGTCGCGTTCGGGTACTGGATGCGCTTCTGAATGTCCTTGACCGTGATCAGGCCCTTGAGGTAGCCGTGCTCGTCGACGACCGGGAGCTTCTCGATCTTGTTGCGGTGCAGGATCTCCTCCGCCTGGTCGAGCGTCGTGCCGACCGGGACGGTGACCACGTGGTCCTTGGTCATCAGGGTGGCGATCGGCTCTGCCAGGTCCCCGTGGAAGCGGAGGTCGCGATTGGTCAGGATGCCGACCAGCTTGCCGGCGACGTCGGTGATGGGTACGCCCGAGATGTGGTAGTGCTCCATGACCGCCAGGGCCTCGCTGACCGGGTCGTCCGGGTGCAGCGTGACCGGCTCGACGATCATGCCGGACTCGCTGCGTTTGACCTTGTCGGCCTCGGTCAGCTGATCCGCGATCGAGAGGTTGCGGTGGAGGATACCGATGCCTCCCTCGCGGGCCATGGCGATTGCCATGCGCCCCTCGGTGACGGTGTCCATGGCCGCCGAGACGACCGGGATGTTCAACGGGATGCGTGGCGTCAGCCGCGCTTCGGTCCGCGCGTCCTTGGGCAGCACGGACGACTCCATCGGCACGAGCAGGACGTCGTCGAAGGTCAGCCCGGTACCGAGGAGCTTGTCGGCGACGACCTCGTCGAGGGTCGGTACCTCGACCAGTCTGGCCAGATCCGGGTCCCGCACCACCGTCATTGGCCGCACCCCTTCCCGTTCGCTCGGCGCCGCGGGCCGGCGGACGTCAACGCATCATCAGCTACGACGGAGATCACGCACCTCACTCCGCGGCCTCCCCGCTGGTGGCCGCCACGGCTTGCGGTCCCGGGTCGGTCAGGCCGAGGCGCTGGGCCACCTCGCCGCCGAGGTAGGCGTAGGCCTCGCTGGCCCGGGACGACGGGTCGTACTCGAAGATCGTCTGACCAAAGCTCGGTGCCTCGGCCAGCCGGACGGCGCGCGGGATGACCGCGCGGAACATGCGGCTCGGGAAGAAGCGGCGCACGTCGGCGACGACGTGGCTGGAGAGCCGCGTGCGGGCGTCGAACATGGTCATGACGACGCCCAGGACGTCGAGCGGCGGGTTGAGCCGCCGCTTCACCAGGTCGATCGTGTTGATCAGCTGCATCAGCCCCTCGAGGGCCAGGTACTCACACTGGATCGGGATGATCACCTCATCGGCCGCCGTGAGCGCGTTGACGGTCAGGAGCCCCAGCGAGGGGGGACAGTCGATGACGACGACGCCGTAGCGGTTGGCGAGGGGCTCGAGCGCGCCGCGCAGCCGGTACTCGCGGCGACGCAGGCCGACCAGCTCCACTTCGGCACCGGCCAGGGCGGCGTTAGCGGCCAGCAGGTCGAGCCCGGGTCGGACATCGGGGAGCAGACAGCTGGCGACAGGCGTGCCGTCGATGAGGACCTCGTAGCTGGAGTGGGCGACGGCGTGCTTGTTGACGCCGAGGCTACTGGTCGCGTTGCCCTGAGGATCGAGGTCGATGAGGAGGACGGGCTGGCCGCGGCGGGCCAGATCCGCGGCCACGTTGACCGCAGTGGTGGTCTTGCCGACGCCGCCTTTTTGGTTTGCCAGGGCCAGGGTGCGCGCCACGCCGTGCTCCGCCGGAGGGTTGAGTTAATTACGGAATTGTACCAGCCGGGAGCCCTCCGATCAAGCGCGCGCGAGGGGGTAGGGGAGGCAGGGGCCTGAGCCACGTTCTTGCAGGTGAGGGCGACTCAACGGTCAAGGATGGCGGCGCACAGCTTCCTCCCGGCGTGCAATCGTGGCTTGCCGGATTGATGGATCGCTGCTAGTATGCGCAGGGCAGGCTCGCGGAGAGCCAGCCCCGCGTCGCGTGATAGTGGGACAGATCGCGGAGCTAGGCGGATGCTGGCGGACGCTCGCCGCTCTCGGGGACAGTTGAGGCAGAAGGGTTCCATCGCGGGCCCTCAATTGCCGTACTGTGCCCATTTTTCGGTGGGTCCGCAGTGTGACGGTAGGCGAGGTCCTGGAGCGCGAGGATGACGCGGAGCTGACATTCCAGGCACTGCCGAGCACACACCGACACGGAATCGTCGAAACGTCGTGGGCCAGTCGAGCGGCCCGCGGCGTTTCTTCGTATTGGCTCGTGCGCGGCCATACGATCCGCTCGACGGCCCGACCGGCTCATCGATCAGGCCACGAGGGCCGGAGGAGGCAGCACGTGCTGATCGCGCGACTCGACCAGGTGAACCTGAGCTACGGAGCCAGGCAGATCCTGCGCGACGTCAACCTCAGCCTGAACGACCGCGAGAAGATCGGGCTGGTCGGCCCCAACGGCGCGGGCAAATCGACGCTGCTCAAGATCCTGGCCGGGGTGGAGCGGCCCCAGAGCGGCGAGCGCACGTTGCGGCGCGGCGTCTGCGTCGCCTACTTACCGCAGGAGTACGCCGGCGACGGCGCGCCAGGCGCCCTCGACGAGGTGCTCCTCGGGCGGCCCGATCTGCTGGCGCAGGAGCGCGAGTTGACCGAGATCGAGGCCAGTCTGGCCGATCCCGAGCTGCTGGCCGATCTGGAACGCCTGGGCCGCCTGGTTGACCGGCAGGCGGCAGTGATCGAGCGTTACCAGGAAAGCGGCGGACACCGGCTACGCAACGAGGCGGCCGGGCTGCTCACGCGCCTGGGGCTGCCCGTCGAACTGCATGACCGCCCGCTGGAGGTGTTGAGCGGCGGGCAGCGCAAGCTGGTCGGCCTGGCTCGCTGTCTGGTGGCCCAGCCGCAGCTGCTGCTGCTCGACGAGCCCGACAACCACCTCGACATGGACGGCAAGGCGCTGCTGGAGGAGGTGCTGCGGACGTTCAGCGGCGCCGTGATCCTCGTCTCGCACGACCGCTATCTGCTCGATGACACGGTGCGCGTGATCGTGGAGATCGACGAGGGGCGGATCACCGAGTACCCGGGCAATTACTCCAGCTACGCGGTACAGCGCGAGCTCGTCATGCTCAAGCAGCAGCAGGCCTTCGTGGCGCAGCAGAAGGAGATCGAGCGGCTGGAGGCGGCCATTGCCCGCTTCAAACTCTGGGCGAGCATGGTGGTCGACGAGCGGCACATCAAGCAGGCCCGAAACAAGCAGCGGCAGATCGACCAGATGGAGAAGGTCGAGCGGCTGGTCCTGGAGCGGCGCAAGATGGGGCTGCGACTGCGCTCGGCGGTACGCGGCGGGCAGAAGGCGATCGAGGCGCGCCATCTGGCCAAGCTCTTCGGTGACGAGATCGTGCTCCTGGACGTCAACTTTACCCTGTGGCGCGGCGATCGCGTCGGTCTGGTCGGGCCGAACGGCGCGGGCAAGTCGGTGCTGCTCAACCTGCTGCTGGGGCTGGAGGAGCCGAGCGAGGGTGAGGTCTGGGTCGGGCCGTCGATCCAGCTCGACTACTACGCACAGGGTCATGAAACACTCGACCCGGCCGACACGCCGGTCGAGCACATCCGGCGCGTGCGCCCAATGCGCGATGACGAGGCGGTGGCGCTGCTCGGACGGTTCATTTTCAACTACCGCCAGTCGACCGGCCCGATTGCCAACCTCAGCGGCGGCGAGAAGAGCCGGTTGCAGCTGGCCTGGCTGATGCACAGCGGTGCGAACTGCCTGCTCTTCGACGAGCCGACCAACCACCTGGACATCGCCTCGATCGAGGTGCTGGAATCGGCGCTCGACAGCTTCGACGGCACCGTACTGGCCATCTCGCACGACCGCTACTTCCTGGACCGCACCTGCAGCCGCATCCTGGAACTGGACAACGGCGTCATCCGTGAGTACCACGGTGGCTACAGCGACTACGCCGCGCAGAAGCGACGGCTGGGCGGTGTCTGACGGATCGGACCGACCGGATCAGCGGCTGGCGAAGACCACTATGGCCCGGTAGGTGGCCGCCCGTGCCTCATAGCGGGTGGCTGAACCGCATCTGCTCGAGGTGGTCGAGGCGGCGTTCGACGACACGGCGCGGCCGGTAAGCCGCCGGTGGGGCTCTTCCCGGCAGCCATCCGGCAGGCCGCCCGCGTTCGGCTGCGAGTGGCCGACGCCGGCCGCCCGAGTTCGCGCGTCTCGAGAGCTCGACCGCCGACGCCGGCCACGAGCGATCTACCGGACTACTTGGACCGCGTCCAGTGCGCCAGGTTCCACAGGTCGGACGACCAGGGCGACAGGTTGAGGTTCTGCAGATTCTTGGCTGCCCCGGACACGCCGTTGCGCGCCACCTCGTTGATGCCGACGTAGTTGTTGACCACCAGGTCGTTCATGGTGACGAACAGCTGCGCCTGCTTCGCCGGATCCAGCTCCGTCAACGCCGACTCGTAGGCCGTGTCGTAGTCGCTGTTCTGCCAGCGCGTGATGTTGTTGCCGGCCCAGTTGTTCGACTTCTGCGCGATGTTATCGGTCTTCCCGTACCAGCGGATCATGTAGTCCAGCGGGTAGGGCGTCGACGGCCCGTTGGTGAACATCTCCAGGTCGGTGTAGAAGTGGGCGTAGGTGTCCGGGTTGCCGGCGTCCGAGGAGAAGTAGACCCCCGCGTCGACCGACTTCAGCGTCATGGTGATGCCGAGCTGCTGGAAGCTGGCCTTGACCAACTCCTGCTCCTGCTGGCGCAGCTGGTTGACGCTGGTCTGGAACGTGATCTGCATCTTGACGCCGCCCTTGGCGCGGACCCCGTCCGACCCCTTGGTCCAACCGGCCCCGTCGAGGAGTGCGCCCGCCGCCGTCAGGTCGAACTTCCACGAGGTGTTCTTGGAGACGAAGTTGGCCGGCGCGACCAGCACATTGGCGGTCGCGGTGCCGGCCGGGCCGTAGAGCTTCGAGGCCATGACGTCCCGCTGGATCGCCAGCGCGTAGGCCTGGCGCACCTTGGGGTCGGTCTGGAACGGGTGCGGCGTGCCGAAGTGGGACTTCTCACCGTTCACGTCGGTGTTTGGGTCGGTCATATTGACCTGAATCTGCTCGCTGCTGCTTCCCGGCGTGATGATCAACTGCCCCACACCGCCGGACTGTAGCGACGTCAGCACGTCCGCGGAGACCTGCAGGTTCCAGGCGTAGTCCACGTCGCCGGTCTGGATCGCCGCCCGGGCCGCGCTGGTGGCGTCGCCGCCCCCCTTGAGGTTGACCGTGTCGAAGTAGGGCGCATTGGCCTCACGGAAGTTCGTGTTGATCGAGTACTGCACATTGTCGCCGGGGGTGAAGCTGTCGACCTTGTAGGGACCGGTGCCGATCGGCTTGAGGTTGAACGGGGCGTTGCGGGCGTTGGTGCCGACGAAGCTCTGCAGCACGTGCTGCGGCACGATGTACCCGTTGGCGCCGCAGAACACCGTGAACCAACCCGGAGTCGGCTTCTTGAAGGTGACCTTCACCGTCGCATCGTCGACCACGTCGACCGAGGCGATCCCGGTGTAGCTGCCGGACGTGGTGGCGGAGGTGTCCTTGTTGGAGACGTAGTCGAAGGTGAACTTGACGTCGGCGGAGGTGAAGGGCTGGCCGTCAGACCACTTGACGCCCTGCTTGAGCTTCCAGGTGACGCTCATGCCGTCCTGCCCCACGCCGCCGTTGCTCAGGCTGGGGATCTCGGCCGCCAGGATCGCGACGGGGTTGCCGTCCTTGTCGAAGTCGGCCAGTGGCTCGAGGACGACGCGGGAGGCGTCGAAGTCCTTGGTGCCCTGGGCGAGATGGCCGTTGAGGATGGTGGGAGCCTGCCACCAGAGGAGCTTGAGCTGGCCGCCACCACCGCGCTGGCCACTGGTGGTCACGGTGGTGGCCGCGGCGGCCGGCGAGGCGCCGGCGACCGGCGTAGCAGCCGACGTCGTGGTCGTGCTGGTCGAGGCACCGGTGGTGGTCGTGGTGGAGGTGCTACTGGTGGTCGCGGTGGTGGGAGTGGCACTGGTGCCGCCGCAGGCGGCCAGCAGCGCCGCGATGGCCGGGGCACTCAGCCCGAGTCCGGCCGCGCGCACGAGCACGTCACGGCGACTCAGCCGGCCACCACGGGCCGCTGCCAGGAGATCGTCGTAGCGGGATCCGGTCATGATCCATACCTCCATCGACGGAGCACAACGAGCCGACGAGCCCACGTGGATCCACGAAGACCGGTGCGGACACGCGGCGGCGATTGAACGCCCCGCGCCGACGTTCCGTGCGGCTCAGCACAGCCGCGGACCGGAAAGCGACCATCGATTGGCACACGGTATCACGGAACGGGGCAAGCATACACCGGGGGCGACGGGTATGAGAGGGGCCGAGGCCGGAGTACCTGCCGACGTGGGACGGGAGTCAACCTGGGTGAGGTCCGGCGAGTTGGTCCGGCCACACGCGGAGGCGAGCCCAAGGCCGTGCAGCAGCGACCGATACTCGTCGTGGTGCTGCTCGACGTAGGCGTTGAGGTCCAGCAGGGGCAGCGGGAGCAGACTCCGATGGATCACGAACACGGTGATGAGCCGTCTGCCGATGCGGCGGTGGGAGAAAGCCACCGCACCAGCTCCGTGGTGAAGGCGATCTCCGGCGGTAATGGCTGAGGCACGAATGCCTACTACCGCCTCTCGTCGAAGGCCACCTCGACGAGCCTTCCGGTGGGGCCCGACGTGAAGATCTCTGGGTCGACACCCGTCCTGCCCCGGAAACCGTGACCCCACTCAGTCGCTCGCGCCGCCCTTGCGCTCGACCTCCCGCTGACGCAGCTCGACGCGGCGGATCTTGCCGCTGATCGTCTTGGGCAGGTCGTCGACGAACTCGATCTCGCGTGGGTACTTGTAGGGCGCGGTGATCCGGCGGGTGAAGTCCTGGATTTCCCCGGCCAGCGCATCCGAAGCCGCCGTGCCCGGCACCAGGACAACGTACGCCTTGACGACCTGCCCGCGGATCGGATCGGGGCTCGCTACCACCGCCGCCTCGGCCACCTTCGGGTGCTCGATCAGCGCGCTCTCGACCTCGAAGGGGCTGATGCGGTAGGACGCGCTCAGGATCACGTCGTCGGCCCGCCCCACGAACCAGAGGTAGCCGTCCTCGTCGCGCCGGCCGCGGTCGCCCGTCAGGTACCAGTCACCGGCGAAGGTGGCCGCCGTCAGCTCCGGCTCGCCCCAGTAGCCGTGGAAGATGCCGACCGGTCGCTCCGGCCGGATGCGGACGCCGATGTGCCCCTCGTCACCCGCCGGCAGCTCGCGGCCGTCGTCGTCGACGATGCCGACGTCGTAGCCCGGTGACGTCTTGCCCATCGAGCCGGGCCGCACCGGCACCGGCGGGAAGTTGGCGGCGAGCACGGCCGTCTCGGTCTGGCCGTAGCCGTCGCGGATAGTCATGCCGGTCGAGGCACGCCACGACGCGATGACCTCCGGGTTGAGCGGCTCGCCGGCCCCGACGCAGCTGCGCAGCGCCTGGGGCTTCAGCTGCGACAGGTCCTGCAGCACGAGCATGCGGTAGATCGTCGGCGCGGCGCAGAAGGAGGTGATTGGGTAGCGCTCGAGCGTCTCCAACGTCTGCCCCGCGTCGAAACGGCCGCGCGCATCCTGGATGAAGAGGGTCGCACCGACCGACCAGGGGCCGAACAGGCTGCTCCAGGCCGCCTTGGCCCAGCCGTTGTCGGACAGGTTCCAGTGCAGGTCGCCGGGGTGCAGGTCCAGCCAGTATTTGCCGGTCACGACGTGGCCGAGTGGATAGGAGGCGTGGGTGTGGAGCACCATCTTGGGGTGCGCCGTCGTGCCGGAGGTGAAGTAGAGCATGCACGGGTCGTCGCTGCGGGTGCGCGTGGCCGCGAAGCCCGCCGGCTCCCCAGCGAGCGCCGCCTCGTAGCCGATCCAGCCCGCGCGCTCGCCGCCCACCACGATCGGCACGCGCAGGTTCGGGCAGGCCCCGGCGATCTCGTCGACGCGCGCGGCCACTTCCGGGTCGGTGATGATCCCCTTCGCGCCGGAGGCCTGGATGCGGTACTCGAGGTCGCGCGGCATCAGCAGCGTGGTGCCGGGGAGCGAGATGGCGCCCGCCTTCATGATGCCGAGGATCGCCTCCCACCACTCAGGCACGCGCGGCAGGATGACGAGCACGCGATCGCCCGGGTTGACCCCCTGTCGCCGCAGGGCGGCGGCCAGGCGGTCGGAGCGGCGGGCGAAGTCGGCGAAGGTGATCTCGCGCGCGTCCCCGTGCTGGTCGACGTGCAGCATGCCGAGACGGCGCGGGTCGGCGGCCCAGCTCCCGATAGTGTCGACGGCGAAGTTGTAGTGCTCGGGCACGTCCCAGCGGAAGGCCCGTCGCGTCTCCTCGTAGTCGCGCATGTTCGGTTCGACCCCGGGTGCCGATGCCATCGAGAGCCTCCTTCGTCAGGGTGCCGGCCGGCGGGCACACGCGCATGCCTGCGGCCCGGGCGACCTGGGCGACGACGCGTCGGACAGCGCTCCAACGGGGGAACGCGGCGGGCCGGCGGGCCGGGGCTCATGGTAGCGAGGGAGAAGCGGCCGCGTCAATCGCACGCCGCCCGCGCGGGCGGCGTGCGAGCGGGGAGCGGGCCCGGCGTCGGCACACCGCGGGCACGGAATTTGCTTACCTGCGCGTTGTGGATCGCCGCGGGCGATCCCTTCGACGATGCATACCAGGCTTCACCTGCCCAGCGAGAACAGGGACACCGCCCGGTGACCCTGTTCTCGTATTTAACCGGGTGGCGGTGGTGCCGGTCGATCCCGGGGAGGCGCGGCTGAGGGGGACAGCGCCGGTACCGGAGAGGCACGAAACAGCGGGCGGCCCGGCGGCGCGCGCTGGACGCGACGCTCAGCCCTCGGCGCCCGCCGGAACCTCCAGGTCGCCCTCGCTGGCGTCGGTCGGCAGCACGACGACGAAGCGCGATCCCGTATCGGCGGGGAACTCGACGGTAATCATCCCGCCGTGCTGCTGGACGATCTGGCGGCTGATGTATAGCCCCAGACCCAACCCTCGGCGGGCATGCTCGCTCCGCGCCTGATAGAAGCGCTCGAAGAGCCGCGCGCGCTGCTCCTCGGGCACACCCGGCCCGTAGTCGCGCACCGATAGCTGGATGCGGCGCGGGTGCGGCTGCGACAGGTCGACCTCGATCTGCTCGGCGGTGCCGCTGAACTTGAGGGCGTTCTCCAGCAGGTTGGACAGAACCTGCTCCAGCCGCAGCGGATCGACCTCGGCCCACAGCTCCGACGGGCCCGTCACGATCAGCCGGTACTGCGGCGCCTGCTCCTGGAACCGCGCTGCCACCGTCCGCACCAGGGTGGCGACATCGAGGTGCTGGCGATCGAGCGGCAGGCGGTTGGTCCGCAGCCGAGCGGTCACCAGCAGCTGCTCGGTCAGCCGCGACAGCTTGTCGGTCTGCTCGCTGATCGTCAGGATCGGGCGCTCGATCTCCGGCGGGAGCGACAGCTCGGCCCGCGCCGCGCGCCGCAGCAGCAGCTGCACCGCCGCCTTCACGCTGGTCATCGGCGTCTTCAGCTCGTGGGCCGCGATCGACAGGAACTCATCCTGGGCCGCGAGGCGCGCTACCGAGTCCGTCGCTTCGGCCCGGGCGGCCTGGGCGGACTCGTAGAGCCGCGCGTGGTCGACCGCCAGCGCGACCCGATCGCCCACGATCTGCAGGAACTGCAGGTCGTCCTCACGAAAGATACGCGTGAACAACGTGCCGACGTGCAGCACCCCGATGACCCGGCGCTCGACCCACAGGGGCACACCCAGGAGCGAGCGGACGCCTTTCTCGCGCAGGATGGGGTTGAGGATCGCCGCGTGCGCCACGTCGTCGAGGACGATCGGCTTCCGCTCGCTGACGATCCGGCCGGCGAAGCCGTAGCCGAGCGGGATGCGCACCCCTTGCTCGACCTCTTCCTCGAGCCCTCTGGCCGCCCGCGCCACCAGCACCTGCTCGTCCTCGTCGAGTAGCAGGATCGCGACCGTGTCCACCTCCAGCACCTCGGCGATCCGCTCGAGCAGGGTGGCCAGCAGGTCGTCGAGGCCCAGGTGACTCAGGGCGGCCTCGGTCACCCGCTGGATCGCTTCCAGCCGATTGACCGAGTCTTCCGCGCCGGTCCGGGCAATGCGCTCCAGGTGTAGGAGCTGGTCCCGCTCCACCTCGGCCTGGCGCCGCTCGGTCAGGTCGCGCGTGACCTTGGCGAAGCCGACCAGTCCGTCGTCGTCGCGCAGCGCCGTGATGACCACGCTGGCCCAGAAGCGGGAGCCGTCCTTGCGCAGCCGCCAGCCCTCTTCCTCGTAGCGGCCCTCGTCGGCGGCGACGCGCAGCTCATAGTCGGGCTTGCCGCGCCGGATCTCATGCGCCGGGTAGAAGATCGAGAAGTGCTTCCCGATGATCTCGCGAGCCTCGTAGCCCTTGATCCGTCTCGCACCCTCGTTCCAGCTGCGAATGTGGCCGGTTGGATCGAGCAGGAAGATGGCATAGTCGACCACGCTCTCGACCAGCAGTCGAAAGAGGTCGGTGGACCCCGAGTGACCACCGACCACCGGGCCCGACTCCTGCGGCATCTTCGATGCTCCGTGATTGTCCGACAACGTGTCGCGGTAAGTGCTCATATAACGATACACCCGGTGAGCCCCGCGTAGCAGTCTGCTCTCCGGGCCGGCGGCCGTACGGCAGGGTGGACGAGGGCCGGACGACGGTTTTCCGCGTCGGGAAGGCGAAAACGAGCAGGTCGTCCGGATCGCTGCCACACGGGTATCGCGTCAGGACGGACGACGGATCAGGGGTCGGGAACGCGCTCAGCGAACCTCGCGCCTCGGACCCGGACGGGCCCCGGCGTATGTCATCCGGTACGAGCGAGCGTGGCAGCGCCGCGCAGGCCGCGGCGTGCGCCATGCGCCATGCGCGGGCTCCGTGCCCGGTTGCTGCCATCGGCGCCCCGTCCCCGTGCGGACGAGACGAGGTTCGCGATGGCCAGGGATCCTCGTGCCCCGACAACCTTCCTTCTCCCACTACAGCAGCGACGCGTGGCTGATTGACAACCGGCACCACCGGTTCCTAGAATAATCCCGACGGTTTTAGTCGGGATTTCAGACCGCCCGACCCGTCGATCGCTGTGGAGGCCGGCACCGACGTACGTCGGGCAGCCGGCTCGTAAGGGAAAGGATCAGCCCCGTGCCGTATCTGCAGACGGTGATCCTCGGCACGCTCGCCGGCCTGACCATCTTCCTCGGCCTGCCGGTCGCGCGCCTGCAGGCGGTGGCCCGCGAACGGCTGGCCTTCCTCAACGCCGTGGCCATCGGCGTCCTGTTCTTCCTCTTCGTCGACATCCTCGAGCATGCGATCGCGCCGGTCGACGCGGACCTCGCCGCGCATCGCGCCGGCGTCTGGCTGCTGCTGGGCGTGCTCAGTCTCGGCTTCGCCGTCGGGCTGCTCGGGCTGGTCTACTACATGCAGCGGGCCCGCCACGCGGGGGGCGGCTCGGCGCAGCGGCTGGCCCTCGTCATCGCCGCAGGGATCGGTCTGCACAACTTCGCCGAGGGACTGGCGATTGGCACCTCCGCTCGCGCGGGAGCCCTGTCGCTCGCGCTGCTCTTGATCGTCGGCTTCGGGCTGCACAATGCCACCGAGGGCTTCGGCATCGCGGCCCCGTTGTTGGGGCAACCCGTGAGCTGGCGTTTCCTCGGTCTGGCGGGACTGATCGGCGGAGGACCGACTTTCCTCGGGACGCTGGTCGGCTACCGCGTGACCGCCGAGCCGATGTCCGTCCTGTTCCTGGCGCTGGCCAGCGGCGCGATCGTGTTCGTGATCGGTGAGCTCCTGGCCGCGGGCCGCAAGCTGGGGGCACCGACCTGGCAGGGCTGGGGCTTGACCGTGGGTCTGCTCGCCGGCCTGCTGACCGACGTCCTGCTCACCGCTGTCGGGGCCTGACGCACCCGGTCAGGGGTGTTGCCCCGCAGGACGATGGGAGGCTGCCGACCACGTTCCCGCCAGGTGGAGCGGTTTCGCGCACGAGCCTGCACCCGCGCCGATCGGCGGCCGGGTGGCCCACCGAGGACGTGCTCGGCCTGGCGCCGCCGGCCCGCGACGAGGCGGACCCAGGACCCGCCGGACCTCGCCATCCCGCGCCAATGGCGGCATGACCGGGCCGCCGCGCACACCCCGGACCGGCCAGCGTGCACGCCACGCGACCCAGCGACCAAGCGCGCCGTCGGCGCGGCTTGCCTCAGGCCCGCCGGCGTGGGCGGCGCGGCAGCGGGTGCAGCGCGGCGAGGTCGGCCCGCGGACCAGGCGGTGTCATGCCCTGGTAGGGGATGGTGATCCCGGCCGCGGCCAGCGCCAGCTTGATTCGCCGGCGCAGCTCACGCTGCACCCGCCACTGCTCCATCGGCCGGGTCTTGACGAGCATCCGCAGCGTCACCTGATATGGGCCGAATGACTCGACCCCGGGGATCTCGGCCGGGCCGAGCACGGCGTCACCGAGCTGCGGGTCGTCCTCCAGGGTCGCGACCAGCCCGCGCAGGACTTCGAGCGCGTGGTCGACGTCGTCCTCGTAGGAGATCGGCACGTCGACGACAGCGCGCGACCAGCCCTTGGTCATGTTGGTGACGGCGCGGATGTCGCCGTTGGGGATGACGATGACCGAGCCGTCGGTGGCGCGCAGGCCGGTGCGGCGCAGGCTCAGGTGCTCGACCAGTCCGCTGTAGCTGCCGACGGTGATGACGTCACCGACGCCGAACTGGTTCTCCAACAGGATGAAGAAGCCGCCGATCAGGTCCTTGATCAGGCTCTGGGCGCCGAGGCCGATGGCGATGCCGACGACGCCAGCGCTCGCCAGCAGCGGGGCGATGTTGAGGCCGAGCTTGCTCAGCACCATCATGCCGGCCACGACCACGATCACCACGCGGCCGGCCGACTCGATGACGTGTGCCAGCGTGTTGGCCTTGAGCGCCAGGTCCCGGTGCGGTTGATCCTCTCGCTCCATCAGCCGAGCCATGATCGTGCGCACGGACGAGCTGAGCAGGCGCAGCAGCCCGAAGCTGATCAGCACGATCACGAGGATGGCCAGCAGCGGCTGCACGGCGTCGGTCGCGACGGACTCGAGCCGGCTCAGGATGCGATCGGGAGTGAGGGTGGCCTGGGTGAACCCGGCGCCGAGGCCGGCGGAGAGCAGAGCGAACGTGAGCACGCGACGTCCCTTCCCGGTGGGGTGTCCCTTCCCGGGTACCAGGGTACTGCATCGGGTGTCGGGGACGCCAAGCGGGCGCCGGCGGCGAGCCGGAGAGCCCGCCGCCGGCGTGGGGCACGCGAGGGTGGTGGGATCAGGAGGCCTGCGCCCGGACCGGGATGGTCTTGGGCCGCGCCTGCTCGGCCTTGGGCAGGCGGACGGTCAGGATGCCGGCGTCGAAGTCGGCGCGGGCCTGGTCGGGGCTGACCGCGGTCGGCAGGCCGATACTGCGCTCGAACTGGCCGAAGCGGCGCTCGCGCAGCAGCCAGCGAGTGTCCTCGGTCTCGCGGTCCTTGAACTCGCCAGCGACGCGCAGTCTGTCGCCCAGGATCGAGATCTCGACGTCGGCGGGCTCGATGCCCGGCAGCGGGATGAAGACGACGAACTCGTCCGCCGTCTCCTTGACGTCGACCGGGATGGCGCCGGTGAAGGCCATCAGCCCGGCGCGCGGCCGGACGAAGCTGTCCTCGAGCAGCGTGTTCATCGCCTCGCGCAGGGTCACGATGTCCCGCCAGGGGTCCCAGCGATTGGTGCTCATGCCGTCGTCCCTTCTCTGTCAGAATCGTGCTTTAGCACTCTCGACTGGAGAGTGCTAACGGGAGTATAGCCCGCGCGATGCGGTCGGACAACCGCTGGGCGGGGGGCGACCGCCCCACTGCCGGCGGCGGCGAGCGCAATCCCTGCCACGTTCCCGTCACGCCGGACGCCGGCATCGCTCAGGCCGACCTCCACGTGTTCCGGTCTGGACGCATGGCGGCGCCAGTGGCGGTACCGCTAAAAGGCGAGAATCGCATCTGGGGCGCGGTGATCGACCAGGTCGCCGTCGCTTCGGATCTGTACCCCTGGTGGTTGCCTCACGGCCCTGCCACGCCGCTCCCGTCTGGGACCGCCCAGCCGCGCAGCGCCGCCGATGGTAACGGCAGACGCGACCCTAGGCGCCTTGATAGAACCAGGCGAGCAGGACGGTCCGCGTCTCCTCGTCAACGGCGTAGACCGCGTGGTTGAACGTCGTCTGACTCCCGTAGGCGACGACATTGCCGTAGTCGAGGATCCACATGGGCCGGTGCTCGATGTGATCGAGCACGATATCGGTCCCCTTCAGGGGAATGTGGAGGTCGCCGATCCAGGCGCCGGCCACGGGATCCCAATGACCAAACGTGCCCAGCCCGTAGGCGGCTGTCACGGTGACGGGTTTGCCGAGATAGTCTCCGCCGAGACCAAAAGGGACGCCGAGGTCTTCGACCAGCTGCATGGCTGCCTGCTGGGAGAACGTTGGAGAGCGCGTGGTCCGAACCAGGGTCAGGTCACCGGACTGGCTGGCTGGCAGTGCGATCACGCCGCCGATGGCTGGCGTGGGCTGGTCGGCAGCCGTGGGAGTGGGACGGCGGGTGGGACTCGGCGACGGTGACGGCGGTTGCGACCCAGATCCCCAGACATCGAGTAGCTCGCCGGTCAGGGCATCGAAGGCGATGAAGACCCGGTCCAGCTGGCAGCCCCCGGGAGGGGGATTGCAGGGCACGAACCGGGAGGCATTGACGAACTCCAACTCCCACACCGGAGTACTGACGTCGCGGGCTGGGGGCTGCGCGCCGCGTGCCGCCTCCTCTGCGTGCCACTCGCCATAGGGCAGCAGCCGCAGGTTGACGAGGGTGGGCGGCTTGCCGTCCTTGCCGGGGACGGCGTGGACTCCGGCGGCTGTCGCCTCCGACGCGGTCTTGAGCCTGGCCTGCGACGGCAGCGATAGCGAATCCGGGGCGGGTGTGGCCGCGATGTCCCGTGCTCCAATGAAGCCGTCGATCGCGTGCCCGTCATTGGCGGCCAGGATCAAGACCGCCGACGTCGAGGTCCCGCAGCCAGTACTGGGAGTTCCAGCAGGAGGCGCCGGACAGCTCGGAATCCGGAAGGTGCCCGAGAAGTCGACCCACCACACGGGCAGGCTCGGATCCCCGGGAGGGGGTTGAGGCAGGTGGCTAACTGCCGCCCACGCCTCCCCAAGCGTAAGCGCCTCAACGTGGATCACTCGCGGGTGGTCGGCCCAGGGATCGGAGCGCTCTACCTCAAGAGCGCGTGCCGCCGCCGCCTGTGGTGTGCTGACGGGTGTGCCGGTAGGAGCCGAAGTGGTCACTGCCGTCCCGGCCGCGGACGTGGCTCCTGTCGGCGGGGTAGCGGCTGTTGCAGCGCGCGTCGGCGGTCCCCGCTCGATGACCGGCGTGGCGTGCCCGCACCCGGCACCGACGATCACGAGCAATCCCACCGACGCCAGGGTCCGCTGCCAGAGGTGCATGTCCCGATTCCTCCCACCATCCGAGGGTTCTCGATGACCTGACGTTGGCGGGGCACGGATGGTTCCGCAACCCCGCATGTGCCGGGGCCAACCCGTCGGGCTGGAAGGCATCGCGCCGACAAGGCTCCAGCAGAGTCGCTGGACAGCCTCACGTTTGCAGACCGAGGTGCACTACCGGGACACTGGAGGGCTTGGCGGCACCCGAGGCTACCAGGCGCTCCTTCCTGTCATGAGCAGCGACATTCGGCTATCGTGCCGACATGCCAACATGTCCTCAGGCGACTACCCTTCCCAGGGTCGCCTGCCGTAGCGCCAGAAGTAGTAGTGCTGCCCCACGTTGCCGAATTCGACCTGCCAGCCGGCTGGGTTCCCCGGCGTGTAGGTCAGACAGCGCCGCTCAAAGCACTGCACCAGCACGTCTTTGGTCACCCCGCCCACCTGAGTCTCGGTCCAGTAGGCCTCCGTGATCGGGTAGCCGGTGACGTAGAAGGGATTGGGGAACAGGCGCTCCGTGACCAGCTTGCCGCCGTCGTCTACCAGCCCGCTGCTGTTCATGAAGGACCAGAAGACCGACGCCACATCGTGGTGGGTGGGGGCGCCGACATCCAGTGCCGTGACCCCGGCATTGGCCAAGCGAGTGTCGGCGCCGACGGTCCCGTGGGCATCCACGGTCTGGATGATGGTCCAGCCGTTGGGGATGGGCAGGTACGCCATCAGCGGCGCCATCGCGGCGTAGGTCAGGGTGGTGGTCGAGCCCTCGTCGCCGGCGACGGGCAGCTGCGCGGGCTGCTTCTGCTCGAACTCGGTGGTGCCGGTCTGCATCCTCCCCGTCATGAGCTCCTCGACCAGCAGGCCAGAGGTGACGTTCCACGGGGACTGCTGGGTCTGCCAGGAGTTGTCCTCCATCCGGCCCTTGTCGAAGTAGCTGACGGACCGGTAGTAGTCCCAGTGTTCTGATTGTGGTAGGGCTCGTAGAAGGGGTCGGTGAAGGAGGATCCCCAGACCCAGGTGCGGCTCACCGCTCCCGTCTGGACCGGTCCGTCGAGCTGTGCCCAGCGGTCCTGGAAGGCCTGCCGGATCTGCGGGGGTGGCGGTGGCAGGGCCAGCGCGGTCTGACCGAAGAGCGTGGCGCTCACGAACAGGACAGTGAGTGCTACTGCGCCTCGCCGGAACATTCCTGAGACTCCTCCCATCGGCGGCCTAATCGGCCCCTTCAATAAGACCAGCCTCGCAGCACCAGGAGGTCCGCGCCGAGCCGCCGCAACTCGACCTTGTACGGGGCGGTGTTGGCCGGGTGGTACTCGAAGACAGCGCGCTCGAAGTACTGGGTCACCAGCCCCGTCTGCAGGTCCACGAACTCCTCCGAGATCGGATAGCCGAAGAGGGCCAGCGACTCGCGGTAGCTGATGCCGGAGTCTCCGAGGTCGAGGCCGTGAGACTTCCAGTAGTCGAGGAAGCCGAAACAGACGCGGTGGCCCGTCTCCTTGAAGACGGTGCAGTTGGCATCGGACCCCGTGGTCGAGGGCAACGCCTGGAAGGGCGCGGTACTCGTGAGGTTGCGCGAGGCCGCATCCTCCGCGCCCAGCCGACCCAGCTCCACCTCATAGGGTGTCCCTTTGTTCTCTGGGTGGTACTCGAAGCGCTGCCGCTCCAGGTACTGGACCGTGAGCATCGTGCCCTGGTCCGGGTTCGGCTCGGAGAACTCCTCCGTGATCGGGAAGCCGAAGACGGGCACGTCACCGGAGCGCTCCCAGAAGTCTTTGAAGCCAAAGCTGAGGTAGTGGCCATACTTCAGGAAGTACGTCCAGTCGGGGCTGGTCGTGTGGGGGTCAGATTGCGGCCCTGAAGGCAGGACGGCGATGATGTTGTTCGCGTGAACTGCGCCATTGGGCGACTGGCCATTGACCCAGGCGATGAGCTTGCCATGAGTCGCCGGCAGCCCGTTCCAGCCCGCGTCCTGCACCGCGACGAAGCTGCTGCTCGTCTGGAGGTCGTACCCCATGATGTCGCGGCGCTGGCCATTGGGGTTCGTCCCGGGACCTAAACTGGTGCGGCTCCAGAACACGTAGCGCCCATTGGTCGTCACCTCCTGGTCGTAAGGATTCGCGGCGATGTGCGTGACGCTCCCGGTGGTGAGATCGACAGCCGCGATGCCGGTGGGCCCCTCGACGTAGACCAGTTCACTCCCGGCGAGCCCGATCCCGCCGAACCCCATCGTCGTACCCTCGGCGACCTGCGTGGGTGTCTCCCCGATGCGCGCCCTCATGATCCGCCACGTCGTGGCACCCTGCGTCTCCGCCCAGGCGACTCGGTCCCCATCGATGCGTGCGGACTGAAGCGTCCAGCCGGCGGGAACCGTGGTCACGACTACCGGAGCAGCCGTCGTCGCCAGATCACGCAGCATGAGGTTGGCGCCGCTCTCATACAGCACCCGAGTCCCTGAGATGCGCGGGGCGTAGCCGTTGGCAACGTCGTACTGTTGACCGGTGACGAGGTTCTTGGCCTGGATGGCCGTCGTGGTCCCCGGGCAACCGTTCGTGGAGCAGTCTTGCTGCCAGACCACGATGTCGCCGGAGACATCCGGGAAACTGTACGCGGCGTTGGGCGTGCTCGTGACGAGCATCGGCAAGGATACCCACATGCGGACCGCGTAGATGCCGTGGTTGACCCAGACCACGGTGGTGCCGTCAGTCGCCGGGACGGAACCGGGCTGGATCAGGTCCGCTTGCGCGGCCAGTGCCGAGCTCGTCGCACTCAAGCCGAGGCTGAGGACGAGGATGCCGACGCCGATGGTGCTAAGCCACCATCGGAGCCGCTTGCCGCCGCGCCCCGCTGCACCGTGCCGCACCTGCCCAGTGCGCATGGAACCCCTTCCTCCGCCCTTCTCGCCGCACCGCTCGTCTGAGTCTCCACTTCATCAAGCGCAACTGGAGCTCCCCCGCATCGTGCCGGCAGCCCGTCACTGTCGTATTGAGTGCACGCTGCTCGCGAGACTGCGAG
>DATKRJ010000447.1:0-2800 GCA_035532355.1 Thermomicrobiaceae bacterium | reverse complement strand
CCGGCATTCGCCGGCCCGGCGAGCGACAGCATCATCAGCATCGTCGTCACCGACCCGGCCACGGGCGCTGTGATCCACAACCTCGCTGCGCCGCTCGAGATCGTCTTCCCGAACGCGCCCAAGGACTACGTCCCGGCGTTCTCCGAGGACGGTGTCAACTTCAAGGCGCTGGCCGAGATCTCCGGCCCGCCGTTGCCGGCCAACGCGCAGGACGGCTTCTACCGCGTCGGCAACGACATCCACATCCTGACGCGCCATCTGACGGACTTCGCCGTGCTCTACAAGGCGAACTACACGGTCAGCGAGTCCGGCCGCAAGACGCAGCCCGCCGGCAGTGGCAAGTTCGGCGACCCGACGCGCATGCACATCGGCGCCCCGAACGTCGACGTGGTCGGCGCACCCGTCGCCACGGGCAACGACGTTGCTCTGACGTTCTTCGTCGACGAGCAGGCCGCGCTCTACATCCACGTCCTCTCGAACGGCGTGCCGGTCGTGATGGGCGACTCGAGCACGATCCGCAAGCACACGATCGGTGGGAAGTCGCGCAAGACCTTCCATCTCGTGATCCTGCGCCCGGGCACGATCGACCTCGACCTCCACGTTCCGAGGCTGACGTCCGGGTCCGAGGTGCAGCTCACGTTTGTCGACTACGACGGGCACAAGGTCAGCAAGACCGTCGCGATCAAGTAGCTCGCCGGAGATCAGGAGTGTGGCGGAGGCCGGGGCAACCCGGCCTCCGCCGTTCCAGGTCTCGGCGCCCAGGCCGTTAGGGTGCGTCCGTGGCGATCGCTCGCGTCGGTGTCCGGTTGCTCAAGGCGCGGGGCCGGCCGCCCCGGTCGCTCCCGGCAGCCGGCGCGTTCCTCGTCGTGGCGGCGGTCGCCTTCGACCAGGGCGGCTACTTCCCGGGGCCGTGGGGCTGGACGATCCTCGCCGCGGCCTGGGCGGCCGCGGTCGCCCTGGTCGGAGGCAAGCGCGCGCGGCTCGCGCGGCCGGCGGCCGCGACCGCCGCGCTCCTGGCCGCGTTCACCGCCTGGACCGCGCTCAGCACCACCTGGTCGCTCAGCCCCACCCAGAGCGCGCTCGAGACGCAGCGCGTCGCCGTCTATGCCGCGGCCTTCCTCGCCGCCGCGCTCTGGGTGCGACGCTCACCCGAGCGGCTCCTGACCGGGGTCTGGGCCGCCGTCTCCGTCGTGTGCGGCTGGTCGCTGCTCACCCGCCTCGTGCCCGACCGCTTCGGCGTCGACTACGTCATCTCCGGGAACAGGTTGTCGGCGCCGGTCGGCTACTGGAACTCACTCGGCCTGTTCGCCGCGATCGGTGCGCTCCTCGCGCTCGCGCTCGCGCACGAGTCGGCGAGCCGGCTCACCCGCGCGCTTGCCGCCGCGACACTGCCGCTCCTCCTGACCACGCTCTACTTCACCTACAGCCGGGGCGCGTGGCTCAGCCTCGGCTTCGGCCTCGCCGTCGCCCTGGCCGCGAGCGCACGGCGCGTCCGGCTCGGGGCCGCAATCGTCGTGCTGGCGCCATGGGCTGCCGTGGCGGTCTGGCGCGCGGCGTCGATGCGGCCGCTCACGATCGCCAACCCGTCGCTCGCCGCCGCCGCCCACGACGGCCACCGCCTCGTCCTCTTCCTGCTCCTGGCATCTGCGTGCTCGGGTGCAGCAGCCTGGTGGCTCGCGCCGCTCGATGCCCGGCTCGTGCTGCCGGGCACCTGGTTGCGCGCCACCCGGCTCGCCGGCGCCGCGCTGGCCGTCGTCGCGTTGATCGGAGTGACCGTGGCCTTCGGCTCGCCGGCGACGATCGCGAGCAAGACCTGGCATGCGTTTGCAGGTGGAGGCGGCGCGGGCGGTGCGACCCTCAACAGCCGCCTCTTCTCGTTCAGCGGCAGCGGACGCGTGACGCAGTGGCGGATCGCCTGGCAGGAGGTGCAGGCGCATCCGATCGTCGGAACCGGCGCTCGGACCTCCGAGATCTCCTGGAACCGCCTGCGCCCCACCGCGAGCCACGTGCGTGACGTGCACAACCTCTATCTCCAGGCGCTCGCGGAGCTTGGCGTGATCGGCCTGGCGTTCCTCTCGCTGGCGCTCCTCGTTCCGCTCGTCGCGGGCGTCGCGTCGCGCCGGCGGCCGCTGCTGGCCGGCGTCCTCGGCGCCTACGCCGCCTACCTGCTGCACGGCGCGGTCGACTGGGACTGGGAGATCACCGGCGTGACGCTGCCCGCCATCGTCTGCGCTGCCGTGTTGACGCGCCGGCCCGCTCGACCGCTTGGGCCGCGTGGCCGGCGCGTCGCGCTCGCCGGTGTGGCGGTGCTGGCGGCCGGCGGCATCTACACGATCGCCGCGCGCCTGCCGCTGAACCGGCTCGACACGGCGCTTGCCCGGCAAGAGTGGGCGAACGCCACGCACGACGCGCACCAGGCGGCGCGGCTCGCACCGTGGTCGTCGGAGCCGTACCTGAAGCTCGGCGAGGCCGAGCTCGCCTACGGGCTGACACCGGAAGCGCACGACGCGTTCAGGAGCGCCGTCGACCGCGACGGCAACAACTGGGTCGCCTGGTGGGACCTGGCACAGGCATCGCGTGGGGGCGAGCGGACGGACGCCCTCCTGCACGTGAAGCTCCTGAACCCGCTCGCCCCGCCGGCCGCATTTCCGTAGGGGGTGTCTGCGCCCGGTGCGACACTAGGTCCTTGGCGTACGGAGCCGCCGCGATCGAGCTCGAAGCGCGCTCGTGGCCGGGCGCTCTTCGGGTCGTGCCCGTGGCGATTCTGCCGGCCGTCGCCGCCACGGCGAACGGGGGCTAC
>DATKRJ010000446.1:0-2576 GCA_035532355.1 Thermomicrobiaceae bacterium | reverse complement strand
GTATTAGCGGTTGAGGTAGGCGTCTGTGGTAGGTTCCCCTTGTGGTCAGGCCTGGTGGCGCGATGCATGTCGTAACGACGCGTCGTCAGCACGGCGAGAAAGTCTACGAGACGCACCTGCTGCGCCGGTCCTACCGCGAGGACGGCAAGGTCAAGAACCAGACGCTCGCGAACCTGTCGCACCTGCCGCCGCCGGCGCTGGCGGCGGTGAAGGCCACCCTGCGCGGTCAGGTACTGGTCGGTGCGGACGAGGCCGTGGAGATCACCCGCTCCCTGCCGCACGGGCACGTCGCGGCGGTCGTCGCGCAAGCCCACGCGCAGGGACTACCCGCGCTGCTCGGGCCGGCGGGACGGCAGCGCGATCTGGCGTTCGCCCTGATCGTGGCCCGGGTCTGTCGACCAGCCAGCAAGCTCGCGACGACCCGCTGGTGGGCGGACACCACCCTCGCGCACGACCTCGGTGTCGCCGACGCGAGCACCGATGAGGTGTACGGCGCGTTGGACTGGCTGGTCGCTCAGCAAGACGCGATCGAGGCGAAGCTGGCCCGTAAGCACCTGACCGGCCCGGCCAACCCGGATCGGCTGGCGTTGTTCGACCTGTCCAGCTCCTGGGTGACCGGCAGCTGCTGCCCACTCGCGGCGCGGGGCTACTCCCGGGACGGCAAGAAAGGGCTGCCGCAGATCGAGTACGGACTGCTCACCGACCCGGCTGGGCGGCCGGTCGCGGTCCGGGTCCTGGCCGGGAACACCGCCGACCCGAGCGCTTTCAGCCAGATCGCGACCGAAGTCCGCACCAAGTTCAAGCTCGCTGACATGGTCATGGTCGGGGACCGCGGCATGATCACCTCGGCTCGCATCGAGCAGCTACGTGAGCTCGGCGGCCTCGGCTGGATCACCGCCCTACGGGCCCCCGCGATCGCGGCGCTGGCCGCCGATGACGGACCGTTGCAGATGAGCCTGTTCGACCAGACCAACCTCGCCGAGATCAGCCACCCCGACTACCCCGGCGAACGGCTGATCGCCTGCCGCAACCCAGCCCTGGCCACCGAACGAGCCCGCAAACGCCTGGCCCTGCTGGACGCCACCGACCTCGAGCTGTCCACCATCGCCGCGGCCGTCCAGGCCGAGCGACTGTCCGGCGCCGGGAAGATCGGGATCCGGATCGGGAAGGTCATCGGCAAGTACAAGATGGCCAAGCACTACACCCTGACCATCACCGACAACACCTTCACCTTCGTCCGCAACCAACCAGCGATCGACGCCGAAGCCGCCCTGGACGGGCTCTACGTGATCCGCACCAGCGTCGGTCCCCAGCAGATGACCGCCGGCAAAGTCGTCGCGACCTACAAGAGCCTGTCCCACGTCGAACGCGACTTCCGGTCCCTGAAAAGCATCGACCTGGACCTACGCCCGATCCGGCACTACACCGAGACCCGAGTCCGCGCCCACGTCTTTCTCTGCACCCTCGCCGCCTACCTCGTCTGGCACCTCCGGCAAGCCTGGGCACCCCTGACCTTCACCGACGAGAACCGGCCCGAACCCACCGACCCCGTCGCACCCGCCCGACGCTCGGCCGCCGCAGAGCGCAAAGCCGCCACCAAGACCACCAGCGACGACCTACCCGTGCACGACTTCCCCAGCCTGCTCAACCACCTCGCGAGCATGACCCGTAACGAGGTCCGGTTCCTCGCGGTCGCCGACCAACCCGTGATCGAGCAACTCGCGCTGCCGACCCCCACCCAGCGACGCGCCTTCGAACTTCTCGGCCGACCCATCCCGCTGAGCCTCGCGTAGTCAGCACCGCACCGACCCGAACCGGCATAAGCCCAGGTCAGCGAGCTACAACCCGCTCAAGATCACGGAACTTCGGGTTAGTGGGAGCTGGGTTCGCGGGCGGTGTGGGCGGTGTGGGCGGAGTTGGCGGCTCGCGTCGTGCGCGCCGCGCGTGCAACCGACAGGGCCAGCACACCCAGCACCACTGGGGGAAGCAGCCACCAAGCGTGCAGGTGGGCCGCATGTGCGAGCAGTGCCGTCCCGGCCAGGGACAGCATCACCCCGGCTGCGATCCGCCAGTCGTCGCCGATCACCAGGTCGACCCAGAAAGCGACGAAGGCGCGCGCGCCTCGTAGGAGCAGGTTCATGCGGCCACCGCCGCGGGTCGGCGTAGGAGACCGACGAGACCCAGGGCACTGAGCAGCACCACGGCGGCCAGCGGCAGGATCGCAGCGTCCCCGCCCGGCCAGTGGGCCCCCGCACCTTCTGCGCCCCAGAAGGTGCCGAAGGTGGTGATGAGGACGCCGACGGTGAATTTCATGGTGTTCTCGGGGACCTGCGCGAGGGGGCCCCTGACGGCGATGCCCACCACGACGACCAGGGCGACCGCGGCCGCGGCGGCGGTCGCCGCCAGCGGCAACCGGTGCTCGTTGGCCCCGAACGTCAGTACGAGGAACACCACTTCCAGGCCCTCCAGGACGACGCCCTTGAAGGAGATGGTGAAGCCGTAGGCGTCGAACCCCTGCGGTTCTCCGGCCGCCAGGGCGGCGGACCGTTCGCGGGCAAAGATGGCCTCCTCGTCAT
>DATKRJ010000445.1:0-2002 GCA_035532355.1 Thermomicrobiaceae bacterium | reverse complement strand
CGACGGTCTTCGTCTGGGCAGCCGCGGCGGCGAAAATGGTAGTGGCATCCGGCGCGCCGCGACCGGTCGTCGACCAGATCATCGGTACGCCACGCGCCTCGGCGCGCTGGATGGCGGCGATCGCGCCGGGGGCCGACTGCTTCTCGGTCAGATCGAGGCCGATGCGTGGCAGGTCCATCTCCACCCTCCTGCGGTGACGTGCGCGGCGTGCCTAGACGCTCGCTGTCCTGCGTGCACGGGCGGTGCCGCGGGTCGTGTACCACGGAGCCGGTGGGGACGAGCACGGGTCCGGCGCCGTGTCGGGAGCACGCCGAGCGAGAAAGACGGCGGCGTGCCGCCCACCTCACGCCTCGAAGATCGTCTCGCCGCCCACGATCGTCCGGCTGACCGCTATCTCGCCGATGGCCAGCGGGTCGATCCGGCGCGGATCCTGCTCCAGCACGACGAAGTCGGCCAGCATGTCGGGCTTGAGCTGCCCCTTGCGCTGCTCCTCGAAGGTGGCGTAAGCCCCGGCCACGGTGTAGAGCGGCAGCGCCTCCTCCACCGTGATCGCCTCCTCCAGCGCGTAGGAGCGCCCGCTGCCGGTCCGCTCGGTGACGGCGGCCTGCACGCTCTTGAGCGGCACGAACGACGAGACCGGGCAGTCGGACGAGAAGACCAACGTGATGCCGGCATCCAGCAGGCTACGGAACGGGTAGGTCAGCTGAATACGCTCCATGCCGAGGTGGCGGATGAAGCCGTCGCCGTACTCGGTGATGAAGATCGGCTGGCTGACCGCCAGCACGCGCATGGCGGCGATGCGCTCGATCAGGTCCGGCCGCAGGATGCCGCAGTGCTCGATGCGGTGCCGGTGGTTGGCGCGCGGCTCGCGAGCGAGCGCCTTGCCGTAGGCGGCGAGCACCATTTCGATGCCCCGGTCGCCGATGGCGTGGATGGCGACCTGGAAGCCGGCGTGGTGCGCCTGCCAGACGTAGTCGTCGAGCGTCTCCTGCGACATCATGGTCAGGCCCAGGTTATCGTCACGCGGGTCCTCGAGGAACGGCCGGGTGACAGCCGCAGTGCGGCCGATCAGGCTGCCGTCGATGAAGAGCTTGATCGGACCGACCCGCAGGTAGTCGTCGCCGAAGCCCTGCCGGATCCCGAGCGCCAGCAGTTGTGGCAGCAGGTGCTCCCGGATCATCATCGAGGTGCGCAGCCTGAGCCTGCCCTCGCGGACGGCCCGCTGGTAGGCCTCCAGGTGCTCCGGCAGCGTGGAGCCCGCGTCCTGACTGGAGGTGATGCCGGCAGCGGCGTAGGCATCATTGCAGCGGCCGAGCGCCGCGATGTGGTCATCCACCGTCGGCAGCGGGATGACGGCGCGCACGACCTGCTGGGCCGTCTCCTGGAGGACGCCGGTCGGCTCGCCGTGCTCGTCGCGCACGAAGCGGCCGCCGTCGGGGTCGGGCGTGTCGTGGGTCACGCCGGCCAGGCGCAGCGCGAGCGAGTTGACCGCCGAGAGGTGGCCGGAGCCGTTGACGACGATCACCGGGTGGTCGGGAGCCGCCGCGTCGAGGTCCTGGCGGTTGGGGTGGCGCCGCTCGTCGAGCTTGTTGTCGTCGTAGCCGCGCCCCTGGATCCAGCTGCCGGGCGGCACCTGCCGCGCCCGCTCGGCGACGTTGCGCTTGATGTCCGCGATCGAGCGCACCTCGGGGTAGCCGGCGGCGACGTGGCCGAGGGCCGTGCCGAAGCCGATCATGTGGTTGTGGGCCTCGTTGAAGCCGGGCAGGCAGACGCGCCCGGCCAGGTCCAGCGTCTGGTAGCTGCGCGGCAGGGCGTCCTCGACCAGGCGGCGCGACCCGACACCCACGATGCGGTCGCCGATGACGCCGACGGCCTCGACCTCGGGCTGCCCCCGGTCCATCGTCAGGATCGTGCCGTTGGTGATTACGAGCGCCCCGGCCATGTCTCCGCCTTCCTCGCTGTCGCGCTGGTCGTCGCATCCCGGCGGGGCAGGGTAGCCGGG
>DATKRJ010000444.1:0-3933 GCA_035532355.1 Thermomicrobiaceae bacterium | reverse complement strand
CTCCAGCATGATCGTGCCGCTGCCCGCCCGCGGGCAGACCGTCGGCGCCGTCACCTTCCTCACGACCAGCTCCGGGCGCCACTACGGGCCGCGCGACCTGGCCCTGGCGGAGCGCCTGGCCGAGCGCGCCGGACTCGCCATCGACAACGCGCGCCTCTACGCGGCCGCGCGCGAGCACGCCACCCGGGCCGATGCGCTCGCCGGCGCGCTGCGCGTCATCGCCGAGGCCCGGCTCGACGCGGATGCGGTGTTGCGGAGTATCGTGCGCACGGCCTCCGAGGTGATCGGCGACGGTGCGGTCCTGCGGCTCCTGTCGGGCGACGGCCAGTGGCTCAGCGCGGTCGCCAGCGACCACCGGGATCCCGTGGTGCGCGCGGCGCTGGGCGTCCGGCTGGCGGCGACGCCGATGCGTCCCGACCGCGGCCTGACCGGGCTGGTGGCGCGCACCGGCCGGCCGGTCCGCATCCCGGGCGACGACGTCGCCGAGCTGGCCGGGGCGGTGGAGCCGGACGTGCTGGCCCACTACCAGGCCTTCGGGCTGCAGCGGGTACTGATCGTGCCGCTGCGTGCCGGCGGGCGGGTGATCGGCGTGCTCGCGCTCGGCCGCGAGGGACGGCAGCCGGACTACACGACGAGCGACCAGGCGTTCGTCCAGGACCTCGCGGACATCGCCGCATTGGCGATCGACAACGCGCGCCTGTACGACGCCTCGGGCCAGGCCCGGCAGCGGGCCGAGGCCCTGGCGGCGGCGTCGCAGGCCTTCACCGCCGCCAGCCTCGACCTGCCCGCGGTGCTGGAGGCCGTGACGCGCCGTGTCGCGGGACTCCTGGGCGACGGCGCGCTGATCCGGTTGCTTTCCGACGACGGCCAGCTCCTGCGCGCCGTCGCCAGCTACCACCCGGACCCCGAACGGCTCGACCTCGCCCGGCGGCTGCTTGGATCGACGCCGGCTCCGGGATCGCGCCGCGGCCTCTTCCAGCCGGACCAGCCCCTGCTCTTCCCCGAGATCGACCCCCAGTGGCTGCGCGAGCGCATCCATCGGGACTACTGGCCCCAGCTGGACCGCCTGGGGGTCCGCAGCCTGCTGACCGTTCCGCTGCGGGCCCACGGCCGGGTGATCGGTACCATGATCACCTGGCGCGACCGCAGCCCGCGGCCCTACGGCATCGACGAACAGACCTTCCTGCAGGACCTGGCCGACCGCGCTGCCCTGGCCCTCGACAACGCGCGCCTCTACGAGGACGCCCAGGGGGCTTTGCGCGCCCGCGAGACCTTCCTCTCGATCGCCTCCCACGAGCTCAAGACGCCGCTCACCGCCGTCGCCGGGTACACGCAGCTCGTCCGTCGCCAGGTCGAGCGCATGTCGCCCGAGCCACCCCGGCTCGTCGACCTGGTTGACAAGCTCCAGCGCAGCATCGGGCGCCTGAACCTGCTGGTGCAGGACCTGGTCGACGTCTCGCAGCTCGAGTCCGGGCGCCTGGCGCTGCGTACCGAGCGGTGCGACCTGCGGGCCCTGGCGGAGGAGGTGCTCGGGCGCTTCATCGACGAGGCGCGCGCCGAGCCGGACCGGCCGCATCGCTTCACCCTGGTCGCGCCGGAGCCGGTCATCGGGGTTTGGGACCCCGCCCGGCTGGAGCAGGTGCTGGCCAACCTCCTCTCCAATGCGGTCAAGTACTCGCCGCGGGGGGGCGAGGTGCGGGTCACCGTGCGCCGCGACGGGGAGACGGCCGAGGTGGCGGTCCTGGACGAGGGGATCGGCATCAGCCACGAGGACCAGGCACGCCTGTTCGAGCCCTTCGCGCGCGGCACGGGAGCCGACGCCTTCAGCGGGACCGGGCTGGGACTCTACGTAACACGGGAGATCATCGAGGAGCACGGGGGCTCGGTTTCGCTCGAGAGCGCTCCGGGACAGGGCAGCCGCTTCGCCGTGCGGCTGCCGGGCGGCCTCCCACCCCAGACCGGGGCGGCGCACTGAGTCGAGCCCGGCGACGATCAGTCTGGAGCGGTCACTCGACGCCTCCCTCGGAGGCGCGACCGACGACGGCTGCCGGATGGCCGGGGGTCGGGGAGGTCATCACCGGCGGCGCCTCGACCGGCGCCTCGTCGGGCGCCGGCTCGCGGTCCGCGAGGACACCCGCCTCGTCGTCCAGGCCGACCCGGGTGACGACCTCGATGCCCGCCGCCGTCGCGATACTGGCGACGACGCGGTCGGGCGTGACCACCTGCAGGCGGATATTGCGCAGCAGTGACTCGGCGGCCAGGTACTGGGCCGTCTCCAGGTCGTCCCAGCCGAGCGCCCCGGTGGCGATCAGCAGCACCACCTGTTCCCGATCGTACGCTCCGATCTGGTCGGCGAACGCCTGTAGCGCGCCGCGCTGCCGCACCGGCACGACCCGCCGCGCCGGCGGGTTACGGACCTCCTCCAGGATCGCCAGCCCGACGATCTTGACCGCCGCCAGGACCGGCACGGCCAGCAGCAGCCCGAGGGCGCCCGCGATCTGCGCCCCGGCCAGCACGCCGAAGATCACCAGCAGCGGATGCAGCCGGACGATGCGTCCGATCAGCTGCGGGATCACGATCTGGTCCTCGATCATGCGCACGCTCAGGTAGACCAGACCGACGGCCACGGCCAGCCCGGTGGACGACCAGCCGAACGGCCCGCTCGTCTGCGACAGCGCCACGGTCATGGCGATGCCCGCCGCCGTCCAGGGACCGATCACCGGGATGAGCTCGAGCAGCCCGGTCGCGATCGCGATGGCGCCGGCATAGGGCAGCTTCAGGATCGAGAGCGCCACGAAGATGACGGCGGAGATGATCACGAAGAGGAGCAGCTGCGCCCGCACGTAGGCGCCGAACGTGTCGTTGACCTGGTCCGTGATGCGCTGGACGGTGTCGTGGTGGCGCGGCGGGGCGAGGTCGCGCAGCCGGCGCACCATACCGTCGCCCTGCAGCAAGAAGTAGTAGGTGGCGAGCAGGTAGACCAGCACGTTGACCAGGAAGCCGAAGGTCTGGAGCACCAGCGAGGGCGCCTGCCGTCCCCAGCCCGAGGCAAAGTCTTTGGCCGCGGCCTCGATGCGCGCGGTCAGCTGCTGCGTGTCGATGCTGAAGCCGCCGATGCCGATCCGGTTCTCGTGCAGCAGCGACTGGCGCGCGGCGTCGATCAGATGGGGGAGGGCCCGCACCAGCTGGCCCACCTGCTCGACCACGGCCGGAGCGACCTGCACGGCCACCACGACGAGCAGCCCGATCAGGATGACGTAGACCACGGCGATGGCCAGCGCGCGCGGCAGGCGCAGCCGCCGCTCGAGCCGGATGACCAGCGGATAGAGCACGTAGGCGGTGACCGCGGCCCAGATGAAGGGCGGCAGGATGTCCGCCACCCGCGCCAGGAAGAGGGCGAGCGCGACGAGCGCCAGCCCGATGATGACGGGCAGGAGCCGGGTTTCGCGAAGACGGTCGAGTGGGTGCATGGCCTCCCCCGGGCAGCGCGCGCTTGCCGGGATTGTAGCAAACCGCGCCGCCCTCTCCCCGACCGCGGCCGGGCGCTCCCGAAAACCGAACAGATGATCGTCATCCCCCTTGACAGCGGGGAACAGGTGTTCTATTCTCTGTACGTACAGATGTTCGGGACACATGTTCTTGTGCTCGCGTATTCAAGGAGGTCGACGATGCGGGTGGGCGCGACGGCGGGGCTGGTGATCCTGACGGCGATGGCGGTCGTGGTGCTGCTGGCGCTCGGATTCGGGGTGAGCGCGGCTCACGCGGTCATGCAGGCGCTGCCGCTGGCGCTGGCCGCGGGAGCGGCCTCGGGCGCGCTCGTGGCGCTCGAGGGGACGGGAGCCCGCTGAGTGCGGCCGGGGCGATGCCCGACCGGTCGGCGCGGGCGTGGATCTCCCTGCCGGGTGTGGGGCAGGAGCGGCGGCTGGGCGGTCT
>DATKRJ010000443.1:0-15918 GCA_035532355.1 Thermomicrobiaceae bacterium | reverse complement strand
ACGCCCGACCCGCGGGTAATTGGCGCGCCGGCCGAGCGCGGGTGCGGCCTGGCGCGTGAGGACGAGGTAAATGGCGGGGGACCGACTGATCGACGCCGACGGCGAAGACCCGAAACACGCCGACTCGGCACGGGTGAGCACGGTCGCGCCCCCAACCGTTCGACCGGTCCGACTCGGGCGAAGGTTGACGTCGAACACCTTCAGCGCCTTCGAGGTTCCCGCCTACCGCTGGTTCTTCCTGAGCAGCATCGCGGGCACTGTGGGCTACCAGATGCAGGGCGTCGCGCTCGGCTGGCTTGTCTACATCCTGACCGGCTCCGCCGTCCATCTCGGACTCATCACCACGACCCAGGCGATCTGTCAGGTGGCGGTGTCGCCGATGGCCGGCGTGATCGCCGACCGCGTGGAGCGTCGCACCTACATTATGCTGGTGCGCCTGATCACGGTCGTCACGGCGGCCGTTCTGGCTGCGCTGATCGTCTCGCACCGGATCACCTTTCCCGAGCTCGTCATCGGCGCCGCGATCTTCGGCGTCGGGTTCGGACTCAACGGGCCAGCCCGCCAGGCACTCCTGGCGCAGCTCGTCGGCAACGAGCGCCTGATCAACGCGGTCTCGCTCATGTCGGGCGGCATGAACCTGATGCGCATCGTCGGGCCGGCCGCCGCCGGGTTCCTCATCGGCGCGATCGGCGTGCCCGGCATCTACGTGCTGCTTGTCCTGTGCTACCTCGGAGTCATCGCCGCGCTGGTGCCGGTGCCGCCGCAGCCGGTCGCACCGCGCCATCCGGGGCGCAACGCCGTCGGCGACCTGGTCGATGGCATTTCCTACAGCTACCGCCATCCGGCCGTCTTCGGGCTCCTCCTACTCGGCACCGTGCCGCTCTTCTTCGCCATGCCCTACGTACCGCTCTTGCCCGTCTTCGCCGAAGGTATCTGGCACACCGGCGCGACTGGATTCGGCATTCTGTCGGCGGCGCCGGGGATCGGCGGGTTCATCGGGGCGCTGGCCGTTGCCTCCTTCACCAACTTTCATCGCAAGGGGCGACTGACGATCGCGTCGGTGTCGATCTACGGTCTGTCGCTCTCGGCCTTCGCGCTGGCCCCGAGCTTCCACGTCGCGGTCGTCTTCCTGATGGTGGCCGGCGTCGCCGCCGTGGCCTACTCGGCCACGGTCAGCAGCCTGGTTCAATCGATCATTCCGAACGAGATGCGCGGCCGGGTCATGAGCTTCTACCAGATGTCCTTCGGCATTAGCGGGCTGAGCGCGCTGCCGGTCAGCGCCATCGCCAGCTCGATTGGGACGCCGGTGGCGGTTGCGGGATGTGGCATCCTGGTAGTCATGTCGGGGCTCCTGATCTACCGGCTGCGCCCCGTGCTGGGCGAACTGTAGTGCCGCGCCGCGCACGCCCGACGTTCAAGCGAAGGTTCTGCTACCCGTGACGGAACGCGTTGTCCCCACCACGGTCGCCCCCGACGAGGCCACGCCCCACCCCGCGGAGACCCCGATCACCCAGCCGGCACCGCGCCGGATCATCCGCCGACGCGTCACGCTCTCGACCTTCGATGCCTTCAAGATCGTCCCGTTCCGCTGGTTCCTCCTGAGTAGCGTGACCGGCACGCTCGGCTACCAGATGCAGAGCGTCGCGCTCGGCTGGCTCGTCTACGTCCTGACCGGCTCGGCCGTGCACCTCGGACTGGTCACTTCGGCGCAGGCCATCTGCGAGATGGCCGCGTCACCGTTCGGCGGCGTGATCGCCGATCGGGTGGAACGGCGCAACTACATCATGGCCGTGCGCTCGATCACGGTGCTGACCGCTATCGTGCTGGCGATGCTGCTCATCGTGCATCGGATCAGCTATCCGGAGCTCGTCATCGGCGCCGCGATCTTCGGCATCGCCTTCGGCCTCAATGGTCCAGCCCGCCAGGCGCTCATGGCGCAGCTCGTCGGCACCGACCTGCTGGTGAACGCCGTCTCGCTGAACTCCGGCGGCATGAATCTCGTCCGCATCGTTGGGCCGGCCGCCGCCGGCTTCCTGATCGGCGTCATCGGCGTTCCGGGGATCTACGTGCTGCTGGTGGTGTGCTACGTGGTGGTCATCGCCGCGCTGATCCCGGTGCCGCGCCAGCCGTTCGCGCCCCCCGAGCGCCGGCGGAATCCAGTGGCCGACCTGGTTGACGGAGTGAGCTTCAGCTACCGGCAACCGGCCGTCTTCGGGCTCCTCCTGCTCGGCACGCTGCCGCTCTTCTTCGCCATGCCCTACGTGCCGCTCCTGCCCGTCTTTGCCGAAGGCATCTGGCACTCCGGGGCCACCGGTTTCGGCATCCTCTCGGCGGCTCCCGGCATCGGGGGTTTCGTCGGCGCGCTCGGCGTGGCCTCGCTCGGCCGCTACCGTAGCAAGGGACGCCTCATGCTCGCCTCCGTGGTGGGCTACGGGGTGTCATTGAGCGCCTTCGCCCTGTCGCCCAGCCTGCAGATCGCCGTCGTCTGCCTGGCGTTGGTCGGCATCACCGGTGTCGCCTACTCGGCCACGGTCGGCAGTCTCGTCCAGACGCTGATCCCTAACGAGATGCGCGGCCGGGTCATGAGCTTCTACCAGATGTCGTTCGGCATCAGCGGGTTGAGCGCGTTACCGGCCAGCGCCATCGCCGGGTCGGCCGGCGCCCCCCTCACCATCGCCGGATGCGGCACGTTGGTCGTGCTGTCTGCACTGGCCATCTACCGGTTTCGCCCGGTGCTGGCCGGGCTCTGAGCTGACCCGCCCGGCATCTCTCTCGTCGGCCTCAGGCGACGGCCGACATTCGGCAGAAGCACGACGACTCGATCGGGACGTCGGCGCGGGCCGCCGCCAGGTCGAGCCGCTGCTTGATCATCCCGCACAGGTCGTGCTTACCCAGCCGCATCACGCACTCGTGGTAGCCGTGCAGGCTCCAGACGTTCTCCGGGTGCTGGTGCGCCCGCGCCAGGCTCCCGTCCAGGCCCAGGTCGGCTCGGTAGACCGCCTCGGCCTCCTCGACCCGCCCTTGCTCGAGCAGCAGCGCACCGTAGGCATGACGCACCGGCTGCATCCAGGCCCAGGGCTCGCCGTACTTCAGTCCGTCGTACAGCGCGATGGACTGCCGCAGGTGGCTGAATGCCTGGTCGTGGTTCGCCTTGCGGTACTCCAGTTCACCCGCCAGCATCTCACGCGCGATCGCCAGCAGTTCCCGGTATGTGTTGCGCCCTGCCGCGCGGCTCTCAGGCACGCGGCGGACCGCGCCCTCAAACAACCGCTGCTGCTCCTCTGCCTCGTCGATGTGACCGGTCGCGGCGTAGGCGACCCCCTTGGCGTAGTGCGTCATCGCCGTGGTGACACAGAAGAGGTCCGGCTCCTCCGGCAGCGGCGTGTCGATGATTTCCTCCCAGCGGCCGAAGCGAATCTGAGCGTGCAGCTTGATGGCGAAAAAGCCCTCCAGACGGTCCGCCATCACCGTCGGCACCGTGCGCTCGAGCAGTTCACGCGGGATCGTAGCCAGCACTGCATCGGCCGCCTCCAGGGCGGACTGCTCCTGGCCCAGGAACATCGCGCCGTACAGCTTGACGTGGTAGTTGTGGAGCCGCGACATCGTGTAGAGGTTCGCCGCGCCCTCGCGCTCGAGGAACTTGCGGTCCGCCTCAATGGCCGCGTCGTTTCCGGCAACGACGTCGTGGTAGTGGCCGCAGAGCACGTCGATGTGGGTCGCCATGTGTCGCAGGTGCCCGGAGTCCGGGACGAGATTGCGCAGCCAGTCAGCGGCCTTCAGTGCCCGCTCGGGGAACGGTGACATCTCCATCAGGTGGATGTACATGTGAAGCACGCCTGGATGAGCGCGGCCGAATGGGCACTCCATCGCGCGCTCCAGCACCGCCATCGCCTCGACAGTGTCGGCGCCCTCGACCGGCGTGCCCGTCAGGAGGTCCCAGAGCAGCCAGGGGGTGCGGTTCATCAGCGCGTCGGCGAACAGGGCGGCGACGTCGAGGTCGTCCCCGAACTCCCGGTAGACCTCCCGCATGGCGTTCGCGTAGCCGTCGCTCCAGGCCGCGCTGTCGCCGGCCGGCACCGCCGCGGGAAAGCGAGCCTGCAGCGCCGCGATCAGCGCGCGCTCGACCGGTGTGGCCCGCTCCGCCGCGGCCGCCGCTCGCTCGAGCGCCGCGTGGCAGGTCGCCACCGTCCTCGCGAGCCCGTCCGGAGTCATCATGTCCCAGCGCAGGTTGTAGTAGGGCCCGGCGGAAAAAGCCAAACCCCAGTGGGCCATTGCGCAGCCGGGGTCAGCCTCGATCGCGCGCCGGAAGCAGCGCACCGCCTCCTCATGGTTGAAGCCATACGCCCAGTTGAGGCCGCGGTCGAACCATAGCTGCGCCTCCGCCGAGGACGTCATCACGGTGCGCCGGTGGTTACCCAGATCGTAGTAGTCGTCCACTCAGTCGCTCCTTCGCTCTTTGAGTCAGGTAGCCCTCGTCGTGCGGCAGAAGCAGGAGGACGCGATCGGGACGTCGGCGCGGGCCGCCGCCAGATCGAGGCGCTGCTTCACGATGCCGCACAGGTCGTGCTTGCCCAGCCGCATCAGGCATTCGTGGTAGCCGTGCAGGCTCCAGACGTTCTCGGGGTGCTGGTAGGCGCGGGCGAGGGTGCCGTCCAGGCCGAGGTCCGCGCGGTAGACCGCCTCTGCCTCTTCGAGGCGACCCTGCTCGAGCAGCAGCGCGCCGTAGGCGTGACGGACCGGCTGCATCCACCCCCACGGCTCATCGTACGTGAGCCCGTCATCGAGCTCGATTGAGCGGCGCAGGTGAGCGAAAGCGACGTCATGGTTGCCCTTACGGTACTCGAGCTCGCCCGCCAGCATCTCCGCCGCGATCGCCAGCAGATCCAGACACCGGTTGTTGAACTGATAGCGGCTCTTCGGCACCCGGCGCACGGCGTCCTGAAACCGCCCCTGCTGCTTCTCGGCCTCCGCGATCCGGCCGGTCGCGGCGAACGCCACGCCCCTGGCGTAGTGGATCAGCGCGGTCGTGACGCAGAACATCCCGGCGTCCTCCGGCAGCGGCGTATCGATGATCTCCTGCCATCGGCCAAAGCGGATCAGGGCGTGCAGCTTCATGCCCATGAAGCTCTCGAGCTGGTCCGCCATGTCGATTGGCGTCTGCTGCCGGAGGAGCTCGGGCGGAATCGCCGCGACGAGCTCGTCGGCCGTCCGCAGCGCCATCTCCTGCTGGCCGAGGAGCATCGCCCCGTAGAGCTTGAAGTGGTAGTCGTGGATCCGATAGAGCGTGTAGAAGTTCATCGCACCCTCACGCTCCCGGTAGCGCTCGTCGGCCGCGATGGCGGCGCTGTTGGAGACCACCACGTCGTGGTACTGGCCGCAGCGCACGTCGATGTGGGTCGGCATGTGCCGCAGGTGCCCACCGTCGGGCACCAGGTCGCGCAGCCAGTCGGCCGCCCGCAGCGCTCGCTCCGGGAAGGGCGACATCTCCATCAGGTGGATGTACATGTGGAGCACCCCGGGGTGGACACGACTGGCCGGGTCGGTCAGCGCCCGCTCGAGCGCCTCCATGGCCTCGGCGGTGTCGGCGCCCTCAGCGGGCTCTCCCGCCTCCAGATCCCACAACTGCCAGGGGGTCCGGTTCATGAGCGCGTCGGCGAAAACCGTGGCCACGTCCAGGTCATCGCCGTATTCCCGGTAGACCGCCCGCATCGCGTCGGCAAAGTCATCGTTCCAGACCGCGCAGTCCGCGGCGGGCACCGGTTCAGGGTAGCGGGCCTGCAGCGCCGCGATCAATGCCCGCTCGACCGGCGTGGCTCTGTCGGCGAGGGCGCCGGCCCGCTGCACCGCGGCGTAGCAGGTGTCGACGACGTGCACCAGCGTCTCCTCGTCGAACATGTCCCAGCGGAGGTTGTAGTTGGGGCCGGCGGCGTAGGCGATGCCCCAGTGCGCCATGGCACACTCCGGGTCGTGCTCGAGGACATGCTCGAAGCATCGCACCGCCTCCTCGTGGTTGAAGGCATACGTCCAGTTCAGGCCGCGGTCGAACCATTGCTGCGCGTCGAGCGACGACGTGGAGACGATACGGCGATACTGGCCGAGGTCGTAGTAGCTCGACACCGGTCCACTCCCTGACGGGCCGGGTGGCCCGCGATCCGGCACGGCTCTGGCGCTTCACGTTCGTGCGGACATCATGATATCGGGGTGCAAACCCGTCACGCAAGGTGGCCACCACCACCGTCCTGCCATGCCGGCCCGCGGCCGCGGGGTGCGCTTGGCGGGAAAATGGGCGCCATGCTATACTCGCCGGGTAGCCAGCCGGGGCGGTTAGCTCAGTCGGTTAGAGCGCCACGTTGACATCGTGGAGGTCACTAGTTCGAGTCTAGTACCGCCCACCCGACCCGACCCGACCGGCAGCCAGATCTGCCGGCTGGGTAACACTGGAACATCGAGACGGTTTCGGCGTCGATCGGGACGAGTACCCGGACCAGGTCGACAGCGAGGCGGGGTCATCGGCTGAGAGCCCCGCACGGCACGAGCCCGGCGAATACCCCCCGTGAGCCGACCGGCGAACTCCACGGTTGAGTGGTTAAGTAGCCGGCTCCGGTCGCCCCCGTTATCGGGCGCCAACGAGCGTCGCGCGGCCCCAGGCTCGCGGCGGAAGCTGGGTGGAACCACGTCAGGGCAGCCTGTCGTCCCTCTGGACGACGGGCCTTTTTTGTTTTCGACCGCGAAAGGACGGTGGCACATGCCCGACGACGGCACTGCCGGGACCGCTCCCGGGCGGTCCACTGGCGAACATTGACGCGCCGGCGGCGCTGCGGCGCCCACGATCGGGAGGACCACACGATGTCCCAACTCGCCGAGGACATGGACATCCAGCTCGACGTCGAGAATCAGGAGGAGTTGCAGCTCGCCACGATGCGGCACTCCGCCGCGCACGTGATGGCCGAGGCGGTCCTGGAGATGTTCCCGGATGCCAGACTCGCCATCGGTCCCGCCATCGAGAACGGCTTCTACTACGACTTCGACCTGCCCCGCTCGCTCACACCCGACGACCTGGCGGAGATCGAGCAGCGGATGGGCCGCATCAGGCAGGGGAAGTTCCCGTTCAAGCGCGACGAGATCTCGCGCGCGGACGCCCTTGCCTACTTCGCCGATCAGCCCTACAAGGTCGAGATCATCGACGACCTGCCCGCCGACGCCGTGATCTCGCGCTACACGCAGGACACGTTCACGGACCTCTGCCGCGGACCGCACGTGGCCGACACATCGCGGATCGGCAGCGTCAAGCTGCTCAGCGTCGCCGGCGCCTACTGGCGGGGCGACGAGAAGCGCCCGATGCTGCAGCGGATCTACGGCACGGCCTGGCGCAACGACGACGAGCTCGCCGGGTATCTCCAGCGGCTGGAAGAGGCGCAGCGGCGCGACCATCGCCGGCTGGGTCGTGAGCTCGATCTCTTCTCGGTGAGCGAGGACATCGGGGCGGGCCTGATCCTGTGGCACCCCAAGGGCGCGATGGTGCGCCACCTGATCGAGCGCTTCGAGACGGACGAGCACCTGGCCCGCGGCTACCAGCTCGTCTACACGCCGCACATCGCCAGCGGCAACATCTACAAGAAGAGCGGGCACCTCGAGACGTACCAGGAGAACATGTACTCGCCGATGGACATCGAGGGCGCCCCCTACTACCTGAAGCCGATGAACTGTCCCGGCCACATCATGATCTACAACTCGCAGGTCCGCTCCTACCGCGACCTGCCGATCCGCCTGGCCGAGCTGGGCACGGTCTACCGCTACGAGCGTAGCGGCACGCTCCACGGCATGCTGCGCGTGCGCGGCTTTACGCAGGACGACGCGCACATCTTCTGCCGGCCCGACCAGATGCACGACGAGATCGCGGACGTGCTCGACCTGGCGCTCTACTTCGCGAAGGTCTTCGGCTACGAGTACCGGGCGTTCCTGGCCACGCGCCCCGAGAAGGCGATCGGCAGCGACGAGAACTGGGAGCTGGCGACGGAGACGCTGGCCGAGGCAATGCGCTCGATGGGCATCGCGTACGAGATCGATCCCGGCGCGGGCGCCTTCTACGGACCGAAGATCGACATCAAGTTCCTCGACTCGCTCGGACGCGAGTGGACGGGGCCGACGATCCAGTGCGACTTCAACCTGCCGGAGCGCTTCGACGTGACGTACGTCGGTGAGGACGGCCAGCGGCATCGAGGCGTGATGATCCACCGCACGGTGCTCGGCTCGATGGAGCGCTTCGTCGGCGGGCTGATCGAGCACTTCGCCGGTGCCTTCCCTGTCTGGCTGGCTCCCGTCCAGGCGATCGTGATCCCCATCGCCGATCGCCACCTGGGCTATGCCGAGTCGGTTCGGGAGCAGCTCAAAGCCGCCGGCCTGCGGGTCGAGATCGATGCCGGCGGTGACCGGATGCAGGCCAAGATCCGACGCGCCCAGTTAGAGCGCGTCCCCTACATGCTGGTCGTGGGCGATAAGGAGGCCGAGGCGGGCGCCGTGTCGCTGCGGTTGCGCACCAACGAGAACCTGGGTGCCGTGCCGCTGGACGAGTTCGTCAAGCTGGCATTGGAGGTCGCGGACCTCAAGTCGCTGGAACTGACGCCGACGCCGGCCGCGAGCTGAAGACATTCCAGAAACGGGCACGCCGGCAGCGCCTCGGGGCGCTGCCGGCGCCGGCCAGGATGGGGCGCGAGCCATGAGGTTCACAATTCGCCCGGCGAGGCCCGAAGACGCGCCGGTCTTGCAGTCAATCGAACGGCTGGCCAGTGAGCGGTTCCGCGAGGTCGGGCTCGATGCCGTCGCGGACGACGAGCCGATGTCGATCGAGACGCTCGTCAGCTACGCCGGCGACGGACGCTCATGGGTGGCCATCGGCGAGGACGGGGCGCCCTGCGGCTACCTGCTGGTCGACGACGTCGACGGCGCGGCCCACGTCGAGCAGGTGAGCGTCGTGCCCGCGTGGCAGGGGCAAGGGGTCGGCCGCGCCCTCATTGACCGCGCGGAGCAGTGGGCGGCCGCTACGGGCCGCGCGGCGGTCACCCTCTCGACCTTTGCCGACGTGCCGTGGAACCGGCCGCTCTACGAGCACCTCGGCTTTCGGGTCCTGTCTGAGGACGGGATCGGACCGGGGCTCGCGCAGGTGCGCGACCACGAGGCAGCCATGGGGTTCGACCCTGCGGCGCGCGTCATGATGCGCCGCGACATCGCACGGGGCCTGCGTGAACCTCCCCTGCGATAGCGCCTCCGTCGGACCTAACTCGGTGGAACCTACAGCATTTTTCGCAACCATTGGCCGGAACTCAGCCCCTTCAGTGGGCTTCGTCCCGTCAGCGCGGCGGCTGTAGTCCCGCGCGCCTGCTCCGCGTGCCCGGAGCCGACTCGGCGGTCCGCCGATTCCCCGACAAATCTCTCTAGTCGGTCCAGACGGCCCCCAGCACCCGCAGCCAGTTGTCGCGGCAGATCTTCGCGATCGCCGCGTCGTCGTAGCCGCGACGCGCCAGCTCCTCGACGATGTGCCCGTCGTGAGCGACATCCTTGAGCGATTCGGGCACGCCCGCGCCGTCGTAGTCGGAGCCGAGCGCCACGTAGTCGATGCCGACCAGATGCACGATGTAGTCGATGTGGTCGACCAGCACGCTCAGCGGTACGTCCGAGCCGCGCTTCGCGCCCTCGACCAGGAACCCCACCGCGTAGTTGATCCCCATCAGCCCGCCCTTGCCGGCGAGCGCCTTGATCTGCTCGTCGGTCAGGTTTCGCTCGTGGTCGCAGATCACGCGCACGTTGGAGTGGCTGGCGACGAACGGGCGCTCGGTCACCTCGACCACGTCCCAGAAGCCGGGCTCGTTCAGGTGGGACACATCGATCAGGATGCCCATCCGGTTGCACTCGCGCACCAGCTCGCGGCCCAGCCCGGTGAGGCCGCGCCCCTCGTTGGTCGGGCCGACGCCCTCAGCGAAGATCGTCGGGCGGCTCCAGACCAGTCCGAGTGAGCGCAGCCCCAGCTCGTAGGACAGGCGCAGGATCGCGAAGTCGGGGTCGATGGCCTCCGCGCCCTCGTAGTGCAGGATGGCGCCGAACACGCCGCGCTCCAGGCAGTCAACGAGCTGGCGATGACTCCGCACCAACTCCATCTGGCCGTTTGACTCGACCACGATGCGCTTCAGCAGATCGACCGTGCGCAGCGTCTCGCTCAAGGCGTGCTGTGGCAGGAACTCACCAGGAAGGTACACCGCGCTCAGCATGGCGCCGACGTTGCCGCGCCGAGCGCGCGGCAGGTCGACGTGCCCGATGCTCGACTCCTCGAGGAAGCTACGCCCCGTCTTGGTCAACGACAGCAGGTAGTCGGTGTGCCCGTCGATGATGGGCACCGAGCGAACGTCCGCGGACATGAGCACCCCTTCCTCCCCAGGCGCGGGCTGGCGTCGCCGAACCTCCGACCGACCGCGCCCGATATCCAGGAGTCTTCGGATTCACGCGTGACCGGGCATGGCGCATCCTAGCCGCCCCGCGAGGCGACGACAAGCCGCCCGGTTACCGCGGCCGCGGCTCGCTGCCGGCGCGGCGGCCCGTTCCGCTCAGCTTGCGTGCGCGGGCGCAGGTTTGTGGGCGGTCAGGTGGAGACCCGAGGCGAGCAGCCGGCCCGAGTAGAGCCGGTCCTCCAGGTAGGAGAGGCGCCACGTGGGGATGAAGGTCAGGCGCGCCAGCAGGTTGACCGCGGACGGCGGGAGCAGTCCGGGCGCGCCCGAGAGCCGCTCGCGCTGCCAGTAGTCGACGACGTCGTGGACCTGCCCGGCGGCGTGGAACCCATAGGACATGTCGGTGACTTCGAGCCCCGCGGCCCACACGTCGTGAAGCACGTCCTCCGCGCGAAAGCGGTTGACGTGGCCGACGTGGTCGCGTTTCCAGCGGTTGATCGGCAGGCGGCGGCTGCCGCGTAGCAGCCAGTAAACCGTGCCCCGCTGAGCCTCGAGCGGCACGAACAGGTGGAGGACACCACCCGGGACGAGTACACGGGTGATCTCGTCGAGCATCTGCCGGTAGTCCGGCACGTGCTCCAGCAGGTCGAAGAAGACGACCGCGTCGAATGAGGCCTCTCGGTACGGTAGGCGCGACGCGTCGAGGCCGACGTAGTGGTGGCGCGCATCGCGGCCACGCGCCTCGTGGAGCGCGGTCAGACTGAGGTCTCCGCCGTGGAGCTCGAGGTCGGTGCGCACCCGGGCGAGCGCCCGCACGTAGCGCCCGGCGCCGCAGCCCAGCACGAGCAGTCGCCCGCGTGTCTGGGCGAGCGCGTCCAGCGCGTGGCGCAGCCGCAGGCCGGCCAGGCTCCGGTCGTAGAGGTAGACCTCGTCACGCCCCTGGATCTTGCGCACGTCCTCGATGTCGTAGCCACCGACCTGTCTCACCCACGCGCTCCGTAGTAGGCCGCGAGCGGGGCGAGGTCCGGCACGACCACGTCGGGTTGGATACTCGCGCCGTCGAGCTCATCCGGGGTCGTGACCCCGGTGAGGACCAGGACCGTGACGAATTGAGCCCGCTGGCCCGCGAGAATGTCGGTATCCAGCCGATCGCCGAGCATGGCAGTCTCGCCGGGCGACGTATGCATCATCGCCGCCGCCTCGATCAGCATGCCCGGCTCCGGCTTGCCGATGACGACCGGCGTGGCGCTGGTGGCCGCGGCGATGGCGGCCAGGATGGCGCCGGCGCCGGGGATGATCCCCTGCTCCGAGGGGAAGGTCGTGTCCGGATTCGTGGCGACCCAGTCGGCCCCCCGGCGGATCGCGATGGTCGCGGTCTTGAGCTTCTCGAAGGTCAGCTCCCAGTCGGCACCGCTGACCACCACCTCGGCGTCGACGCCGGCCGGCCGGTAGCGCCCGTCACCGAAGACCGTCTCCACCAGCGCCGGCATGCCAATGAGGTAGATTCGCGTGCCGGCCGGATAGCGCTCGTCGAGCCAGGCACGCGTCGCCAGCCCGGAGGTCACGACCCGGTCGGCTGTCGTGGTGAGCCCCATCCCCGCCAGCTTCTCGACGTACTGCTCGGGAGTGCGGGTGGAGTTGTTGGTGACCATGACGTACGGCACCCGGGCAGCACTGAGCGCCCCGAGGAAGTCGTGGACGTGGGGCAGGATCGTCTCGCCTCGGTAGAGGACTCCGTCCATGTCGATGACATAGCTCCGCACGCGCGCGAGCTGCCGCGCGACCTCGGCGCTGACGGTCACGCCCACCTGCCTCTCGATCGTGTCGCGTGGATCCACGAGCACTCCCCCACGGGAGGGCCGCCCGCCAGGATAGCACAGCCTCCGGGGCAGCCTCAAACGCGATGTGTCACCCTGCAGCGACGAGCGCGGCGCCACGTGCCCACCGTGGGGCGACGCCGCGTGCGCCCGCGCGGGTACTGCTCCGAGTCGCCGGTCCGGGGCAGCCGGGGGCCGGTGCTATACTGCCGCGGGCTTTCGAATGGAATCTGATGGCAAGGAGGGACGGCGGAGTGGCGCAGGGCACACCGGCAATCGACCCCGCCGCGGCGGAGCGCGTCCTCGCGCAGATCAGGCAGGACGAGGTCGTGGCGTTCCTGCAGGAGCTGGTGCGCCTGCCGACGGTCAATCCACCGGGCGACGTGCGCGAGGGAATCGCGATCTGCCGGCGGAGGCTGGCCGCCGAGGGCTTCGACACCGAGATCGTCGCTGAAGAGGTCGAGAAGCCCAACCTGGTGGCGCGCCTGGTCCGCGGCGACGGCCCGACTCTCCTGTTCAACGCCCACCTCGACGTCGTGCCGACCGGCGAGGAGACCGCCTGGTCGCACCCGCCGTTCGCCGCGGACATCGCCGACGGCCGCGTCTACGGTCGCGGTGCCGGCGACGACAAAGCCAGCGTCACCGCTCAGGTGATGGCCGGGGTTGCGCTGGCTCGCTCGGGCGTCGAGCTCCACGGGACGTTGATCGTCAACGAGGTCGCGGATGAGGAGATCGGCGGCCGGCTCGGTGCCCACCTGATCGCCAACAGCGAGCAGATCCAGCCGGACCACGTCATCGTCGGCGAGCAGACGTTCAATCGGGTCAACATCGGCGAGAAGGGCGGCGCCGGCACCCGGGTCACGGTCTACGGCCGGGCGGCACACGGCGCGCTCCCCTGGGAGGGTCTCAACGCCATCGAGGGCATGGCCCGCGTGATCGTCGCACTGCAGGACGAGCTCTGGCCAAAGCTCGAGCAGCGCACCCACCAGTACTTCCACCACTCATCGGCCACCATCAGCATGATCGACGGCGGCGTCAAGACTAACGTCGTGCCGGACCGCTGCTCGATCTACATCGACCGCCGGATCATCCCGGGCGAGAGGCCGGCCGACGTCGTCGACGAGATCCGCGAGATCGCCCAGCGCACGATCGCGTCGTACCCGGGCATGCGGGTGGAGGTCGAGGGGGCGGCGCATGGCGGACGCGAGGCACTGCTGAACGATCCCAACAGCCCGGTTGTTCAGGCGATGCGCGCCGCGAATGAGCACCTCGGACTCGACACCTCGATTACCGGCTTCAGCATGGGCACCGACGGGCGCCACTTTGCCGAGCTCGGCTACTCGACCATCATCTACGGCCCCGGCGACCCCTCGCTGGCACACAAACCGGACGAGTGGGTCGGCATCGACGAGGTCATGGAGGCCACACGGGCCTACGCCCTCGGCGCCCTCGCTATCCTCGGTCGGCAGGGCTGATATCTCACGTCAACGGGACATGGTGACGGGGCCGGCGCGCGCCGGCCCCGATCTCCGCGGTTGTCGCTGCGCGGCGCCGCCGGTGCTGGACTATGCGGCGTTCGACGGCGGCGCCGCGCTTCGACGCCGCGACCGCACCAGGAAGAAGGCCGCCCAGCCCACCGCGGCGATGAGCCACAGCCACCAGAGGAAGACCACCACCGTCACCAGCGCGCTCACGGCCCGGCCGACGAAGCGCATGGATGCCGCCCAGGCGTTCGCGATCACCTGTTCGAGGTTGGGCGTGGGATAGGTGGCCTGCGCCGGAGCTCCGACGGGCTGCAGCGTGAGATTGATCTGGGAGTAGGACGTGGTGTGATCCAGGAAGTTGATCCGTCCCTGGAGCTGCTCGATCTCGCCCTGAACGCGGGAAATCTGCTGCTCGATCGCGAGGATGTCCGTCATCGCGGTCGCCTGCTGCTGCAGCGCCAGGAAGCGCTGCAGTGTCGCCTGGTCGTTGGCCAGCTCGGCCTGCAGGTCGACGTACTGGCCGGTCACGTCCTGGCTCGACGTCGTTTCCTGCTCGACCTTCCTAACGAGCTGACTGCCGCGCAGCGTGGTCATCACGCTGTCGAACTGCTCTGACGGGACCTCGATGCCGACCGTGGCCACCTGCCGGTCGCCGTCGTACGAGGTCGAGCTGCTGATGACCTGCCCGCCCACCCCGGTGGTCGTGCTGCGCACGAAGGCCAGCTCCTGCTCGACGTCGCCCACGGTCAACGTCAACTGCGCGTTGCGCACGATCTTGCGGTCCCAGTTGGCCGGGAGCGCGCTGGAGCCCCCCGAGCCGGTCTGCTGCGACGGAGCCGCCTGTGCGGGCGACGTCGACGGCAACCCAATGGCGGAGCTCGACGCCCCGGTGGAACCGCTCGACTCGACTCCCCGGTTCACTGCCGGAGTGCTGGCTCCCCCACAGCCGACCAGCAATGACGCCACCAGGGCGATCGCGAGACCGAGCATCGGGAGGCTGCGAAGCCGCGCGCGCATCGTCGGGTCCTCTCACTCCGGGTACCGATCACCGTCGCATTCGACCGGTGCCTTCTGTGAGAGGGACGTCGCGACGCGCTCCACTGTTCCCATGGCGGGCCCGGTTCGTTTCCGCAGTCGGTGGCGTCACCGACGGCCGGGGGGACGCCGGTCTCGACTGCCTCGGCCCGGAGCCGCCATTGCGGACAAATGCGGATCCCGAGGCGGACCAGGACATCCCCCACGATGGTCGACAGCGCTCCCGCATGCCGATCCCCTACAGCATTTCTCGCAACTATTGGCCGGAACTCAGCCCCTTCAGTGGGCTTCGTTCCGTCAGCGCGGCGGCTGATGGTCTTTGACACAATACGTCGGTACAACGGCCGCTTGCCCGTGCGGCGCAGCCGGCCAACGCGGCTCGATTCGCCGGCTGCCGTATACCGGATGTATTCGTCAATCACCAAAAGCCGCCGGGGCGGACGGCGCCGTGGCGGACGGCGCCCGGGGCTCAAGCGGCCGGGCTAGCAGACGAAGCCCACTGAAGGGGCTGGGAGGACCGGGGGACGAGCCGCGGTGAGCCGGCGTGACGGGAGCCGCGCCGGGCCGGACGAGGGGCCGGACGACGGGTTTCCGCGTCGGGACGCCGAAAACGGGCAGGCCGTCCGGGCGGCTGCCACACGGGTATGGCGGCAAGACGGACGATGGACGACAGGACGTTGCGATGCCAGCCGATACGTCGCTGCCCAGTTGGCCGCCAGGCTCTCCGGTGCCAACACGCGACCCCGAGCGCTCCAGCCCCGTCAGTGGGCTTGGTTCGGTCAGCGCGGCGGCTTGAGCCCCGGGCGACGCCGCCGGCCAACGCGGGTCGATGCGCCGGCAGCGCATACCGGATGTATTCGACAAAGACCATTAGCCCCGCGCGCGTGCTCCGCCTGCCCGACGCCGACTCGTCGGTCCGCCGATTCCTCTGCGAATCGCTCTCGCCCAAATTGATCGGGGCGCGAGCACTCGCGCCCCGAAACGTTCCGCAACGTCGTACTGGGATCCCGATGTGTCCGGAAAACGGCCGTGCCCCGCGCGGACCGCGCTAGCGCCGCCCGAATAGCTCCCGCAGGTGCGTCCCGATATCGAAAATGAGGATGAACAGGATCGGGATCACCACCAGCACGAGCGGGATGAGGACGA
>DATKRJ010000442.1:0-2662 GCA_035532355.1 Thermomicrobiaceae bacterium | reverse complement strand
GTTCCACTCGCGCGCGGCGAGATCTTCGGCGGTGCGGGCGTCACCGAACCCCAGTCCGGCACCGACGTGGCCGGGATGCAGACCACCTACCGGCGAGACGGCGACGGCTTCGTGCTCCAGGGCGCGAAGACCTGGATCTCGAATCTCGACATCGCGAGCTTCTTCATCACGTTCGCCACTTTCGACCGCTCGCTCCGGCACAAGGGGATCTCCGCCTTCATCATCCCGCGCGATACGCCCGGCCTCACGGTTCGGCCATTTCGCAACAAGCTCGGCTTCCGGCCCATTTGCACCGGCGAACTGATCCTCGACGGCGTGCGCGTCGGCCCGGAGGCGCTGGTGGGCGAGGAGGGAGCCGGCTTCAAGGTGGCCATGACCTCGGTCGAGCGGGGGCGGCTGGCGGTCGCCTCGCGCGCGGTCGGCATGGCCCAGGCCTGCCTGGATGACTCGCTCGCGTACGCGCGGGAGCGAGTGGTCTTCGGCCAGCCGATAAGCGAGTACCAGCTCATCCAGCAGAAAATCGCGGACATGGCGACGGAGATCTCGGCGGCCAGGCTGTTGGTGAGGAACTGCGCGCAGGTCCTCGACCGCGGCGAGCGCGGCCGCGTCGAGACGAGCATGGCCAAGATGTTCGCCTCCGACGTCGCGCAGCGCGCCGCCACCGAGGCGGTCCAGATCCACGGTGCCTATGGCGCCTCGGACGAGTTCCGCGTCGGCCGAATGTACCGTGACGCCAAGATCTTCCAGATCGTGGAGGGGACCAACGAGCTGCACCGGAAGCTGATCGCGGAGCACGAGCTGGGCCAGCGCGGATGAGCAGGCTGGTCGCCGTCTCGACCTACCGCCCCTGCTACGCGGACGGCGCGCAGCGCGTGGCGGGCCCCGATGAGGACGTCGTGACGATGGCCGTTGCCGCCGCCCGGGCCGCCCTCGGCGATCGCCGGCCCGACCGCGTGATCCTGGTCTCCCGCCAGATCGAGCGTGCCCCCGACACCGCGGCCGCGGTCATAGCCGCCGCACTCGACCTGCGCGACTCAGTACCCGTCGAGTGCCGCTCCGGCGGGGCGGCGACCGCGCTCGAAGCGCTGACCCTTTCGCCTGACAACACGCTCGTGCTCGCCGTCGACCTGTCGGGCACCGCCAGCGCCGCCGCGGCCCTCACCGGGCCGGGCAAGGGACTGCGGGCCGCAGGTCGCGTCCGGCACGCAATGCCGGTCTCGGACCTCGGGGGAGTGCACGATGATCTCCGCCTCCTGCGGGAGCGGGCGTGGCGCCCGGCGGCCGAGCGGCTGGCGACCGGTGCCGAGGCTTCCATCGTCGTCGCCGGGATCCCGGCCCGCATCGCCCGCGATTTGGTGCGCGGCTCGGCCGCCGTGCCGCCACCAGCAGCCGAGGGTGCACCCGCCTCGCTGCAGGCCCTCGCCGAACTGGGCGCCGCCGACCAGCCGGGCCGCGTCATCGCGCTTGAGGGCGGCGACGCGGCGGCCGCCGACCTGGTCGAACTCGGCTTCGAGGTGGCTCGCGTGGAGCGGGCGTCCACCGTGGCGTACCCAAGGCCTCCCACCGTCGAGTCCGACATCCCGATCTCGCTAAGCGCCTATGAGCGGGCCTTCGAGGCCAAGGTCGGGCTCAAGGCGGCGCGCTGCGAATGTGGAGAGCTGAGCCTCCCCCCCAGACGTTTATGCCTGCGGTGCGGCCGCGAGGACGCGACCGAGCTCGTCTCCCTGCCGCACCGGGCCGAGGTCTACTCGGCCGTGACCATCCACGCCCCGCTCCCCGGCAAACGCGTCCCCTACTCGGTGGCGGTGGTCAGCCTCGACGGCGTCCCGGTCCGGCTCCTGGCACCGGTCACCGACGTCGAGCCGGGCACCGCCCGGATCGGCGACCGCGGAGAGCTGGTGCTCCGGCGACTCGCCGAACGGGAGGGCATCGCCGATTATGGCTACGCGTTCCAGCCCAGCGAGGTGCCGGCGTGAGGAACGTCGCGCTGGTGGGCGCCGGGATGATCCCCTTCGGCGAGTTATTCGACCAGGGCATCAAGGACATGCTCCCGACGGCGGTGTCGGAGGCGGTCCGTTCGGTCGACAAGGGGATCGAGCGCTCCGAGATTCAGGCGGTCTGGTTCGGCGAACTGAGCACCATCGACGGCTTCCCGGCCGGCGTACTGGCTGACTCCTGCGGCCTGCTCGACATCCCCGTGACGCGGGTCGAGAACCAGTGCGCGACCGGGAACGACGCGCTTCGCAACGCCCTCTTCGCGGTCGGCGGTGGCTATGTCGACGTCGCCCTGGTGGTGGGAGCCGACAAGACGCGTGAGAGCTCGCCAGGCGGTACCTTCTGGAACTGGATGGGGATGGCCCGCGACATGGCCTGGGACTACCCACTCGGCCTGATAGCGCCGGCCAGCTTTGCCCTCCACGTCGCCCGCTACATGTACGAGGTCGGCGCGACCAAGGAGCACATGGCGATGGTCGCCGTCAAGAACCACGCCAACGCCGTCAACAACCCGAAGGCGCACCTGCGCTTCCCGATCACGATCGAGAAGGTGCTCGCGGCGCCCATGGTGGCCGAGCCCTTCGGCGTCCTCGACTGCTGCCCGCAGAGCGACGGTGCCGCCGCGCTGATCGTCGTCGGCGAGGACGTCGTGGCGCGCTACACCGAC
>DATKRJ010000441.1:0-5599 GCA_035532355.1 Thermomicrobiaceae bacterium | reverse complement strand
GTCGGCCGGGCCGGCGCGGAGAACCAGATCCTGGCGGTCGCGCGGGCCTACCAGGCGCGCACGGACTGGCACCGCCGGCAGCCGGCGCTGTAGCAGCGCGATGGGCATACCGAAGCCCGTGCGACCCGTCGGGGCGCGATTATCGAGTTTTACCCGGGGAATCGGTAACCCTAACCCTCGCGTAGGGGTGGCCACAGGGGGCCGCCCGGGGCGGGGACGGGGGCCCGCCCCTACCACGAGGGGCACGGCTCCCGCCGGTTACCGAATCTCGGCGTCAAACATCATCATCGCGCCCGGCGAGCCAACAGGGTCCAACGCCGCTGGGTATGCGTTCCGGGGCAGGTTTGAAACGCGCCTCTACCCGGGACAGCGCGCGTCGTCGTCCCGAACCAGTCGGGCTGGCCAGCGGCAGTGAAGTTCTGCCTGGACCTGTCGCACCATCCCTGGACGCGGGCGGCCGACCCGGCCGGCGCCGTGGAGGCCACCCTGCGCGCCATCCGCGTGGCCGACGCGGCCGGGCTCGACTCGGTCTGGGTCAGCGAGGACCCCGACGGCTGGGACGCCTTCGCCGTGCTGGGCGCCGCCGCCCGCCAGACGGCACGCGTGCGCCTCGGCACCGGCGTCACCAACCCCTACCTGCGGCATCCGAACCTGATCGCGATGTCGGTGGCCACGCTCGACCGGCTCTCCGACGGGCGCGCCTTCCTCGGGCTCGGCCGCGGCCAGTCGGAGTGGTACACGCACGCGCTCGGCGTGCCCGCGGGAAAGCCGGTCGCCGCCCTGGCCGAGACGATCGATCTGCTGCGCCAGTGGTGGCAGCCGCCCCACCGCGCGTCCATGGAAGGGCACTTCACCGTCCACGACTGGCCGCGCGCCATCGCGCCGCTGCAGCCGCACGTTCCGGTCTACCTGGCGGCGCTGGGTCCGCGCGCCCGGCGCGTCGCCGCGGAGCGGGCCGACGGGCTGCTGGTGGCCGACTTCGCCTCGGCGCCGTATCTGGCACGGCTGATCCCGGAGATGCGCCGCGACGTCGCCCGGGCCGGGCGCGACCCCGGCGCGTTCGACTTCTTCGTACGCACGTCCATCGAGGTGACCGACGATCCGGAGCCGGTGCTGGAGCGGCGCAAGAGCCTGCTGGCGCTGCTCGGCCCGCTGCCGGGCAACGCGCGCCAGATCGAGGTGCCCGGCTTCGACGTGCCGGCCATCATGGAGCGGGTGCGCCGGGTGATGCACACCGACGAGGTGCTGGCGCGCGGCGGCGCCTTCATCGACATCCGCAAAGTCGGCGACTTCGCCGTGGCGCGCCAGTTGATCCCGACCGAGCTGATGGCGGCGATCAGCTACGTCGGCCCGGCCGGGGAGATCCGGGAGCGGCTGCGGACGCTCGCGCGTATTGGCGTGACCCACGTCTTCGTCGCCTCCCCCGGCGAGCGCGACGCGGCCGACTACGCGGAGATGGTCGCGAGCATCGCCCCCTGACCCGGCCCATCGCCTCATCGCCTCCGCGTCGACCTGGGACCTGATGACCAGCCTGCCGTGCAGGATCGAGTGGACCGCGGGCGACACCCTGGGCTGACGCAGCTGGATCGAGTACGGCCGCCGGACGTGCCGTACCGCGGCCGCGGTGCTCTCGTACCCGGACCGGCGCGCGAGCCGGGAGGAATCGCCCGAGGGCTTTCGGGACCGGCGGCTCATGCCCGCGTGCCGGCACCCCCGCATACTCCGGATGTATGGGTGATCCCTTTGCGAGGGAGGTGTGTGGTGATCATGTCGCTGAAGGCCCTGCTGGTTATCGCGTCGTCGGTGCTGGCGTGGGGTGTGGCGATCTCCTGGCTCGTCGAGCGACGCGGCAAGCCCTACCTCTTCACCATCAGCGGCGATCGCCTCAGCCTGGTGCTGGCGCGGATCCTGACCTGGGGTGTGGCGATTGGGCTCGGAGTCGTCGCCTGGATGACGCTCTCCTGGATCCTGCCGAGCATCGTCGCGCTAGCGATCTTCTTCGGCCTGGAGGCCGGTGCCCTCGACATCTGCGGGCAGCGGATCCGCTTCGTCTACATCCCGCGCCCGGCTTCGGCAGCCCCGTCGCGGGTCTACCACGAATCGCTCCACGGGTAGCGGCCGCAAGATTCCAGAGATACGATCGAGCACCGCCCGGAGGGACAACCTCCGGGCGGTTGGCGTCCGACCACGTGCCCAGGCGGGCACGCGCGATTAGCCGACGGCCACCGGCCGATTGGCGATGACGTCGGTGACCTCGAGGTAGCGAACCCCGGGTGAGGCGCCGAACGCCTGGGTAGCCTTCTCACGCCAGGATCCGCTGTAGAACTCCTCGGCACGCGCCCGCGACTCCCAGACGTACAGTCCACCCAGTTCGGATCGCTCCCGATCGAGCCAGTAGAGCTTCTGGAGCAGCCCGGGCAGGTCCTCGTAGAGTTGGCGCCGCTCGCGGGCAGCTCGGGTCATGCGCTCGAGATGGGCCTCGTCGTCGAAGCGGAACGTGATCAGCGCGACGATCATGCGATCTCCTCTCCGCGAAGTCGGCGGCGGTGTCTCCGGTGAGCAGCCTATGGCGCCGGATGGGCCCGGTCAAGCGCCCGGGATCGCGGGTGGCACGTGCTCGTCCGCCCAAACTCCCGGAGGCAGCGCCTTTCTCGGAGGCCCCGAGCGTGCTTCGATAGCGGCACGGTTGGAGTGGGCGACGGGAGAGAGCACCGCGATGAATTCCGCCACGTGGGCTCAGGTTCGGGCGCGCCGGCTAGTCCGCTCCTCGCTGGTCGAGCGTGCCGGCGCCGACCGGCTGGTCGACACGGCCCGCGACCTCGGCGGGGTACACGCGCAGGTACAGACGTCGGCGGAGCTGCAGCTCGGCGCGCGTGTCGAAGGGATCACCCAGACGGACGTCCGGGAGGCGCTCTGGGCGCGGCGGTCGCTCGTCAAGGCCTGGACGCTGCGCGGCACGCTGCACCTGCATCCCGCCGGCGAGCTGGCGCTCTGGTTCGCGGCCCGGCGCGCCGTCGCCGGTATGTCGGCGGACGACCATGCGGAGATGGAGGCCTGGCAGGATCCGGCGGGTGTGCTCCATCCGCCGCTCGGGTCCGACGACGTGCGGGCCATCCACGCGGCGGTCTGGGACGCGCTCGACGGCCGGTGCCTCCTCCGTGAGGAACTCGCCGAGGAAGTCGTGCAGCGCGTTGGGCCGCGGGCGCGGCACCGGCTGCTCTCGGGGTTCGCCTTCTTCCTGGGCGATCTCTGCCAGGGGCCGCCGCGGGGAACCCGGGTCACCTTCGTGCGGCCGGACCAGTGGGTAGAAGGCTGGCGGGAGGTCGACGCGCAGGAGGCGCTGCGTGAGGTCTGCCGCCGCTACCTGCACACCTACGGCCCGGCGCGGCCGGCCGACTTTCGGGAGTGGTTCGCCGCGCGCGCGTTCACCGCGGCCCGGGCGCGGGCGCTGTTCGACGCGCTCGGCGAGGAGCTCGAGGCGATCGACGTCGAGGGTCGCCGCGCGTACGTGCTGGCGGGCGACACGGCATTCCCCGAACTGCCGGGGAGCCTCCGCCTGCTGCCCGAGTACGACGTCTACATCATGGGCTCCCGCGAGCGGGAGCAGTTGATTCCAGAGGCGGTGCGGCGCCAGGTCGCCGCCCACGGGCGCGGCCGGTATGAAGGACCGGCCGGCGTGCGCTTCCTGGTAGTCGACGGCGTCGCGGCAGGGCTCTGGGAGCGCCGGAAGCGCGGCAGGCGGATCGAGCTGCGGGTCGCACCAGCGCGGACGCTCACACGGGTGGAGCGCGCCCAGCTCGCCGGTGAGGCGGAGCGCGTCGGCGCGTTCGTCGGGCTCGAGCCGCGCCTCACCGTCGACTGACCCGGCTTCGTTCCGCCGTGGACCGAACCGTGACGCCGTCCAGTTCGTCGGGCGTCCAGGCGGGTGCCGTCGACCCAGCGACGGCCGTGCCCGTGCCCATCCCGGACGCTCAGCTGAACCGCCAGCGCGTGGCCCCGTATGGCTCGGCGGTGGCGACGCCGAACGCCGTCACCGGTGTGACCGCGAAGAGGTCACACGGCGCCGACCCGGCGCTGGGCGCGCTGTATGGCGCGGTGAGGGCGCCGTCGAGGGCCGATGCCGGCCAGCCCTCGGCGGCATAGCGTGCCGCCAGCCGGACCAGCGTCGCCTGGTCGATTACCCGAGCCGCGGTGCCCTCGATGACGAGGTCGAGGCCCGGGAGGGATGTCGAGACCACGCAGTGCGGGTTCTCGGCCAGATTACGGCTCTTGCGCGTGCCGGCACCGCTGGTGAAGTAGAGCGCGCAGTCTTCCCATCTCGCGCCGACTCCGGCGCTGTGCGGGCGTCCTCCGGCCGGGTCGTGGATAGCCAGTACGCTGTCGCGGCACCCGCTTCCAGCTGCTCCAGGGCATGTGCCCAGGGGATCGGCTCGGAGCCGTCGATGTCGAGATTGGTCTGCTGCACGGTCTGGCCTCCTGTTCTCCCGCCGTCCTGCCGGATCGTCGTTCCGGTTTAGATGTCGCCGTAGAACCCCGGCAGCCCGTAGCTGCCGAGCGCCAGCGACAGTTCCCCGGTGTGCAGCATCTCGTGCTCGAGGACGTGCCAGATGATCCAGCGTCGGCTCCGCTCGCCGAACGCGGCCTGCATGGCCTGACCGATGGCGGCCGGCGGCTGGAAGACCTGGGCCAGATCCGCCGTGGTCCAGCGGTTCAGCGCGTCCTCGATCATGCGCCAGGTGGCCTCGAGCCCGGCCACCAGCTCGGGTGCGGTGAGCGGTGCCTGCTCCACCGGGTCCGCCGGATCCCAGTGCACGATCGGAGCGAGCTCGGGGCTCCCCTGGGCCATCCACAACTGGAACCACCAGACCCGGTCGGCCACCAGGTGTTGTGCCACCAGCCCGATCGGTCAGTGGTGTGAACCGGCCGGCAGCGCCAGCTGCTCGGGCGAGAGCGACGTGAGCATGGCGACCAGGTTCTTCTGAAAGGAACCCCAACCCGAGTAGCAGGTGGCGAGCGAGGCAGGCTCGTTAGTCATCGTTGCCGTCTCCTCTGACTACCGAAAGAACGCCGTCAACACCGGGATGAGTACGTCGTCGGCGACGCCGTGGCCCTGCCCCTCGAGCACGCGCGCCTGGCCGTCCGGGACGGCTGCCGCGATGGCACGGGCCACCTCGCCGGCCCACGCGGGGCTCGCACCACCGGCGAGGGCGAGGGTGGGGGCCGATATCTTCGCCAGCCGGTCTACCGGCACCGACCCGTCGTTGCACAGGGTGACGTCATAGGCCAGCGTCTGGGCGAACGACTCCATGTGGCCCCAGTATGGGCCGGCCTGCATCTGCTCGATTACCCCGGCCGGAGTGCCCATCAACGTGAGGAAGGCCGCGGCCGCCTCAGACCTCCGACCGGCGCCGACCAATTCCTCCAGTCGCGCGGCGAACGCGTAGCTCGGCCCCTCGGTGTAGGGCGGCTCATAGACGGCGAGCCCACGAATCGGTACGCCTGCGGCCGCGGCCTCGAGGGCGAGGGCGCCACCGGAGGAGTGACCGAAGACAAACGCCGAGCCACCGGCCGTCGCGATCACCGCGGCGAGATCGTCCAC
>DATKRJ010000440.1:0-11783 GCA_035532355.1 Thermomicrobiaceae bacterium | reverse complement strand
CGAGATCTACGGACCGGAGTCGAGCGGCAAGACGACCCTGGCGCAGCACATCATCGCCGAGGCGCAGAAGCTCGGCGGCGTGGCGGCCTACATCGATGCCGAGCACGCCTTCGATCCGGTGTACGCCGAGCGGTGCGGGGTGAACCTCGATGAACTCCTGATCTCTCAACCGGACACCGGTGAGCAGGCTCTGGAGATTGCTGAGACACTGGTGCGGTCCGGCGCTATCGACGTGGTCGTTGTCGACTCGGTCGCGGCTCTGGTCCCACGGGCCGAGATCGACGGCGACATGGGCGACTCGCACGTCGGGCTCCAGGCCCGGCTCATGAGCCAGGCGCTGCGCAAGCTTACGGGCGCCATCAGCCGATCCCAGACATCGGTGATCTTCATCAATCAGCTCCGCATGAAGATCGGTGTCATGTTCGGCAACCCGGAGACGACGACCGGGGGCAACGCGCTGAAGTTCTATGCCTCGGTGCGTTTGGACATTCGACGCATCGAGACGATCAAGCAGGGGCAGGACTCGATCGGCAGCCGCGTCCGGGTGAAGGTGGTCAAGAACAAGGTCGCCCCGCCGTTTCGCCAGGCCGAGTTCGACATCATGTACAACGAGGGCATCTCGGCCGTCGGCAGCGTGCTGGATGTCGCCACCGACCTCGGGATCGTCCGCAAGAGCGGAGCGTGGTACTACCTCGGAGACGAGCGGCTCGGACAGGGGCGTGAGAACGCCAAGGAGTTCGTCAAGACGAATCCCGATGTGATGAGCGAACTGGAAAATCGTATCCGGGAGACGTCTCCCGAGCTCCGCTCGCGCATCAACTACGCCGGCACGGCCGAGGAGAGCAACGGACTCGTCAAGGAAGAAGTTCCCTCGTAGTCGACCCACGGCAAACGCAATCACCGAGAGACCGGCGGGTTCGCACGCCGGTCTTCTGCGCGGACCCAACCGGACAGCACAGCAGACAAGGGCCGGGCCCGCCGCCGGCGGGCCCGTTCCTCGTCGAAACCACGGACGAGCGCGGCTACTTGCTGATCCGGCGCGCAGTGTAGTAGCGGGAGCCCCAGTAGGAGTCCCACATGTTGGCGACGGCCACGCCGGTGCTCTCGTTCTCGGCGCTGACGAACTGGCCGTTGCCAATGTATATCCCCACGTGGGACAGACCCCACTGATACGTGTTCTGGAAGAACACCAGGTCACCCGGCTGCAGGTTCTTAGCATCCACGTAGGCGCCACTGGTGGCCTGCGCGCTGATGTCCCGCGAGAAACCGCCGCCGATAACCTTGTTGACCACGTAGTAGACGAAGCCGGAGCAGTCAAAGCCGGCCGGGGTCGTTCCGGCCCAGGCGTACGGGAAACCCACGTACTTCATCGCGGTGGACACGATCTGCTGTCCCACGCTGCTCGTGGCCGGAGCCGCCGCCGTGGACGTGCTCGGGCTGGCCGAGGCGGTGTTCGTAACGATCTGGGCCGGTTGCTTCGTGGTGGGAGCCAGATACGCCCCGTCGACCCAGCCTTTGAGCCCCTGGTAGTCGACACTCCACCACGTCGCGCCTGACGCGCTCTGCGGGCCGCCGCTGACCTGCACGACGGTCCCTTCCGGGATCACCGTCTGCACGGACGCACCGAACCCCGCGCTTGCGCGCAGATTCACCCCGTCACCGCCGGTGTTGGCCACGACGGCGTTGTTGCCAACTGCGACGCCGGCAGGCTGCACCGGAGCCGACGCCGTCACCGTGGCCGTCGCCGGGGTGGATGCTCCGCCGTTCGCGAGGTACTGCCGCGAAGCAAAGCCGGTCTGACTCTGGTACGACACGTTCGCCCACACCCCACCCTGCGCGTCGCGCTGGTCGCCGCCGACGACCGTGACCTTGGCGCCGTCGGGCATGACCGTCAGCGTGGTGGCGCTGGTGCTGGCCCCGTCACGCAGTCGCAATCCATTGCCGTTGGTACCGGTGACGACGAGGTTGCCCCCCTGCACCGCAGCGGGAAGTGAGAGGTAGGTTGAGATGACCCAGCCCTGAGTTCCGCCTGCCTGGACGTTGTACCAGAGTGACCCGTCGGCGGCGCTCTTGGGTCCGCCGAGGACCTGGACAGTCGCGCCTTCGGGGATGGTGGCGAGGATCTTGGCGCTGTAGCCGACGCCATCTCGGACGTGGACGCCGTCGCCGTTAGTCTGTGAGACGACCGCCTGCCCGCCGATGGCGAGGTTAGTGTCCGCAGCCACTGGGGCTATCGCTGCCGCGCTCAACGTTACCGCGAGCAGCGCGCCGCACAGTAGGCGGCCGCATCCTCTCCGCGCGCCCAATCGACCTTCCCTCCTGGAAACCTGCTGGCCGGCAATACCAGTTTTCCCACTGGAAGTGGGAAACCAGTGCCTGAACCCTCCTCCGATCGCTACGGGGCCGCAGACGTACTCACCGAAGTCCCCACTCGGTGCGTCGTGCAGCGCCCTCCTGTACCACAGCTCGCTCGTTTTTCCCGAGTCGCGCGCGGATTGCCAAGTCCCTGTGATACCGATGGTTCGTCGGGAACAAGACCTGGCCGCACGCTCCGGGCACTCAGAACCGACTTACGCGTAGGGGCCGCTCTCCCCTGAGCAACCACTCCCTGTCACCGGTTCGTCTGCAGGCTAGCATAGGGCCGCCGACTGTGTCAACACTGCGGACGCGCTCAAGCAACGTTTGGGGCGAACGTTCGCGTTTGCGGAGGGTTCTAAGGCCGCCGTACGACGAGAATGGGTGATGGCGTTCGCGGAGGACACTGAGGGCGCCCGCCGAGCTACGGCGTCGCGCGGATGGGGAGGCCGCGTTCGGCGAGATATGCCTTCGTCTCCAGCAGGCTGAACTCGCCGTAGTGGAAGATCGACGCAGCCAACACAGCCTGCGCCTTACCGATCGTGAGGCCCTCGTACAGGTGCTCCAACGTCCCAACGCCACCGGACGCGATCACCGGTACCGTCGTGGCGTCGACGACCGCCGAGGTAAGCTCCAGATCATAGCCGTCCCGGGTGCCATCGCGATCCATGCTGGTGAGCAACACCTCGCCGGCGCCGCGCTCCGTCCCGTGGCGCGCCCACTCGACGGCGTCGAGTCCGGTGGGCGTGCGCCCACCCCGGGTATAGACCTCCCAGCCTCCGTCGGGGCGGCGACGCGCGTCGATCGCAAGCACCACACACTGGGAACCGAAGCGCTCCGCGCACTCGCGAATCAGATCGGGCCGGGCGACCGCCGCGCTGTTGAGGCTGACCTTGTCGGCTCCGGCTCGCAGCAGACGATAGACGTCGTCGGCAGCGCGTACTCCGCCTCCGACCGTCAGCGGAATGAACACCTGGCGAGCCGTCTCCCGCACCACGTCGACCATGGTGTCGCGGTCATCGCTGCTGGCCGTGATATCGAGGAACACGAGTTCGTCCGCGCCGGCAGCGTCGTAGCGCGCCGCCAGCTCGACCGGATCGCCGGCGTCCCTCAGGTCCACGAAACGGACCCCCTTGACCACCCGCCCGCCCGTAACGTCCAGACAGGGAATGATTCGTCGCGTCAGCACGTCAAGCTACTCCTGACGCCGATCCTGGGACCGCTCGCCGGTATCCTGGCGCTCCGCATCGCGCCGCGCCTCGATGACGGACTCCATCTCGTGTTGGGCCTGCTCAAAGCGCAACCTCGCCCGCTGTTCGTGCAGGTACCAGAGCTCGCGGCGCAGCCGACGGTCCATCTGGCGCAGCTCTTCGAGGTGCATCTCGAGCAATTTGATGCCGTATCCCAGCTCACGGTCCACCTCCTCCAGATGGTCGACACGCTGGTTGACGCGCTCGTATCGCTGGTCGCCGATCACTGCCAGGTCCTGGAGGCGCCCCTCGAACTGCTGGCGTACTTCCTCCACCCGCTCGGCCGTGATCTCGTCGCGCTCGAGCGCCTGGGCATGAAATCGCGCGATCTCGGACTCGAGACGCTGCGACCAGTCCCGCAGGGAGGCAAACTGCGGATCGATCAGGGAGGCGTCCTCGCGCAGCGCGTCGATCTGTGCCTGGAGCGCGCCAATCCCACCGAGCTCTTGATCCATGCGGGACCCGAGGTTCTCCGCGACCTGGACGACCTCGGCGAATCTGCGCCGCAACTCCTGCTCGACGATTCGCACCCCATCGTCGGTGCGAATGAGATCGCGCTGCAGGCGTTCGAGCTCGGATCTCACCGCGTCGATCGACTCGCGAAGCGACTGTGAGACGCCGACTTGCCGCTCTCCGTGCGCAGCCAGGTGATCGATCAACGCGTGGATCTCGTCGAAGCGTTTGGTCTCGTGGCCGTCGTCGTCCCGCCGCCGCCGCACCGTCTCGATCAGCTCTGAGACGTGGGCCTGCAGCGAGCGAATCGGGCGCGTAGAGTCATCGATCCGCGAGCCCAGCTCCGACAGCTGCTGGCGCACGCGCGCCTCCTCGAGCTGCCGGGCCTGGGCAGTCTGAGACACCTCGTGCCGGTGCTGCTCGAGGGCCAGCCGATGCTGCGCCAGAGCCGCCTCGCCCGACTTGAGCTGCTCCTCCAGCCGCAGCTGGCGGCTCATCAGCTCGCGGGAGAGGTTGCGCGCCTCGTCCAGCTGGGTCTGCAGCGCCTGGATCCTGGCCTCTTCCCGCTTCCGGCGGTCGTCCTCCCGTACGGAGTCGGTGAAGTCACTGCGCGAGGTCATCGCGGTCCCCTGCCCCCGCGCCCGCCATCGGCGCCGTCACCCACCAGTCGGTTGCTCGATGCACGACCACGTGGCCCGTATAGAGCGCACGCCCGACGATCGCCGCCTCCACGCCTGGGATCGTCGCGAGGCGCTCGAGATCGTCGCGCCGGGAAACACCACCGGATGCAATCACCGCGACCCCGGCCCCGGCGATGACACGCGTCTCCGCAAAGTTCGGCGACGTAAGCGTGCCGTCGCGCTCGATGTCGGTGTAGATCACCCGCGTCACCCCGACGTCCCGCGCGCGCTCGACGACCGAGAGCGCCAGTTGGTCCACCACTGACTCCCACCCCCGGACCGCTACCCGCCCTCGCCGGGCGTCGACCCCCAACACGACCCGCTCGGACCCGTGCTCCGCAACCAGGTCGGCGAGTAGAGTCGGGTTCTCGACGGCCGCGGTCCCCAGGATTACCCGCGCCACGCCCGCGCCGAAGGCGGCGGCAACGTCGGACGCCGTCCGCAGCCCACCGCCGAGCTCCACCGGGACGCCCTGGCCCGCGATGCGAGCCACCGAGTCCAGCTGCCTGGGCTGCCCGGCCCGCGCACCGTCGAGGTCCACCACGTGCAGCCACACGGCACCCTGGTCGCGCCATCTCCGGGCTATCGCGAGCGGATCGTCACCGTAGGTGGTCTCGCGCGAGAAATCACCCTGGGTCAGCCGCACGCAGCGCCCATCCCGCAGGTCGATGGCGGGGATGATTAGCACGCACCGCTGCCGATCAACGCCGTCGGCTCGACGACGATGCGAGCGAAGTTCGCCAGCAGCTGGAGACCCCACCGTCCGCTCTTCTCCGGATGAAACTGGGTCCCCATCACGTTGCCGCGAATGACCGCGCTTGTGAAGCCGACGCCGTACTCGGTGACGCCGCCGGTCCATGCGGCATCCGCCGGATCGATGTAGAACGAGTGGACAAAGTAGAACTCGGCGAGGTCCGGAATACCGTCGAACAACGGGCTGTCAACGACCTGGCGCACCTGATTCCAACCCATGTGTGGTACCGGCTGACCTCCGGGCAGGCGTCGCACCGCGCCGGGGATGACGTCGAGGCCGGGATGCTCCCCGCCCTCGTGGCTGACCGTCATGAGCGCCTGCATCCCCATGCAGATCCCGAGGTACGGGATGCCGCGGGCGATCACCTCCCGGATGACGGGCGAGAGGCCAAGTCCGTCGAGGTGTCGCATCGTGTCGGCGGCCGCGCCGACGCCAGGAACGACGACCCCTGCGGCGCTCAGGATGGTTGTCGGGTCCTGCGTGACCGTCGCGTCGGTGCCCACACGCGTGAGAGCATTGACCACGCTCGCGAGGTTGCCCGCCCCATAGTCCACCACGGCGATCATCCCGGGCCTTCTCCGACGTCTGACGGGGAGTCCAGCGCGTTGAGGGTCGCCTCGACGCTGCGCGCCAGCGCCTCCTGATTGTAGCCGCCCTCGAGAACGACGACCAAGCGCCCTTCAGTAAGTGCGTCCGCCCACCGCCGAACTCGTGATGCCATGCCTCGGAAACCGTCCTCGGTCACCTCCATCATCGCCAGGGGGTCGTCACGGTGGGCGTCGAATCCCGCGGAGATCAACAGCAACTGCGGTCGGAATGCGGCGAGGGCCGGGCCGACGATCTCGTCGAAGCATCGTAGGTAGTCGTCATCGTCCGACCCTGGCGGAAGTGGCACGTTGAGCGTGAGGCTCTGACCGTGGCCGACACCACGCTCGTCGCGCTGGCCGGTGCCCGGGTAGAGCGGCCACTGGTGTACCGACACGAACAGCACCTGGTCGCAGTCATAGAAGATGGCCTGGGTGCCGTTGCCGTGGTGGACGTCCCAGTCGAGGATCGCGACGCGCCCCAGACCGCGCCGGTCGACGGCGTGGCGCGCCGCGACCGCCACATTGTTGAAGATGCAGAAGCCCATGCCGTGAGCCGGTTCGGCGTGGTGCCCCGGAGGGCGTGGGAAGGCAAACACGCGCCGGATAGGGGTGTCGAGAACGGTGTCGACGGCGGTAATCGCCGCGCCGGCGGCGAATAACGCGCTCTCGTACGTCTGCGGCGAGACGTACGTGTCGCTATCGAGGTAGCCGCCGCCCGCATTTGCCAGCTGCTCGATGAATCGCACGTAGCGCAGGTCGTGGACGAGGGCGACGTCGTCCGCCGTCGCGGTGCGGGGTTCCAGCACGGAACGTCCTGCCAGCAACCCAACCGAGCGCAGGTGACGCTCGATGGTCACCAGACGCTGAGCATTCTCGGGGTGCGCGCCAGTGTCGTGGAGCCGGAACCGCTCCGACATGATGAGCGCCGTCGGGACGTCCATAGCCGCGAGTATAGACGTCGGTCAGATACGGCAGCAATGTCCGGAACTCCGGACCGGTCAGTCAGCGGATCGCGACGAGCGTCACCGTGCTCCTGACGCCGTCGATGCGCTGAATCTCGCCCATCACGATGCGTCCGATCTCGCGGGCATCCGACGCGGTGATCACGACGACGACGTCGTACGTGCCGGCGACAACGCTGACCTCGGCCACGCCCGCGATGTGCTCCAGGGTATCGTGGACCTCATCGCCTTGCCAATCTCGACGGTGATCAGGACGTACGCCCTGGTCATGAAGGCACCCCGGTGAAGTCCCGCGGCACACGGGCCAGCACGGTCTGCATTTGGGCATGGATGCGGCCGTTCGAGGCAACGCACTCCGCGGCGTCCACACGAAACGGGTCTCCGCTGAACGTGGTGACACGTCCCCCTGCCTCCTGCACGGCCAACACTCCGGCGGCTGAGTCCCACGGTGCGAGCCCGGTTTCCCAGTACCCGTCCAGCCGTCCCGCGGCGACGCAGCAGAGATCGAATGCCGCGGCTCCCGAGCGCCTCGCACCCTGCGTGACCTGGACGAAGCTGGCCCAGTGAGGCAAGTTCCCGCCCCTTGCCCTGGGGTCGTACTGAAACCCGGTCGCCACCAGCGAGTGGATGAGATCGTCTGTGGACGAGACGTTTATCGGCTCGCCGTTCAGGGTCGCTCCAGTGCCGCGCTCTGCCACGTAGAGCTCACGCAGAGCGGGTACGTATACCACGCCGAGCATCACGACACGGTCGACCTCCAGTGCCATCGAAACTGCGAAGATTGGGTAGCCGTGCGCGAAGTTGGTCGTGCCGTCCAGTGGATCGACCAACCAGCGGTGGCGGCAGGTTCCGGTGTCCGATGATGACGCACCGGACTCCTCCGCCAGGACTGCGTGCGACGGGAAACGCTCCCGGAGAGCCCGGATGATGAAGCGCTCGCTCAGTTCGTCGGCCTCGGTGACGAGATCCACGACCCCCTTGTGGCGCACCTGAAGTGCCCGGCCGAACCTATCCAGGAGCAACTGGCCAGCCTCCTGGGCGATCTGAACGGCCGCGATTCGTGGCGACTCCGCTCGACCGTCCTCCAATGACGCTTCCTTTCCGGACTCCCACACGTGCCGTGCGTCGCGCCGAACGCGGCGAGAACGAGAATCCGGGACTCAGTGGGCAATCGGCGCAGGCGTGACGAGTGGCAGGTGCGGATGGATATCGAGGTCGAGTCCGGCGCGAGCGCCGCGCCTTCGCGTGAAGTACGCCGCACCGGCAATCATGGCCGCATTGTCGGTGCAGAGGATCGGCGGTGGGAACCGCAGCGGCATCGGTATCGACGCGGCCAGCCGGCGACGCAGCACCGCGTTGGCGGCCACACCTCCCGCCAGCAGCACCTCCGCCGCTCCGTAGTCTTGCGCGGCACGGGCGGTCTTCTCGACCAGCACGTCCACGATGGCGTCCTGGTAATCCGCCGCGAGATCGCTCACCGGCATATTCGGTGCGTACTGGGGCGGCTCATGCGTCACGAACAACTCGCCCTGTGTGGGCCGGCGCGTGCGCGAGCGCTCCCGTCGGTACTGTTCGACCTCGCGCAACAGCGCGGTCTTCAGCCCGCTGAAGCTGAAGTCGTAGCTATCGCCGAGCCAGGCGCGGGGGAGTGGGTGGTGGCCGGTCCGCCCCAGCTCGGCAGCCTTCTGTATGGCCGGTCCGCCGGGGTAGGCGAGCCCGAGGATCCGGGCGCCCTTGTCGAATGCCTCGCCGGCCGCGTCGTCGATCGTTCTCCCGAGGAGCTCAAAGTCACCGTGCCCCCGCATCAGGATGAGTTCCGTATGGCCGCCGGAGGCGATCAGACACACGATGGGGAAGACCGGAGCGCGTGTCTCTTGCTCGCCCGGAAGTACGAGCCAGTTGGCGTAGATGTGACCTTCGAGATGGTTGACCGGCACGAGCGGTAGCTCCCAGGCGAACGCGAGCGCCTTCGCCATGTTGACTCCGACCAGCAGTGAGCCGGCCAGGCCCGGGCCTTCGGTGACCGCGATGGCATCCAGGTCGTGACGACCGACCCCCGCCTGCTCCAACGCCAGCTCGACCGCCGGCACGATCATCGTGATGTGCCGCCGGGACGCAAGCTCCGGCACCACCCCGCCGTAGCGTTCGTGGAGATCGATCTGGGAGTGAATGACGTTCGACAGCACGCTGTGCCCGTCTCGCACGGCCGCCGCCGACGTCTCGTCGCAGGACGTCTCAATGCCGAGGATGGTCGCGCCCGTCGCCATCGATCAGAATCCCCTCGGACGTCAGCCGTTCAAAGAGTCGCCGCCGGAGCTCATCGAACTGCCGCCGGTAGTTCGCGTCTTTGAGGGAGGGCGACCACATGATGTACGCGTCCTCGCCATTGTCGCTGTAGTAGTGACGGCGCACGCCCTGCCGAGTGAACCCGTACTTCTCATACAGGGCCTGCGCCGGAGCGTTCGACACGCGCACCTCGAGCGTCAACCACTCGGCCCGCCGCCGCAACCCTTCATCGTAGAGATGGACCAGCAGGAGTTCCCCGAGCCCACGACCCCGGTGTTCCGGCGCCACCCCGATCGTCGTCACGTGGGACTCGTCGTAGAGGATCCACATTCCGGCGAACCCCACGATCGGGTCCATAGCCGGACTGGGCGACTCCGGCCGACGCAGGAGTGGCAGCAGTGCGAGCCGCCCACGGGCCTCCGGCGTCGTGGGCCGCTCGGCCTGGGCGCCCGCGCGCAACCGCAGTACCGCGTAGTAGTTGTTCGCCGGATTGCGCAGCTCTCGTCGGTAAGCCGATTCCGGCCACGGGTTGGTGAAGCAGCGACGCTCCACCCGGGACACCTCCGGGACGTCCTCAACCCGCATCGGCTCCAGGTAGTACTGGCCATCCTGGGTTTGCTGCTCGTCCACCACGCTGCTCCGCTACCCTCGCACTCGGTCGCCAACCACTATTGCCTCAGCTGTGAGGATTGAGACGTTGTCCCTGCAACCGTACCACCGTGGACGTACACCGGCTCCAGTGCTTCGAGCCGGTCGACATCCCCGTGTTGCCACCGACGGTAAGCGATTTCGGCGAGGTACGAGGGGCGACGCATGCGCAGTGCTGGAGTGGGCAGGCTCACCAGCGCATGCTCCTCCAGCCGCGCCGCCGTGTCCGCCGGCACCTCACCGACCAGAATCGTCCGCTCGGTCAGCCCCTCGGCGAGCTGCTCGATGACCGTGTTCTGCATGTCGCTGAGTCGCACCCAGCGTCCGTTCCGGTACCGATAGTCCGCGTACACCGCGCGACCGCGTCCGGCGGCGACGAAGGCCCGGATCGGCACGCGTGCCCGCGCGTGCGGGTAGGCGACCACATCGAGCGTCACCACCCCAACCAGCGGCAACCCCAACCCGAACGCCAGGCCCTTGGCCACGCTCATTCCCACCCGCAGCCCGTTAAAGGTTCCGGGACCCATGGCAACCGCGACTGCCCGGAGGTCCGTGGCATGGTGTCCGTTGATGGACAGCATGCGCTCGACCTCCCCCAGCAGCGTCACGGTCTGATTGCGGCCGGCGCCCCACGTCACCTCGCTGATCCGGTCCCCGTCGTACAGAGCCAGACCCGCGACCTCTGTGGAGGTGTCAATCGCCAGCAGGAGCGGTTCCACGGCGGACACCCACCACCTCCGCCCGCAACTCCTCGACCAGCGTCACATAGCGCTCACCATGTGGTTCGAGCACCAGTCGCCGCTTGGCATCGGCCAGGTGCTCGAGCTCGATCAGCATGAACGCCTCCGGCATCGCTGCCTCCGCGCGCTCGGGCCACTCGATGACCACAATCCCATGTGGGTCATCGAGGTACTCATCGTACCCGAACGTCTCCACCTCCCCCGGGCTTTCGAGGCGATACAGATCGAGGTGGTAGAGCGTTACTCCGCTACCGTCGGCAGACCGAGCCGGGTGCTCGGCGGCCAACGTGAATGTCGGGCTCTGGACGTATCCCTCCACCCCCAACCCACGAGCGATGCCCTGGGTCAGCGCGGTCTTGCCGGATCCGAGCGGGCCGCGCAGCAGATACACGTCACCCGGCCGGGCCAGCCTGCCCAGGCGCGCGCCAAAGGAGCGCGTCTGCTCGGGGCTGTGGGAGATGAGGTCCAGCGCCCGCCGTCGCGATGACATTTCGTCCCACCTCCCCGGCGCCGCGCCCACACGCCGGTGTGGTCGCGCAACTCCGTGCTGGGCCCGGTCCCCATCATAGGCAAGAACTGCGAGCGTCCACAAGGTTGTCGCTCCGCGCGGTACACCCTGCCGTCTCGTCAGTCCAGGGCCGGCCGGTCCTGTGCCCACGGACGGGCGCGCTCGAACGCGGCCGCCGCGCGCAGGACGGTTGCGTCCTCCCGAACCCGGCCCACGATCTGCAACCCGACCGGCAGTCCCTCGCCCGCGAACCCGCAGGGCACCGTCGCCGCCGGCTGCCCGCCGAGATTGAACGGGTAGGTGAACTTGGTCCAGCCGAGGTAGGTGGTTGGCTGCCCGGCCACCGTCGCGGGATGATCGTCGCCGGCCGGAAACGCGGTCACCGGCAAGGTCGGCGTGAGTAGCAGATCGTAGTCATCCATGAAGTGCCGCACCTGGTCGGCAAACGCGATCCGCTCACGGTTGGCCACGGCGAGGGTGAGTCCGCTCACCTGCCGGCCGGCCGCGATCACCGCCGCCAACCCCGGGTCGAGCCGGTCGCGAACCTCGTCGAAGTTCTG
>DATKRJ010000439.1:0-5685 GCA_035532355.1 Thermomicrobiaceae bacterium | reverse complement strand
ATCTGGGTCATCACCGCCCCGGCGGCCGTGTTGGCCGTCTGGCAGCCGCCCGAGGCGATGGCCGGGGCGATGTTCGGCACGCCGCTCTGCACGATCTGCACGTGCCCCTCCTCGTGGGTCGCCAGCGCCGCCACGAAGCGGTCCCAGTCGGCCACCAGCGCCGGGGACGTCCCGACCGGCGGCGTCCAGTGCGGGAAGGTCACCGTGATGCGCGTCGAGACGCCGGTGGCCTGGCAGGTGCCGCTCGCATCTGGCTGGAAGGTCCAGGACACGTACCAGGTGGTCTCCGCGGCATGCTCGCCGGAGGCGTCGCGCGGTCCGAGCTGGTGCATGCTGGCCCACAGCTCGGCCGCGGTAGCGCCGGTGATCTCATAGTCGCTCACGGTCGCGCCCGGCACGGCGATCGCATCGGTCTCGGACTGCGGCGTCCAGGCGGGCGGCGCGGACGGGTCGGGCGTCGGCGTCTGACCGAGCAGGTCGTAGCGCCACCGGTAGTAGTGCTGGCCGACGTTGCCCGACTCCACCTGCCAGGCGGGCGGGTTGGCCGGCGTGTAGGTCAGCACCCGGCGCTCGAAGACCTGGACCAGCACCTGCCGGGAGACGCCGCCGACCAGGACGGTGGTCCAGTAGGCCTCGGTCAGCGGATAGCCGGTGGCGTAGAAGGGATTGGCGAAGAGGGGCCCCTGGCGCACGCCGTTGAGAAAGACGGTGCCGGAGCCGGTCATGAAAGACCAGAAGACCGAGGCCACGTCGTGGCGCGTCGGCACGCCCAGGTCCAGCGCGCTGACCCCGTAGCCGGCCAGCGACGGGTCGGCGCCGACGTTCCCGGCGCGGTCGACGGTCTGGGTGACGGTCCAGCCGTTGGGGATCGGCGCGTAGCCGAGCAGACGGTTGAAGCTGGCGTAGGTGGGGCCGTTGGGGTCGTTGGAATCACCGGCGATGTTCACCTGAGCGGGGGCGTACTGGTGGAAGGTGGTGTCCCCCAGCTGCATCCGGCCGGTGATCAGCTCCGCGGCGAGCAGGCCGTTGGTGACGTACCAGATCGAGCTCGGATCGACGGCCGGATGGGTGAGCTCCATGCGGGACTTGTCGAAGTACTGGACGAGACGTTGGCCACCCGACGCCTCGACGTAGGGCTCGAGCAGCGGTCCGCTGTCGGCCTGGCTGCCCCACATCCAGGTGCGACTGGCGGACAGCGTCGCGACCGGGAGATCGCTGTAGGCCCAGGTCGCGCCGAAGGCGCCGCCGGCGATCGACTCCGCGCCGGCGAGCGCGGGCGACGCCAGGCACACCAGCAGCGCGAGGGTTGCGGCCAGTCCAACGACGCGTGCCAGCGCCCTATCCCTTCCTGATCGCCCGCCTCGACGGGGCGCCACTCCAGGGGGACACCACGTCTCAGCCGCCGGTGTGGCCGTCCGCCGACTCCAGTTGCTCCGCGAGGGCTCGGCGCGCCGTCGTGCTGAGCTCCAGCAGCTCCGGCCAGACCTGCTCCGGGATGCCGCTCTGGGTCAGGGCGCGACGCAGCTGCTCGTCGATGGCCTCGGCCTCGTGCTCGGCGCTCACGAAGAAGCCGAGATCGTCGACGCCGAGCTCGCTCCCGAGACGCGACAGGAGCGTGAACGACGGTACGCTGCGCCCCTTCTCGAGCCGTGACAGGTACGACACCGAGATGCCGGTCCGCACGGCGAGGTCGGACAGCGAGCGCCGCTGCCGGAGCCGGAGCTCCCGGATGGTCGGCCCGATGCGCTGACGCGGCGCGGGTGCCGCGGCGGGAGATCGATCCACCTGGTTCATGGCGTGAGCGTCCCCTCTCCTGGATACCGGCGGTCGCGGCCCCCACCGGACCGCTCAGATGACACATCAGGATATTTCGCGCACGATAGGGCAGATCGGCTAACCCGTCAAGTGGCGATGACATGCCGCCATGCCGGGTGGCAGATCCGGATTGGGCGGCCTCGGAGGTGATGCGGATAGGCGTAGTAGTGGGGCTGCCGCCACGCCCGGGGCCGGGGCAGACAGTGAGGCCGGGAGAGCGGTTGCCCTCCCGGCCGCGATCACGCGGGACTGGCCGATGGCGTCAGTACATCGTGTGGTAGCGCATGGCCAGCACCTGCGCCCCCAGCCGGCCGAGCTCGACGTCGAAGCGAGCCGGCCAGGCACCCGGGTGCCACTCGAAGCGGGCGCGCTCGAAGTACTGCACCGTGTAGACCTGCCCGGTGTCGGGGTTGGTCTCCTGGAACTCCTCGCTGATCGGCATGCCGAAGGTCGCCAACCCACCGAACTGGTTCCAGTAGGCCGCGAACCCGGCGCACAGGTTGTGCCCCGTGGCCGCGAAGTAGGTGCAGCCGGCCTTGGCGGCGGTCGGCACGAAGGGTGCCTGGGTGGCGCGACCGGCCGTCACCTCGTCGCCGACCAGGCCGAGCAGGACGTCGTAGTGGCTGGGGTCGGTGCCGGGATGCCACTCGAAGCGTGCCCGCTCGAAGTACTGGACGGTGACGCCGTTCTCGACGAACTCCTCGGTGAGGGGATAGCCGTAGATAGCCAGGCCGCCGAACTTATTCCAGTAGGCCTGGAAGCCGGCACACAGGTTGTGGCCGGTGATGGCGAAGTAGGTGCAGCCGGCCTTGGCCGTCGTCGGCTGCGCCGGAGCGAACGCGGTTGGCGCCGCGGCGACCCAGGTCACACTGACGCTCGCCGACGGCTCACCCGTGTCCTGCGCGCTGTTGTTGTTGAGGTCGGCGTAGGCCGAGACCGTGTCGGTCCCGGTGTTGGCGCCGGTGTAAGTCAGCGTCGCCTGCCCGCTGGCATTGGTCACGGCGGTCCCGCTCTGCGGGTTGGCGCCGGTGACCGCGAAGTGGACGACGACGTTGTTGACCGCGGTGCCCGGGTTGGCGAGCGTGGCCGTCACCGTGACCGGTGACCCGACCGCTGGGCTGGTAGAGGAGGCGACCAGTGACAGGGAAGGCTGCCCGACCCAGGCGATGGTCGCGGTGGCCGACGGCTCACCCGTGTCCTGGACGCCGTTGTTGTTGAGGTCGGGGAAGGCGGTGACGGTGTCGGTGCCGGCATTGGTGCCGGTGTAGGCGAACCCGGCCTGGCCCGACGTGTTGGTGGCGATATTACCGCTGGTCGCGTTGGCGCCGGTGACCACGAAGTGGACTGTCACGCCGTTGACGAGGTTGCTAGACCCGTCCCTCACGGTAGCGGTGACCGTCACCGAGGTGCCGGGACTGAGCGAGGTGCTCGAGGCCGCGAGCGTGATGCTGAGCGGACCGGTGAGCCAGGTCACGCCGGCCGTGCCGCTCACTCCCAGCGACGTGGCGGTCAGGGTATCGGCCCCGGCGTTGGTGCCGGTGTAGGTGAAGGCTGCCTGCCCGGACGCGTTCGTCGTCGCGCTGCCGCTGCGGCTATTGGCCCCGGTGACGCTGAAGGTCACCAGCGCGCCGACGATCGGGTTGCCGTTGACGTCCTCGACGGTCGCCGTGAACGACTGGGCGGTGCCGGTGAGTGCGTCCAGGCTCGACGGACTGATCGTGACCGAGTTCGCCGAGCTCGACGTCGATGACCAGCTGACAGTCGAGGAGTCAGTCGGGTAGCTGGAAGCCGCGGCGTACACCGTGTCGGTTCCGGTGTTGGTTCCGGTGTAGCTGAACTGGGCGACGCCGCTCGAGTCGGTATAGGCGGAACCCGACTGGCCGTTGGCGCCGGTGACGGTGAAGTTCACCAGCACGTTGGGCTGCGGCACCCCGCCGATGGCCGCGGTCGCGGTGAAGGCGACTGCCGTGTTGACGGTGGCCGACGTGCTCGACGGCGCGAGCGTCAGGGTGTACGTGCCCGTTGTGCCCCAGGTTACGGTCGCGGTGTTGCTGCTCACGCCCGACCACGAGGCAACGACGCTGTCCGTACCGGCCGTGTACTCCCGGTAGGTGAACACGGCATTGCCACTTGCGTCGGTCACCGCCGAGCCACTCGTCGAGTGGGCGCCGCTGACGACGAAGGTGACCGTCACTCCCACTTGCCGGCCGCCGAAGAAGGTGCTGACCGTCGCAGTCAGTGAGGCGGTGGCGCCCAGAGCGGCGGTCTGTGTCGACGGTGCAAGGATGACTCGGGAACCGAAGGGGGCAGCGAGGGACGACAGTGGCGTCGCGACCAGCGCAAGCGTCGCGAGGGTCACGGCGAGCACGGACAGGGACAGCCGCCGGGCGGTCGGCCGGGAACTCGATCTCCGCTGTCCGTCGCCAGGGGAAGGGGTCATGGTGCAACGTCCTCTCAACGCACGCAAACCAACGGTGCATGTGTCTCGCCACGCGACGAGCCGGCTTCCTCGCCTGCTGACGGGGACCGTCAGCGCGGTGAGCAAGAGCGCGTGACGGCTCCACGATGCCCCTCACCGGGCGTGCACGGCGGCGAGGAGCGCGGGCGTGGAGCGACGTGCCCTGCCTATGCCGTCTACCATAGGCCAGCGAATGTGACAATAGTGGCATCAGCAATTGGGTGGCCATGTCAAACTCGTTACAGGGTAAAGACCTGGGGGTCGGAGGTCACCCGGGAGTCGAGCGTGGGTAGGGAGGCCGCAGGCACGACAGCCGCGCCGGCCGGACGCGGGCCCGTGGCGTGCCGGGAAGGTCGTTCCCGTCGACCGTCTGACCGCTCCGGTCGGCAGGGGCTCGGTTGAGGGACGAGCGTTCCCGGCGCCGCACGTCGGAAGCGCGCGTGATCGCCGGGACACAACCGCTCGCCCGACCCGGCCGCCCGGCGATGCGCCGCTGGGCCCGCAGCGGTGACGGTGGCTACAGGTCGGGGGTTGGCAGCCCGTGCATGCCCAGGGTCAGGAAGAGTTCCCCGCCATGGTGCAGGTCGTGCTCGATGACGTGCCATATGATCCATTGACGACTGCGCGTCACGGTGCGGTCGCCGAGATCGCGGACGAACGTGGCGTCGAGATCGGCCGGAGTCCAGCGGTCGAGGCACTCGGCGATCATGCGCCAGGTCGTCTCCAGCCCGTCGATCAGCTCCGCGGCGCCGCGCGGCGGCGCGCCCTCGGCGTCCCAGGGATCGAGCGCCGCGATCTCGGGTCCGCCCTCGCCCATCCGCCCGTGGAACCACCCCACCCGGGTGCCGACGATATGCGCTGCCAGCAGCCAGACCGGGCGCAGCGACGGCGCGGCGCGCAGCGCGAGCTGCTCCTCGGAGAGCGGCGCGATGGCCTCCACCAGCAGGCGCTGGTAGGCGTCCCAGCCCTGATAGAAGCGCCGCAGCGTCAGGCGATCCTCAGACATCGCTCGTCCCTTCTCCATAATCTACGAACCGCGATGGCCCGGCGCGGCGACCGCTCAGGTGGCGGCCGGTTGGGCCATCGCCTCCTCGACCGGTGCCGGCTGCTCGCGCAGCCCGCGCAATGGCGAGAACCACACCCAGAGGAAGGCCAGCGTCTGGCCGATCGCGGCCAGCACGAGCGTCGGCCGCAGCCCGAGCGCGGTGCCCAGCCAGCCGCCGAGCAGCGAGCCGATCGGCATGGTACCCCAGACCAGGAAGCGCATGCTGGCGTTCATGCGGCCCAGCAGCCGGTCCGGCGTGATCCGCTGGCGCAGGCTGACCTGGTTGACGTTGTAGACCGGGCTGGCGAAGCCGCGGAGCACCCGCCACAGGATCAGCAGACCGATGACCAGCGGCCGCGACCCGCCG
>DATKRJ010000438.1:0-3876 GCA_035532355.1 Thermomicrobiaceae bacterium | reverse complement strand
CGGCCCGCCGATCGTCGAGGTCACGGACCTCGCCAAGCACTACGGCGACCTCCGCGCCGTCGACGGCATCACCTTCTCCGTCGCCGAGGGCGAGGTCTTCGGCTTCCTCGGCCATAACGGCGCCGGCAAGACCACCACCATTCGCATGCTCACCGGCCGCGCCCATCCCACCGGTGGCTCCGCCCGCGTCGCCGGCTTCGACGTCGCCACCCAGATGGACCGCGTCAAGCCGCTCATCAACCTGGTCCCGGAGGATCCCAACCTCTACGAGCGCCTCACCGGACGCGACAACCTGCGCTTCTTCGCCGAGCTCTACGGCGTGCCGATGAGCCGCGTCGACGAGCTGCTCGAGACGGTCAGCCTCACCGAGGCCGCACCGCGCAAGGTCAAGACCTACTCCAGCGGCATGAAGCAGCGCCTGCTCGTCGCCCGCGCCCTGATCAACCGGCCGCGCGTGCTGTTCCTCGACGAGCCCACCCGCGGCCTCGACCCCACCTCCGCCCGCGAGCTGCGCCAGCTCGTCGCCGACATGGCCCGCGGCGGGACGACCGTCTTCCTCACCACGCACTATATGGAGGAGGCCGACGAGCTCTGCGACCGCGTCGCCTTTCTCAGCCGCGGCCGTATCGTGGCCCTCGACGTCCCGCGCGAGCTCAAGCTGCGCTACGGCAAGCGCACCGCGACTGTGCTGCTCGACACGCGCGAGGAGCAGACCATCCAGCTCGACGAGGCCGCCGACGGCGAGCGGCTCGCCGGCTGGATGCGCGACGGTCGCGTCCTGACCGTCCACTCGAACGAGGGCACCCTCGAGGACGTCTTCATCGCCCTCGCCGGCCGGCCGCTGTAGCGTCAGGAGCGCCCGATGCACCTCTCCCGCATTCTGGCCATCTTCCGCAAGGACCTGTTCGACGCCATCCGCGACGCCCGGGTACTGATGGCGATCATCGCGCCGCTCGGCGTCGGCATCCTCTACAGCTTTATGTTCAACAATACGCCCACCACGCCGGCCGCGACCGTCGCCTACGCCGCCACCGATCAAACCGTGCTGATCGGCACCGTCCGCGACACGGTCGGGAAGACCGTCACGCTCACCTTCAACTCGGTGCCGGATGCCGCCGCCGTCCGTCAGGCGGTGCTCGACAAGAAGGCCGACATCGGGCTGGTTGTCCCGGCCGGCTTCGACGCCGCCGTCCGCGCCGGCCAGACGCCGGCCCTGACCGTCATGCTGCCGGAGTCGGCCTCCTACGGTGGAGACTACGTAGCCGCCACGCTCGAGCCGGCGCTGCGGCAGATAGCCGGTCAGGGTCCGGTCGCGACCATCCAGACCCAGACGGTGAGTGCCGCGTCCGCCACCGACGTCACCTCGATCTCCATCCTCAACCGCATCGGCCTGCGCAGCTACTTCGTGATCGCCGCCGTGGTCATGCTCGTGGCCATGGTCGCCATGCTGGCCCTGCCGATCATCCTGGCGGAGGAGACCGAGAAGAAGACGCTCGACGCCGTGGGCCTGATCGCGTCCTACACCGACGTCGTGATCGGCAAGTCGCTCGTCGGCATCACCTACATCGCGATCTCGCTCGGGCTGCTGCTGGGGGTGACGCGCCTGCTGCCGGCCAACCTGCCACTGTTCGTCGGTGGGGTCTTCGTCTTCAGCGTCGCTTTGATCGGCTTCGGCCTGCTCATCGGCGGGCTGTTCCGCAGCGCCAACCAACTCAACACCTGGGGGGGCCTGCTGCTCATCCCGGTCATCGCGCCGGCCTTCATCGTCGGCCTCGACGCCCCCAGGATCGTCACTGCCGCGATCTGGCTGCTGCCCTCGTCCCAGGCCACGCGGGTGATCATCAACGCCGTGTCGGGCCAGGCAGTCTTCCCGAGCCTCTGGTCCGCCTTCCTGGTGATTGCCGGCTGGGTCGTGGTGGCCTACCTGCTCCTCCTCTGGCGCCTCAGCCGCCGCGAGGCCTGAGCGCGTCCGCCTGCACTCCCGAGACCTGCCCCGACGCTGGCTGTCGCGTCGGGGCTATCCTTAACCCCGGCCGGACCGGCCACGAATGGAGAGGTCCGCTGGAACCGACAGACGTGCTCGAGGTCCTCGACCGGCTGGCGCGAGCCGGCGTCCGCGGCTGGCTCGACGGCGGCTGGGGCGTCGACGCCCTGGTCGGGCGCCACTCCCGGCCCCACAGCGACCTCGACCTGGTCATGGCCCTCGACGACGTCGAGCCCGCCACCAACGCCCTCGCCGACCTCGGCTTCGCGATCACCGAGTCCGAGATGCCCACCCGGCTCGTCCTGGGCGACGGCCGCGGCCGGGCGATTGACCTGCATCCGGTGACGTTCACTCCGTCGGGCGATGGCCTGCAGCGGCTGCAGGACGGCCGCGTCTTCGCCTACCCGAGTGCCGGCTTCGCCGCCGTCGGGCTCGTCTGCGGCAGGCCGGTTCCCTGCCTCAGCCCCGACGTCCAGGTCCTCGTCCACCAGGGCTACCCGCCCGAGGCCGACGATCGCCACGACATGCTGCTCCTGCGCGAGGCCTTCGGTATCGACCTCCCCGCGCCCTACCGCGACGACCCCGGCTCGCCTCGCTGATCCAACCTTGCCGGTCCGGCGCGATCCACCGGGTGGTGTGCTACCCTCGGTGACGGTCGATGCTGGACGGCCGTGGGGCCACCGTCGATGGGAGCAACGCGTGCATCATCGGGTCTCCGGGGTTCTCCTCCTCTGTCTGGCGTTGATCCTGTCCGGCTGCGGCGGTTCGACGGCGCTGGCGCCCACCACGGCGCCGTCGACCTTCTCAGTGGCGACCTCGACCGCCGCCACCCCCGGCTCGACGCTCGCGTCGACTCCCGGCGCGGCGGTGACGCCCGGCGGCAGCCCGGCGGCGGCCTCCGGTCCCCGCACGAAGGTCACTCTCCAGACCGGCTTCCTGCCGAGCATGAACTCCGCCCCCTTCTACCTCGCGCTCCAGCAGGGCTACTACGCCGCCGAGGGGCTGGACGTCACCATCCAGGACGGCTCCAATCCGGACCTCCTCAAGCAGGTCGGCAGCGGTGGGGTGGACTTCGGGATCAGCGGGGGCGACTCGGTGATCCCGGCGCGGGCGGCCGGCGTGCCGGTGGTGATGGTCATGCAGCAGTTCCAGCAGTACCCGGTCGGCCTGATCACCCTCGCCGGCGGCGGCGTTACGATCAACAAGCCCGCCGACCTCAAGGGCAAGAAGATCGGCGTCTCGGCGCCCAACGGCTCGACCTATTTCGGCCTGCTGGCGCTGCTCAAGACGGGCAACCTCACCACCGGCGACGTGCAGATCATCAGCATCGGCTTCACCGAGCTCGAGGCGCTCACCCAGAAGCGGGTCGACGCGGCCATGACCTTCGTCACCAACGAGCCGGTCCAGGCGAAGGCGCTCGGCTTCCCGGTCAACCAGATGAACGTCTCCGACTACGCGAACCTCGTCTCGACCGGCCTCGTCACCAGCGACCGCATGGTCCAGCAGCACCCGGACGTGGTGCAGAGGTTCGTCAACGCCTCGCTGCGCGGGCTGGTAGAGACACAGCGCAACCCCGAGGCGGCCTACCAGGCGACCATCAAGCGCATGCCGGAGCTCTCGCCGGCCGACGCCACCGTGCAGCGCGACGTCCTGACCGCCACGCTCACGTTCGAGCAGCAGCCGAGCGGCCACCCCTACGGCTGGAGCGACCCGGCCGCCTGGTCGACGACGGTGGAGTTCCTGAAGTCGGTCGAGGTGGTGACGACGAACGTCGATCCGACGGCGTGCTACACCAACACCTTCGTCGACCACGCCGCGCCATAGGGCTCACCAGCTCACGGCTGGAGGGCCAGATCCGGGTCGTCCCAGGCGGTCGTCTGCCAGTCGTCGGC
>DATKRJ010000437.1:0-7151 GCA_035532355.1 Thermomicrobiaceae bacterium | reverse complement strand
GCCTACCGCTACGGCGAGGACGAGATCGCCCAAGCGCGCCGGACCGTGTCCTCCTGATGCGCCTTCTACAGCACTTCTCGCAACTATTGGCCGGAACTCAGCCCCTTCAGTGGGCTTCGTCCCGTCAGCGCGGGGACTTTAAGGGGCCGTCAGATAATAACTCGCGGTTTTATAGTGTAGTTCCATTCGGGGTGGAAGGCGTGCCCGTGCAGGTAAACGGCCTCCAGTTCGGCGTCTGAGAGCGTGATCTTCGCGGGGTAGGTCCCCTCATCGAGCCGGGCAAAGACCTTCAGACCGCCGCGGGTGGTCGTCGAGGAGATCAGGTTGATGATCGTCTCCAGTGAGGTGAGCGGTTTGCCGCGCCAGTTGATGGTGATGAAGGAGAACAGCCGATGCTCGATCTTGTTCCACTTGCTGGTGCCCGGCGGGAAGTGGCAGACCTGGATCGCCAGCCCGGTCTCGTCGGCCAGGTGCTGCCACTCGACCTTCCACAACCGCGTGCGATAGCCGTTGGAGCCGCCGCAGTCGGCGGTGATCGTCAGCGTGCGGGCGTCCGGGTAGCGCTCCCGGCCGAGGTGCTCCCACCAGCAGCGGATGGAGTTGACCGCAAACTGGGCCGTGTCGTGGTCGATCCCGACCTGCACCCAGCCCTCCTCGGACCCGAGGTCGAAGATGCCGTAGGGGATCGCCTTGCCGAGTTCCTTGTCCTTGAAGTCATGCACCCGGACCGCCTCGGGTGAGCCCCTGGGATGCCATTCCCGCCCGCCATTCTTGAAGTCTCCGACCAGTTCCTTCTTGTTGGTGTCGACCGAGATCACCGGCTCCCCGGCCTCCAGGGCGGCCGTGACGGTGGTGTTGATGTGCTGGAACTGAGCGTCGCGATCGGGATGCGCGCGGCCCTCGCGCACCTTGCGGTTTGCCTGCAGGCGGTAGCCGAGCTCCCGCAACAGCCGCGCCACGGTCTCGTGTGAGACCCGGTGGTCCCGGGCGCGCAGCTCATCGCGCAGGCGCCGCACACTCTTGGCCGTCCACCGCAGGGGCGACTCCGGGTCACCGCGGCTGTCGGCATCCACCAACCGCTCCAGGTCCGCGAGCAGCGTCGCATCGGCCGTCGTGAGCGGCGTGCGCCCCCCACCGGGCCGCCGCACCCGGCCCATCTCGAGCCGCTCCCCCGCCTCCAGTTCCCGGACGCCCCGGCGGATGGTGTTCTCCGTCATCCCCGTCGCCCGCGCCGTCGCCGCGATCCCGCCCCGGCCCGCCACGCGCGCCTCCGCCGCAGCCCACAACCGGCGCCGGCGTTCATCCAACTCACCCGCCAGAGCCCGATAGCGCTCGCCGATCGCGGCCTCATCGATCATCCCCGCATAGTACAACAGGTCAGCCTCAAGGCCTCTACTTATTCATTGACGGCCCCTTAGTACCCTGTGCAACGGTCAGTAGTTGTGGTCAGCGGTCGGCGGCGAGTTGCGCGACGATCCCCAGCAGCAGATCTTCCGCATCGATCTCACCGCGTTTTGACCCCACGTCGACGTCCCGGAGCTGTGCGAGGCCGCGTCTGACGCGCGAGATTGGGAATCGGCGCGCCGCTCGAGTCGCCTGCTGCAGCCGAGCTTCGGTGATTCCGGTTTCGGCGGCCACCGTTGACACCCCGGCGGATTCCCCAGCCGCCAGCGCGGCGAACGTCTCGTACTGAGCCGCCAGTTGTCCGATCAGCACTTCTGGCGCCGTGCCGGTGGCAACGGCTCGCTCTGCCTCCCGAATAGCGGCCGCGGCATCGCCCGCCGCGATCGCGTCCGTCAGCCCCCAGATGTTGGATGACTCGACTCCGGCCACCAGGTCATCGACGACTGCGGCCGTGATGACGCCGTCAGACGCGGCGCTGGACAGTTTGGCGATCTCGCGATCGAGCCGAAAGAGGTCTGGCGGGACGTCGTCTCGTCGCGCCACCGCGCGCCAGCCGGCGGGAAACAGCGCCTCGACGAGTCGCACCGCTGCGTCGGACTCGATGGACACCTCGTACAGCTTAGCCCGGTCGTGCACCCAGTCGATGAGTTCCCGTCCTCGCGGCACCTCGAAGGTCTCGACGCGTATCGACGAGACCTGATCGCGGATCTCGCGAAGCTCGACCGGCGACGCCGCGGACTGCGCGACGATCAGCACGGTCGAATCCGGAATCTCGGCGAGGAGAGCCAGCACCGCGGAACGCTCAGAGGCCCTCGCTCGACCCGAGGAGCCGGCGCGGACGGGCTCGGCGAACAGGTCCCGGGCCACGACGACCCGTGCCGTGCCGAAGAAGCCGGGCGCGAGCGCGGCACTGCGGAGCCCGCCAAGCTGAGCGGCTGCCTGATCGAAGATCGTGGTGTTGATTCCCGACGGGTCGTGCTCGAGGCGCAGGGACCTGAGGCGCTCGTCGATTGCCAGACGATCCGTGCCGAGGAGGAGGAAGATCATACCCGTGGCTCCGGCAGGTGCCCGGAAAAGCGGGCAACAGTGAAGGCCAAAACCCCAACACCGCCGTGAGCAACTCGGTTTTGAACCTGCTCGCGCAGGTGGGTGCCGCAACCCCGAGTCCCACGAGACTCGCTTAGCAGCTCCCGTCAGTCATGACACGTTGGCTCAAAACGTTGTCACGCTTCACGTGCGGTGTGGGGCTTGAGCCGCCACGAATATTACCATTCGCGAGGCATTCGTTCAACTCGTGCGGTTCGCGCGACATTGCCCGGACCGACGCCAGTGGCTAGAATCCGCCCGACGGAGAGGAGGAGGCGTGAAGGTCGCGGTCACCCGGGTCATCCCCGAGGCGGGACTGGCGATGCTGCGGGCGGCGGCCGACGTGGCACTGTGGGACCAATCGGAACCGCCCAGCCGTGCGGACCTCGTGACTCTCGGCCGCGGCTGTGACGGGCTTCTGACGCTGCTGACCGATCCGGTCGACGGCGATCTGCTCGACGAACTGCCGACGGTGCGGGTGGTGAGCAACTTCGCGGTAGGCTTCGACAACGTCGACGTGCCGGCCTGTACCGCGCGTGGTGTGGCGGTCTGCACGACACCGGACGTCCTGACCGAAACGACGGCCGACTACGCCTTCGCTCTTCTCATGGCCGTTGCCCGCCGCGTCGTTGACGGAGCGCGCTCGGCAGCGGCCGGCGCGTGGAAGACCTGGGAGCCCATGGGTTTCCTGGGACCAGACGTCCACGGCGCGACGGTGGGGATCATCGGCATGGGCCGAATCGGTTCGGCGGTGGCTGCCAGAGCGCACGGCTTCGGGATGCGGATCCTCTATGCCGACAGCCGGCCGGCGCCGGACGCAGAGGCGTCCACCGGGGCCGAGCGGCGGGACATCGACCACGTACTGCGCGAGAGCGACTTCGTCACGCTCCACGTGCCGCTGCTGGCGGAGACCCGTGGACTCATCGGCACACGCGAGCTAAAGCTGATGAAGCCGACAGCGACGCTGATCAACACGTCGCGCGGGCCGGTCGTCCAGACTCAGGCGCTGGTGCAAGCCCTGCAGGAAGGAACGATCTGGGGCGCCGGGCTCGACGTCACAGATCCGGAGCCGCTGCCGGCCGACAGCCCGCTCCTGTCGATGGCCCGAGTGGTGATCACGCCGCACATCGCCAGTGCAAGTGAGGCGACCCGCGCCCGCATGGCGGAGCTGGCGGCGGCGAACGTCATTGCCGTGTTACGGGGCGATCGACCGCCACGCTGCCTGAACCCGGAGGTGCTGACCCGTGGCTAGCAGTCGCGGATCCCAATTTCGGGGGCGGGTGGTCGTCACCGGCCTGGGAATCGTAAGCCCGATCGGCAACTCCGTCGAGGCCGCCTGGGACGCGCTGGTCACCGGACGTTCCGGTACCGGACCGATTACCCGTTTCGACGCGGCAGCGTTCGCGAGCCGTGTGGCGGCCGAAGTGCGCGACTTCGATCCCAGGGCGCGACTGGGCGCGAAGGAGGCACGCCGCACCGACCGATTCGTCCACTTCGCGGTCGCGGCGGCGCAAGACGCGCTGGCGGATTCCGGGTTCGCCATCGATGAGCGCAGCGCGCCGCGGGTCGGCGTGCTGATGGGCACGGCGCTGGGTGGCATCGAGACGGCTGAGCGAGAGATTGGGACGCTGATCACCCGTGGCCCGGATCGCGTCAGTCCGTTCTTCATCCCGATGTACCTGGCTGACATGGGCTCTGGCTACGTGTCGATCGCACTCGGCGCCCGTGGACCGAACTTCGCCACGCTCTCGGCCTGCGCCAGCGCCGCTCACGCCATCGGCGAGTCGGCGGAGATCATCCGACGCGGCGACGCCGACGTCATGCTGGCCGGCGGCGCCGAGGCCGCAGTCACGCCGGCGTCGGTGGCGGGTTTCGCCTCCCTCGGGGCGCTCTCGACCCGAAATGACGACCCGGAGACGGCCAGCCGCCCGTTCGACGCCACGCGAGACGGATTCGTCGTTGGGGAAGGCGGGGCCGTCCTGGTGCTGGAGTCGCTGGAGCACGCGCTCGACCGCGCCGCCCGTATCCTCGCCGAAGTCAGCGGGTACGCCGCGACCGCCGACGCCGGCCACATCACCCAGCCTGCGCACGATGGGGCGGGCGCCGCCGCGGCAATGGCCGGTGCCATCCGGCGGGCCGGCATCGAACCTGCCGCCGTAGACTATGTCAACGCGCACGGCACGTCGACGCCGCTCAATGACCGCTTCGAGACGCTGGCGATCAAGCGGACCTTCGGCGCGCGCGTACCGGCCGTCAGTTCGACCAAGGCGCTGACAGGGCACTTGCTCGGCGCGGCCGGCGCGGTCGAGGCGGTCGCGACGATCCTCGCACTTCGGCACGGCGTGATCCCGCCGACCTGGCACCTCCGCGTCCCCGACCCCGACTGCGACCTGGACTTCGTCGCCAACCGTCCGCGTTCGCAGTCTATTGAACACGCGCTGAGCAATTCCTTCGGTTTCGGCGGACATAACGCATCACTGCTCTTCAGTCGGTACGTAGATGACCGCGGGGAGCAGACATTTTGAGCAGCCGGGCACATGCACAGCACGCGGAGCACGTGCGCGCTGCTGAATGCCCGCGCGGTTCGTCGAATCGATGAGCCTCTTGACAGATGTTGACGGCCAGCGCTCGCGCCGGCCGTTCTCGATTCAGACACTGCCGCAGGCGGCTTCAGTCGAGATAGCCGCGCAGGTGACGGCTGTACTGGGGGTGACGCAGCTTGCGGAGCGCTTTCGCCTCGATCTGTCGGATGCGCTCCCGCGTGATGCCGAACTCGCGTCCGACTTCCTCGAGGGTGCGGAACTGCCCGTCGTCCAGCCCGAAGCGCAGAACAATGATGCGCCGTTCCCGCTCGGTGAGCTTGTCGAGGGCGTCGCCGATCTGATTCTTGAGCAGTTCTTGAGAGGCGAGCTCGAGGGGAGGAGGCATCGTCTCGTCCTCGATGAAATCGCCGAGGAAGGCGTCGCCCTCCTGGCCGACCGGTGCCTCGAGCGAGACCGGGTGGCGGGAGGCGTCAAGCACCTGGCGAACCTTCTCCTCCGGGATGTCCATGGCGCGCGCGACCTCTTCGTAAGACGGCTCGCGCTCGAAGATCTGCTGCAGGCGGTGGCTGGTCTTCTTCACCCGGTTGATGGTCTCACCGACGTGGACCGGCAGGCGGATGGTACGGCTCTGGTCGGAGATGGCTCGGGTGATGGCCTGCCTGATCCACCAGGTGGCGTAGGTGGAGAACTTGTAGCCGCGCTTGTAGTCGAACTTGTCGGTGGCCTTCATGAGACCGATATTCCCCTCCTGGATCAGGTCCAGGAAGGAGAGGCCTCGGCCGACGTACTTCTTCGCCACGCTGACGACGAGGCGCAGGTTCGCCTGAATCAGGTGTGCCCGAGCCTTGTCGCCATCGTCCTTGTCGGCCAGGAGTTCGTCACACTCCGACTCCGAGACGTAGTCGCCTGTCAGGATGCGCGTCTCGGCCATCTTGCCACGCTCCATGCGCTTGGCAAGCCAGACCTCCTCCTGCATCGTGAGTAGGCTCGTCTCACCGATCTCCTGCAGGTAGAGGCGGACCGAATCGCTGACGCCGGCCACCGTGTCATCGTCCGGTTGGCGGTGGTCGATTGACGGCAGACGGGTTGTCGCTGTGGTATGAAAGGAACGCTCGGGAAGCGGGGTGGGTGGTGGCGCGGGATCCTGATCGAGTACCTCGATGCCCTGCTCGACCAGCGCCAGGTAGAACTCATCCAGGGATTCGACGTTGTCCTCGACGTTGGGAAATGCGGCGATGATCTCTTCCGAAAGCAGGTATCCGCGATCCTTGCCGCGCGCAATAAGGCTCGCTTCCATCGGCCTCTACACCACCTTTTCCACGCTATTGCGCCCACGGAGGTCGAGCAAATCAGACAAAAAAACCCCGGGCCGACGGCCCCAGGGCAAACAAGTTCATCGGCCTCGAATGTGTATATCCAAGTGGTTCGGCTCCCCGACTCGAACCATTTCTCCCCTAGTCTCGCTTCCCGAAGGCCAGTATAGCCGACACTTTTGCCCTTTGCAAGCGGTTGGGCATTTCTTTGCCGAAGCGGACGGGGAGGGGACAACGGCTGGCCGGAAGCGGTTCGTCGAACCGAGGGATTCTGCCGATTTACTAACCGCCCCGCTCGCCCGTCTGAGGGTCAGGTGACCGAGCGCGAGCGGATCACGCTGGGTGTCGACCCCGGCACGGCGCTGCTCGGCTACGGTGTTCTGGTAGGGGACGCGCCGCCACGGCTGCTCGACTTCGGCGTGCTCGCGACCAGCCCCAAGCAGCGCATGGCAACGCGACTGCTCCAGCTCTATGACGGGCTGACGCGCATCATCCGGGACTACACGCCGGATGTAGTCGTGATCGAGGAGCTGTTTTTCGCACGCAACGTGACGACTGCCCTGGCAGTCGGTCAGGCGCGCGGCGTCGTGCTACTCTCGGCGGCTCAGGCAGGCGTGACCGTGGTCGAGTACAAACCGGCTGAGGTAAAGCAGGCCGTGGCCGGTTACGGCAAGGCCGACAAACCGCAGATGCAGGAAATGGTGCGCCTCCTGCTCGACCTCGATGAGGTCCCGCAGCCAGACGACGCGGCGGACGCCCTCGCCGTGGCCCTGTGCCACGTCCAGATCGACCACTTCCGACGCGC
>DATKRJ010000436.1:0-7964 GCA_035532355.1 Thermomicrobiaceae bacterium | reverse complement strand
GCGATGTAGCGCCGGCCGGCTCGCGCCCCGCCCGAACTGCCACGAACGTGCGACACCCATCCGCCGGGCGCGCATGCGCTTGACACGGCGCGTAGCGTACCGTGGACACGGCGGGACCGTCGACGCGGGAGTCCGGGAAGGACGCGTGCCATGGGCAATCCGACGGTTTTCGTGGTCGACGCGGACCTCGACTCCCTGGATCGGCTCCACGACATCCTGACCGACGCCGGCTTCAACCCGATCCTCTGGTGGGAGGCAACGCGCGCGCACGACCTGGTGCGGGAGGTCCAACCGCTGCTCGTGCTGCTCGAACGCGACCTGGAGCGCCCGGGCGAGGGCCTCGACGTGCTGGCCGAACTCCGTGCCGACCCAGCGACGTCCCGGATTCCGGTGACGCTCATAGCGCGCGACGTCGGTACGCCGGCCGGCGTCATGGAGTCGCGGAACGGGCCGCTGCCTCGGATGCTCGTCAAGCCGCTGGAGGCGTCGGAGCTCGTCGAGGTCGTGGAGGACGCGCTGGCGAGCCGGATGGTGTTCCCTGGAGCGCGGTCGAGGCCGACCGCGTCGCCGGCGCCCGACGACATCGCGGGCGTGGGCCGCCGACTGACGTTGAGGAGAACGGGCAATGGATGAGGTGATCGCGTCCGTCCTCGTGCCGCTGGATGGATCGGCGCTGGCCGAGGCGGCACTTCCGATCGGCAAGGCGATCGCGGCGCGAGCCGGGATCCCACTGCGACTGGTCCGGGTCATCGACCACGAGCGCACGGCGGAGGCGGAGCGACAGGCGGAGCACGCGGTGTGGGAGGTGGCTCGCCGGGCCGACATCGAGGCGCAGTTGCGGGTGCGCGTCGGCGACGCCGCGGAGGAGATCCTGCGCGAGGCCGGAGACCTTCCGCGGCCGCTGGTCGTCATGACCACCCATGGTCGATCCGGGCTGGGGCGCTGGCTGATTGGAAGCGTGGCGGACAAGGTCGTGCGCGGCGGCGTGGCCCCGGTTTTGCTGCTACGCTCCGGCGTGGCACCGATCGACCCAGAGGCGGTTCATCGCATGCTGGTCCCGCTGGACGGGTCCGCGCTCGCGGAGGACGCGCTGCCGCTGGCCGTGGCGCTGGCCCACACCTTCGCCGCCGAGCTCCACCTGGCGCGGGTAGCCGAGACGACGCGCCTGTTCACCCTGACCGGCACCAGCCAGTCTCCGGTGCCGAATACCGTGCTGGAGGAGATGGTCGCGGACCTGGAGACGGAGGCGTCCGACTACTTGAGGCCGATCGTCGAGCGGCTCCGGCCCGATGGGGTGCCGCTGCGGGCGGTCGTACTGGACGGAATACCGGTCGAGGCGCTGCTGGCGTACGCGACGACGCACGAGATCGGCCTGGTAGTGGTGGCAACGCACGGGCGCGGGGGATTCAACCGCCTGGTGCTCGGCAGCGTGGCCGAGCGTCTGCTGCGCCAGGGGCAGACTCCCATCCTGATGGTGCCGCCGATACGCGGCTCCGCGGCACGACCGGATGCCGGTCGGGCGCCGGCCGGGGGGAGGGCGCGTCGCTGAGGGCGGGGCGGCCGACACACGGAGGAGGCGAGTCGATGACCGGAACTGTCGTGGTGCCGCTGGACGGCTCGACGCTGGCCGAGGAGGCCATTCCGCTGGCTCAGGCGATCGCCGAGCGTACCGGCTCGATCCTGCACCTACTGGAGGTCGTGCCGGCGGACTCCTCGGCGTCGCTGCAGGAGGAGGTGCGAGCGTACCTGCGGTCGCAGGCGCGGCGCATCGACGATCGAGTACAGATCAGCATTCACGTCGGGGACCCGGCGGAGCAGATCATCGACGGGGCGGCGGAGCTGCTGGACCCGACGGTGGTCATGACGACTCACGGCCGGAGCGGGATCCGCCGCTGGGCCTTCGGCAGCGTGGCTGAGCGCGTGGTCCATGGCGCCGCGAGCCCGGTCCTGCTCATCCGGTCCGGCCTGGAGCGCCCGGCCGTCATCGACGCGATCCTGGTGCCGCTCGACGGCACCGCCTACTCGGAGGCGGCCCTTCCCTACGCGACCGACCTGGCGCAGGCGTTCGACGCGGTGCTGCACATCGCGCGCGTGGTCGAGACGACCCGGCTCTACGCGCGGCTGACGCCGCAGACGCCGGGTGCCGCGGAGGCGATCGCCGAGGTGGTCACCGGGCTGGTACGGGAGGCGCGCGCGTATGTCGAGCGGCGCGTCGCCGGGCTGCGCGAGCAGGGGGTGCGCGCGGAGCCGCACCTGCTGGAGGGGTACGCCGCCGATGCGCTGATCGGCCTGGAGCGTGAAGGCGTCACCGACCTCACGGTGATGGCGACGCGTGCCCGCACCGGTCTCAGCCGGGTGGTGTTCGGCAGCGTCGCCGAGCAGCTGCTGAAGCTCGGCACGACGCCGGTGATGATGGTCCCGCCGGAACCGATCCTCGAGGCCCTCGCGAGCGCGGATGCGGCCCAGCCGTCCGTCTCCGCGGACCGCTAGCGAGGCCGGCATGGTCCCGGAGTCCGCGCCGCCGGGCGTCGCCCTGGCCACCGACCTCTACCAGCTGACGATGGGCGCCGCCTACGCCGCACTGGACATGAGCGGCCGGGCGACGTTCAGCCTGTTCGTGCGCCGCCTGCCCGCCAACCGGTCCTTTCTGGTGGTGGCCGGCCTGAGCGAGGCGCTCGCACGGCTCGGCGCGTTGCGCTTCAGCCCCCGGGAGCTTGCCTACCTGCGCACGCTGCCGCAGATCCGCCCTGACTTCGTCGACCGGCTGGCGGATTTCCGCTTCCGTGGCGACGTCTGGGCGGTCCCGGAGGGGCGGGTGGTCTTAGCGGACGAGCCGATCCTGGAGGTCCAGGCCCCGATTCTGGAGGCGCAGCTTGCCGAGACGGTGCTCGTCAACGCACTGCACTTCCCGACGTCGGTCGCGACCAAAGCCGCCCGCTGCGTCATCGCGGCGCCGGGACGGACGCTGGTCGACTTCGGCCTGCGCCGGACACCGGGGATCGACGCGGGACTGAGCGTGGCGCGCAGCTGCTATATGGCGGGCTTCGCCGCCACCAGCAATCTGATGGCCGGCCAGCGTCTCGGCATCCCCGTGTCGGGGACGGTCGCCCACTCGTTCATCGAGGCGTTCCCGAGTGAGCTGGAGGGGTTTCGCGCGTTCGCCTCGGTCTACCCCGGGCCGGTGACGCTGCTGATCGACACCTACGACACGCTGCGGGGGGCCGAGCACGCGGTAGAGATCGCCCTCGAGCTGCGCACGCGGGGCGGTCGAGTTGGGGCGGTGCGCATCGACAGCGGCGACCTGGCGGCGCTGAGCGTCGGCGTGCGTCGCATCCTGGACGCGGCCGGTCTACGCGACGTGCAGATCATCGCCAGCGGCGGACTCGACGAGTTCGAGCTGGCCAAGCTCGCGGCGGCCGGCGCGCGCATCGACGCCTACGGCGTGGGCACGCGTGTCGGCACGGCGGCCGACGCCCCGGCGCTCGACATGGCCTACAAGCTGGTCGAGTATGACGGGGTGCCGCGGCTCAAGCTGAGCGAGGGCAAGCGGACGCTGGTGGGCGCCAAACAGGTGTGGCGGCGGCGGGGCGCCGACGGGCGCTTCGCCGGTGACGTGATCGCCGGGCGGGACGAGGCCGCTCCGGGGCCGGACTGGGAGCCGCTGCTCGAGCCGGTGATGCGCTCCGGCGAGGTGCTGGTCGACCCCGAGCTCGCGGCGATACGCAGCTGCCATCGCGCGGAGATGGCGGGCGTGCCGGAGCCGCTGCTGCGGCTGGAGGGTCCGGGCGACTACCCGGTGGAACTGAGCCCGGGGCTGGCGGTGCGCCAGGCGGCGGCCGAGGCCGCGACCCGCGGACGCGAGGGGCTCTGAGGCCCGGCGCGACTCAGCCAGCCCCCAGCCGGACGGCATCCAGGCTGGCGATCTCCACCCCGGCGGCCTTCATCTCGGCGACGGCGCGCTCGGAGTCTCCGGGCTCGACGTCGATGCCGCGGCTGGCGTCGAGAAGAAGCGTGACCGCGAAGCCCTCCCGGCGGGCGTCGAGCGCGCTCGCGCGCACGCAGTAGTCGGTGGCCAGCCCGCCGAGGTAGAGGTGGGTCACGCCGTCTTGTCGGAGGCGCTCGGCGAAGGTTTCTCCGGTCGCGGTGGCACCCTCGAATGCCGAATACCCCTCGTCCTCCACGCCGACCCCACTGCTGACGACCACCACGTCCCGCGGCAGCGCCAGATCCGCGCGGAACGCGGCACCGGTCGACCCCTGGAGGCAGTGCGGCGGCCAGAGGCCGCCGTGCTCGCGAAAGTGGTGGCTGTCGATCGGGTGCCAGTCGCGCGAGGCGTACACGCGCGACCCCGCCTCGACGAAGCGTTGAATGTAGGCGTTCATGACCGGGACGACCTCGTCGCCGCGCGGCACGGGGAGCCCGCCGCCCGGGCAGAAGTCGTTCTGGACGTCGACGACCAGCAGTCCCACTCCGGCCATTGTCTGCCCTTCCACGATCGGCGTGCCGCTGATCCGATGAGTCGCCCGGATGGTGACGTCCACCGGCAAGGGGTCCGGTCCCGCGCGACCCGGCGCAGCCGAGCGGGCTGGCACGGATTCGTAACGGTCGACCCGCATCCGTTATGCCGTTGCCACGCGGCGTCGCGTAGGGTGAGGCCGCACCGGGGCGGCTGGGTGCCCTCCGGGGCACGGTGTCGCGCGAGAGGACGGACGTCATGGCCGGCGAGGGCGACTTCATCCTGATTCTCTTCGCACTGGCGGTTGGGCTGGGAGCCCAGGCGCTCATCCGCAGCCGGTTCGGATTCGAGTGGGTCGTCACGGCGGTAGCCGCCTGGCTGGGAGGCCTGACCGGGAGCGAGTACCACCTGGCCGGATTCGGCGGCTGGGGCTGGGATATCGCCGGCCTGCACGTCTTCCCGACCGTGATCGGTGGACTGCTGCTGGCCGCGCTGGCGGAGATGGGCCTCCGCGCGCTGGCCCGCCCGGCCGGGCCGGCTTAGCCCGCGCCCGGCGGGGCTGAGGGGCCCGGGCGATGGTGACCGCGACGGGCCCCATCCGGGAGCCGACCCCGGTCACGCCGGCCGCCGGTCTGTCGACCGCCGAGGCTCAGCGGCGCCTGAAGGAAGTCGGCCCGAACGAGCCCGGCCGGATCCACCGAGCCGCGCCGCTGGTGGAGTTCGCACGCTTCTTCACCGGCCCGCTCGTCGTCATCCTGCTCGCCGCCAGCGTCGTCGCGGCGGTGGCCGGCGAGGTCGTCGACGCCGCCATCATCGTCGTGATCGTGCTCCTGAGCGCGGTGGTCAATTTCTTCCAGTCGTACCGATCCCAGCAGGCGGCGGACCGTCTCCGTGAGGCCGTCGCGCCGACCGCGACCGTGCTCCGCGATGGCGAGTGGCGGGAGCTGCCGCCGCGCGAGCTCGTGCCGAGCGACGTCTTCCGGTTGGGGGCTGGCGACCTCATCCCGGCCGATGGCCGCATTCTGACCGCGCGCGACCTTCACGTACAGCAGGCGGCGCTCACCGGCGAGTCCCTTCCGGTGGCGAAAGAGGCGGCCAGCACCAACGCTGCCGGTGAGCCAGGCCCCGAGCAGTCCGACCTGGTGTTCCTCGGCACCTCGGTCGTCAGCGGCACGGCGGTGGTCGAGGTCACCCTCACCGGTGCGCGCACGGCCTTCGGCGACATCGCGGCACGGCTGACCGCGCGCCCGCCCCAGACCGAGTTCGAGCGCGGCCTGCGCCACTTCGGCTACCTCATCATGCGCACCGTCTTCTTCCTGGTGCTCTTCGTGCTGCTGGTGAATCTGGCCAAAGGCTATCCGCCCCTCGATTCGCTGCTGTTCGCCATCGCCCTGGCCGTCGGACTGACGCCCGAGTTCCTGCCCATGATCACGACGGTCACGCTGGCGCAGGGCGCCATCCACATGAGCCGTCAGAAGGTGATCGTCAAACACCTGGCGGCCATCCAGAACCTCGGCAGCATCGACGTCCTCTGCAGCGACAAGACCGGCACGCTGACGTCGGGACAGATGGCGCTCGACCAGCACCTCGATCCGCTGGGGCGTCCGTCCGACCACGTCCTGCTGCTGGCGACGCTGAACAGCCGCTTCGAGACCGGCATCGCCAGCCCGCTCGACGCCGCGATCCTGGACCATCCGGGAGCGGACGGCGGTGAGTACGAGAAGGTCGACGAGATCCCGTTCGACTTCGAGCGGCGACGGCTCTCGGTCGTCGTGAGCGTGGCCGACCGGCGCCTGCTCGTCACCAAAGGCGCGCCGGAGGGCATCCTGCCGCTCTGCGTGGACTACCAGGACGGCGAGGCCGCGGTGACGCTTGGCCGGGAGTCGGCCTCCCAGGTCGAGGCGCTCTACCGGCGGCTGAGCGACGACGGCTACCGCGTGCTGGCCGTCGCGTCGCGGTCGATGCCGGCCCAGGCCGCCTACACCGCGGCCGACGAGCACGACCTGACGCTGGCGGGTTTCCTGGCCTTCAGCGACCCGCCGCTACCGGACGCCGACGACATCCTGCGCGCGCTGCAGAGCGACGGGGTGGAGGTCAAGCTGCTGACGGGGGACAACGAGCTGGTCACCCGGCACGTCTGCGCGGCGGTCGGGCTGGACGCGAGCCAGATCGTACTCGGCAGCGACCTGGAGCGCATGACCGACCACGCGCTGGAGCACGTCGCCGAGACGACCCGCGTCTTCGCGCGCGTCTCCCCGGCTCAGAAAGATCGGATCATGCTGGCCCTGAAGCGCCGGGGCCACGTGGTCGGCTTCCTTGGGGACGGCATCAACGACGCGCCCTCGCTGCGCACGGCCGACGTCGGGATCTCCGTCGTGAACGGGACGGACATTGCCAAGGACGCGGCCGAGATCATCCTGCTGGAGCGCAGTCTCCCGGTGCTGCACCAGGGTATCCTCGAGGGCCGGCGGGCCCTCGGCAACGTGACCAAGTACCTCCTGATGGGGACGAGCTCGAACTTCGGCAACATGTTCAGCATGGCCGGCGCGCCGCTGCTGCTGAAGTTCCTGCCCATGCTGCCCACCCAGATCCTGCTCAACAACTTCCTCTACGACCTGGCCCAGATCACGATCCCGACCGACGCGGTCGACCCCGACTTCATCCGCAAGCCGCGCCGCTGGGACGTCCACCTGATCCGCAACTTCATGCTGCTGATCGGACCGATCAGCTCGATCTACGACTTCCTGACCTTCTTCGCCATGCTCTGGCTGTTCCACGCCTCTCCGACGCTGTTCCACACCGGCTGGTTCGTCGAGTCGCTGGTCACGCAGACGTCGGTGCTGTTCGTCATCCGCACGGCCGGCAACCCGCTGCGCAGCCGGCCGAGCCTGCCGCTGACCGCGACGATCCTGACGATCATCGCGGCGGCGATCGCGCTGCCCTTCACGCCGCTGGGTCGGCTGCTCGGGTTCACCGCGCTGCCTGTCGGGTACTTCCTGTTCCTGATCGGCGCGGTGGCGACCTACCTGACGCTGGTCGAGATCGCCAAGCGCCCGCTGCTGCGCCACTACCGGGAGTGACGGACGGCGGGAACCAGGAATCTGTATCGTTTGTCGATCGGCGGTTTTGTCCGCTCAGGTGTATGGGGCGCGATGAATCGCGCCCCTACGGGTCAAGAGCGATTTGCAGGGGAATTGGCGGACCTCCGAGTCGGCGTCGGGCATGCGGAGCACGCGCGCGGGGCTCAAGCCGCCGCGGCCAACGGCGCCCGGGACTAAAGTCGCCGGGCTGAAGGACGAAGCCCACTGAAGGGGCTGGAGCGCGGGTGGCGTGGAGCTAACGCCGTCGCGGCTGGAGTCGCGCGGGCTAAAGTCCCCGCGCTGACGGGACGAAGCCCACTGAAGGGGCTGAGTTCCGGCCAATAGTTGCGAGAAGTGCTGTAGAAGGCGCATCAGGAGGACACGGTCCGGCGCGCTTGGGCGATCTCGTCCTCGCCGTAGCGGTAGGC
>DATKRJ010000435.1:0-5494 GCA_035532355.1 Thermomicrobiaceae bacterium | reverse complement strand
TCCCAGGAGAACCCGGCGCGGACCCGCGCGTAGTCCCCCAGATTGGGCGTTACCCGCAGGTCCCCGGGGTGCTTGTAGATCGGTTGCCAGCCCATGGGCAACGCTCCTCGGCCGCGCCCGCTGTGGGGACGTTGGGCCGCTAGGTCCCGGTGTCGAGCGCCGGCCAGCGCGCCAGGTCGTCCGGCCAGTACCGGGTGGCGAGCGGAACCGCGTCGCCCTCGATGGCGAGGGCAGCAACGTAGCCGGGCTCGGGCGCGGCGAGCTCGTGGAGCGTGCAGCATTCACATCCAGGGTCCCCGCCGAGCGGCACCCCGACGATCGCCGGCAGCGTCCGGAGGGGAACCTCGACCTGCTCCAGCGGTCGGGCCAGTCCGTCGCCGAGCGCCTTGGCCCAGGCCTCCTTGCGCGTCCAGCCATTGAGGAAGGCCAGTCCCCGGCTACGGTCGGGCAGGCTGGACCACTCCGCCTGCTCGCGCGACGAGAAGCAGCGCCCGACGAGCCCGGCGGCGTCGACGCGTGGGTCGACCCGCTCGAGATCGACGCCGACCTCCCGCGCGTGGGTAACGGCGTAGAGGGCCAGCCCGTGCGAGTGCGACAGGTTGAAGCGCAGGCCGGAACCCGCGAATTCGTCGGCGAGTGCCGGCTTGCCGGAGTCGCCGTAGCGGAAGCGCACGTGGTCCGGGGCCACGTCGAGGTAGCGGCCGAGGATGGCGCGGAGAATGCCCCGGACGGCGACGAAGCGCGCGGAGAGCGCTTTCAGGCGGATGCGCGCCGCCCGCTCCCGCTCGTCGTCGGCCAGCGTGCGCTCGAGCTGCTCCAGTTCTTCGGCCGTTTGATCGAGCCGCGCCCACCAGATGTGGACGGCCGTGCCGACGAGCGGCCGGCGGGGTGACGCGACGTGGACACCTTCAGCGATAGCCAACGATCTCCTGCTCCCTGGGTGGTCGCCGCTGCGCGACGAGCCACAGCCTCCCGAGCTCCGTCCAGGCCCATCCAGGCGGCGCCTCCGTCGGGTCCGCTGACGCCGGCGGACGGCACGGCACGCTGGGCGACCCGCCCGGCGGCCCTCCCTAGCTAAGCGGTCGGGCAGCTACAAGGGCAACAGAAAGTCGCGGCCGGGCGTGTCAGCAACGTGACAGCAGGGGGCGGGAGACGTGGCAAACGGGTGACCGGACCGACCATCGGGAGAAGCCCGTCTGGACGGCACCAGCCGGGCCTCGCCGTGGCGTCAGGCGCTCGCCGCGGGGCCGCGGATCAGCAGGACGGGCATGGTGGCGGTGCGGGCCACGGCCTCGGCGACGCTGCCGAGCAGCTGGCGGGCCAGGCCGCGCCGGCCGTGGGTTCCGATGACGACCACATCGGCCTTCCAGGAGGTCGCATCGGCCACGATGGCGTCGCTGATGTCGACGCCGTCCTTCGGCGTCTCGAGCAGCTTCGTCTCGATGTCCACTCCGGCAGCCGCGGCCAGGGACGACGCGCGCTCGAGAATCCGATGGCCGGCCGCGCACCAGGCGGTCTCCACGGCATCCAGGTTGATTCCCTCCGCACCCGTCGCGAGCAGCGGCTCCAGGTCGACGACGTAGACGGCGCGGAGACGCGCCTGCTGCTCCCCGGCCAGCCGCAGCGCCGCGTCCAGCGCGGCGCTGGCGGGCTCGCTCTCGTCAATAGCGACGTCGATTCTCCGGTACATGCTGACCGCTCCCCATCCGGGCCGCGCGACCGGCCCGCCGGCGGACGAAGTCCGATCCCCGTCCGGACGCTCGCGCGGGCTACGCCTCCGGGGTGGTCGGCGCGCCGCACTGCCCGCAGAAGTGTGCGCCGCTCGGGAGCACCGCGCCACAGCAGGAGCAGGCCAGGGTGGCCAGCGATCGACCGCCGGATTCGACCGGGGTCGAACCCGTCGACGAGTCGAACGTCTCCTGCATGCCGCTGCGGAACTCGCGGATCCCGCGGCCCAGGGCGGCGCCGAGATCCGGCAGCTTCCCGGGACCGAACAGGATCAGGGCGATCACCAGGATGATGATCGCATGGGCGGGCTCGAATAGACCCTCGAACATGAAACCCTCTCCATCGACGGTCAGCGCTGATCCCAACCGCGCCGCTCGACGGGGCGCCACCGGCGCGGCGCTGTGTCCACCATCACTCTAGCAACCCTTCGTCGCAGCGACGTCTCAACCGTGCGGTCCGATGTGTCAAAAACGTAACGAGCGCCGCGCCGAATGACGTCGGGCTCTGTGGACGCACGGCGTGAGGGACGATCGGGCCGGATTGTCACGCCGGTGTAACGCGCATCGCCGCGCTGGATCATCGCCGTTCATCTCCCTCCACGCTCAGCCGCGTCCGGGAGTGGACGGCGGTAGGTAGGTTCGAAAGATGCAGACCGGGACGAACCCCATACGCCGGTACACCGGGTACCCGAGCTCGGTGGCGGTGAGCGTCATGGCATCGCAGCCGCGACGCTGCCCCTGCTCGATGGCTGCCCAGGTCATCGCCGCGCCGATCCCGCGGCGGCGATATGCCTCCGCCGTGACCACGCCGTTGATGTCGCCGACCGCACCGTGACATGAGATTCGTGAGGTCGCCACCGGCCGGCCGTCGACGTAGCCCACGAACAGGGCCACGTCCGGGTCGAGCGCGGCCGCCACCGAGGGGATGCGGTGCCGGGCGGTACCGGTGATGGAGAAGAACGCGTCCAGCTCCGCCGCCGTCGTTACCCGGCGTATCTCGAGTCCGGACGGAAGCGGCGGTGGGGCCGCCGGGATGGACGCGAGGGCGAGCGCCGGCTCCTCCTCGTCCAGCTCCCAGCCCGCGTCCCGCAGCACGCGGTCGAGCTCGGCGGCCGCCTCAACGTCCAGCAGCACGCCGTAGGGCGTACCGCCGTAGAAGGCCTCAGCCTGGGCGAAGAAGCGCTCGGGTGCGACCGGACCGAGGACGGAGGCGAAGTTGAAGTCCGGCCCGAGCTGGGTGCTCGCGAGCAGGATCACGTCGCCGTGAACGGCCCGGCGCACCGGCGCGACCTGGTAGTGCTGCAGCGGCGACTGCGACCGCAGCGGCGCGTACACGATGGCTCGCAGATCGGTCAAGTCAGGTGTGTCCTTTCCCGGGTGACGGCCGTCTCCTCCCGAGCGACCGATGGCCGGGCCGCACACCGTCGCCGCGACACCCCGACCGGCGCCCCGCTCCTCGATAGGTAGAACGCACGGGGCGGCCGTGTCGCTACTGTACGGACCCCTCGGCGACCGACTCGGGTCGATCGATCCTCCCACTCGTCGGGCTCGGCTGCCGGAACGAGACGCCGGCTGGCGGGTCAGACCGGACTCGGGTAGAGCGCGTGGAAGACCGGGATGTCGGGGTAGAGCTCGGCCTGCAGCGCCGCCAGCAGCTGACGCAGGTGGTCGAGGTCGTGGTAGGCCCATTCGACCAGGTGCTCGCGCACCGTCACGCGGCCGAAGCGCGCGTGCCGGCCGCTGCGCTCGAGCTGCGCCGGCGTGATGCCGCGAAACAGCAGCAGGTTGGCGGTGCGGGCCGCGACCCAGCCGTCGACCACCTCCGCGGTCCCCGCCGGCACCTCGGCCGCCGCCGGCGGCGGCAGCTCGGGATCTTCCTGCGTCAGCATGGCCCGCACCCGCGGTCCGATCCCGGCCGACTCGGCGCGCAGCATGTGGACCAGCACGTCGCGGGGGGACCAGGACTCGGGCGCCGGTTGGCGCCGCAGCGCGTCCTCGGGTAGCCCGTCGACGATCGCCCGCAGCATCGCCGGTGTGATCGCCATGATCTCGAGCGCCCGCTCGTAGGTCGTTGCCATGGACACCACCTTCCCCTGGTCCCATCGATGGGGCGCCGCGCCCCGGCCCGCAGCATACGCCCGGGCTCAGGGCGAGAAAAGCCGCACCCTGGCCCGCTGGCCCGCCGATCCGGCCGCGTGACATGAAGCTGTTACATTCCGGCGCCAGGATTGACGGAACTGTAACGGCTACCCGCTACGGTTCACACGTGGGACGGCAAGGCCCCGCGCCGGGGGTCCGAGGTCGGAGTCCGGAGGCAGACGATGGAGCGCATTCTCCTGGCGACGGACGGCAGCGACAACGCCGGTGGGGCGCTGCGGGCGGCCGTGCAGCTCGCCCGGGCGTCGGGGGCCGAGCTGCACGTGGTGCATGCCTGGTTGCTCGCCCCGGCGCCGACCTTCCCCTACCCACCGGTCGGCTACCCCGACGTCTACCGCGAGCAGGCCGAAGCCGTCCTGACACGCGAGGGCCGGCGGATCGCGACGGCCGGCGCGCGGGTCACGCAGTTCCACCTGCGCCTGGGCCGCCCGGCCGACGAGGTGACCGACCTCGCGCGGGAGCTCGCGGCCGACCTGATCGTGGTCGGCAGCCGGGGACGCGGGACGATCCAGCGCCTGATCCTGGGGAGCGTGGCGGAGGGGATCGTCCACAGCGCGCGCTGCCCGGTGCTGGTCGTGCGCGGTGGAGCGCACGGCTGGCCGCCCCAGCAGGTGCTCGTCGGCGACGACGGATCGGACGAAGCGCTGGCGGTGGCGGAACTGGCGCTGACCATCGCCGGCGCGCTCGGCATACCGGCGCGGCTTCTGTGCGCGCTCCCCGAGCCTCCGGCTACCGCCCACGTACAGCCCGACACGGCCGCCGAGATGACCCTGCGCGCCGAGGCGTTGCTCGAGGAGCGCGCCGCCGAGCTCGAGCGCCGGGTCGGCGTCCGGCCGGAGGTTGAAGCGACGGTCGGCTCCCCCGCGGCGTGCCTGCTGGAGGCAGCGGAAGCGCCGGGCGGGACGACGCTGATCGCCGTCGGCAGCCGCGGCCTGGGCAGGATCGCCCGGCTGCGCCTGGGCAGCGTCTCGACCAGCGTGCTCCACGCAGCGGCGGAGCCGGTCCTGGTCGGCGCGGCCGTGGACTGAGGCGAGCGCCAAACGCGTCGACCCGGCCGACCCGTCGCGACCGGGCCGCCCACGGGCGACGATCTCACGCGCCCGGGACGTCGTGTCACCCCTGAGGCGTCGCGCCGCCGGATCGGTGCCGCGCTACAGCATTTCTCGCAACCATTGGCCAGAACCCAGCCCCTTCAGTGGGCTTCGTTCGGTCAGTGCGGCGGCTTGAGGCCCGCGCGGCGTCCTTCGGCGTTTCGCCCACCCCGCGCGTATGCCCGACGTCGACTCAGCGCTCGGCCGATCCTTCTGCAGATCGCTTTAGCGACGTGTGGACACGCGCACCAGGGCGCCGGTGGCGAGGAGGCCGAGGAGCCAGATACCGGCCAGTCCGACCAGCGTGATGATCTTGCCGGTCGAGGTCCAGTAGCTCTTGTAGTCCAGCGCCACGAAGACGATCATGGCGGCTCCGAGCACGAGCGCGACCAGCGCCACGAGCATGATGATCATGGGTGGTCGCCAGGTCGACTCGGCCGGTTCCGTGGTGCTCATCATCCATCCTCTCACCAGGCATCCCAATCGCCTCAGGCGGGGCCTATTCTAACGCGGCGGCAC
>DATKRJ010000434.1:0-11394 GCA_035532355.1 Thermomicrobiaceae bacterium | reverse complement strand
CCGCCCCCTTCAACCCCAGCGTCTTGGTGATCGCCGCCGTCAGCGTCGTCTTGCCGTGGTCTACATGCCCGATCGTCCCGATGTTCACGTGCGGCTTCGTCCGCTCAAACCGCTGCTTGCCCACGCTTCTTCAACCCTCCGACGCGTCGCCCCTACCGGGCCGCGGCGTCCACTCCACTCCATGCCCATGGCCAGATTCGAACTGGTTGCGCAACACTCCCACCCGAGCGACATGGGCCAAAATAGCAAAGCAGGCCCATCATGGCGACGGGCCTGGTGGGGAGGGAGGGATTCGAACCCCCGAAGCGTAACGCACCTGGTTTACAGCCAGGCCCCTTTAGCCACTCGGGAACCTCCCCAGGATCGGAGCCGACGGTGGGACTCGAACCCGCAACCGGCTGTTTACAAAACAGCTGCTCTGCCAAATTGAGCTACGTCGGCGCGAAGCTCGCAGCGACCAACCAAGTGAAAGAGTATAGGGTCCGGCCGTTGGCCTGTCAAGCGCGTTGCGGGCGCGCGATCGCCCGCCCGGACGCCGAAACCCAACGTTTCGCAATTGACGGTCGGACCCGACAGGTGGTATAGATGGGGCAACACCCGCGCCCAGGCGCGGGGCCGTGGACCGGGAGGAGTACGCCGTACCCCTCCGCGACAGGGACCCGGGGTCACCGACTGAGAGCCCCGGACAGCGGAGAGCGGCGGAAGTCGCCCGCGAGGTCGACGATCGAAATGGCGCACCGTCGCCGCAGTAGGTCGCCGCGGGTACGCCCGTTATCGCGTCAGAGCGCGGCAACTCGTGGCCATGTCCCGAGTGCCGAAGCAAGGTGGTACCGCGGCCGCAGCCGTCCTTGTCATGAGGGCGGCGTTTTGTTGTCTGTCGTTTTCGGCGACGCGGCTGCCGGACCACCAGTCGACCGTGGAGGTGAACACCATGGCCCATTCCACTCGGCGCGGTGAGCTCGCCAGGTCCTACAACCCCGACGCGGTCGAGTCTCATTGGTACGACTGGTGGGACGCGCAGGGCTACTTCACGCCGCGGGTCGACTCGGATCGACCGCCGTTCGTGATCGTGATGCCGCCACCGAACGTGACCGGCGAGCTGCACATGGGGCATGCCCTGTTCGTCACCGTCGAGGATATTCTGGCTCGCTGGCACCGTATGCTCGGAGATCCCACCCTCTGGCTCCCGGGAGCCGACCACGCCGGCATCGCCGGTCAATGGGTGGTCGAGAAGGAGATCGCGGCCGAAGGATTCTCCCGCCACGACCTCGGGCGCGACCTGTTTCTCGAGCGCGTCTGGTCATGGATGGACCGCTACCGGGGGCGCATCCGGGAACAGTTGCGTATTCTGGGAGCGTCGTGCGACTGGTCGCGCTTCACGTTCACTATGGACCCGGAGCCGTCGCGTGCCGTGCGTACCGCCTTCAAGCGACTCTACGACCGTGGCCTGATCTACCGCGGCGAGCGCATGATCAACTGGTGCCCGCGCTGCATGACCGCGCTCTCCGACCTGGAGGTCAACTACGACGAGGTCCACGGTCACATCTGGCTGCTCCGCTACCCGCTCGCCGACGGCGACGGGTTCGTGGAGGTGGCAACCACCCGGCCGGAGACGATGCTCGGCGACACCGCGGTGGCTGTCCATCCCGGCGACGAGCGCTACACCGGGTTGATCGGGCGAATGGCCCGCCTGCCGCTGATGGACCGGCCCATCCCGATCGTGGCCGACGAGGCGGTGGACCCGGAGTTCGGCAGCGGCGCGGTCAAGGTGACTCCGGCGCACGACCCGAATGACTTCGAGATCGCCCAACGCAACGGACTGCCGTCGATCAACATCCTGAACAACGACGGCACGCTCAACGAGAACGCGGGGGCGTTCGCCGGACAGAGCATCCAGGAGGCCCGGCGAAACGTGGTGATGCAGCTCGAGCGCCACGGCTTCCTCGTCCGCGTGGACGAGCACGTCCACTCGGTCGGCCATTGCGACCGCTGCGGCACCGTGGTCGAGCCGTTGATCAGCCTGCAGTGGTTCGCGGACATGGCACCGCTGGCGGCGCCGGCCATCGAGGTCGCCCGGAATGGGACCGTGCAGTTCATGCCGGAGCGGTTCAAGGGGATCTACCTGCACTGGATGGAGAACGTCCACGACTGGTGCCTGTCACGGCAGCTGTGGTGGGGGCATCGAATCCCGGTCTGGACCTGCTCGGCCTGCGGCGAGGTGATGGCGACCGCCGAGGAGACGCTGGAGCGCTGCGAGCGCTGCGGGAGCACCGAGGTCACGCAGGATCCCGACGTGCTCGACACGTGGTTCAGCTCCGGCCTGTGGCCGTTCAGCACCCTCGGCTGGCCGGACGACACGGAGGACCTGCGCTACTTCTTCCCCGGCTCCGTCATGGAAACGGGCTACGACATCATCTTCCTGTGGGTCGCCCGCATGATCTTCATGGGGATCGAGTTCATGGGTGAGGCGCCGTTCTCCACGGTCTACTTCCACGGGACCGTGCGGGACGAGGCGGGCCAGCGGATGAGCAAGACCAAGGGGAACGTGCTCGATCCGACCCGAATCACCGCCGACTACGGGAGCGACGCGCTGCGCTTCACCCTCATCACGGCCGGAGCGCCGGGTGCCGACCTCAAACTCGGCATGCAACGGGTGGAGGCCAACCGCAACTTCGTCAACAAGATCTGGAACGCGACACGCTACGTGTTGCGCGCGATCGAGGGAGCCGAGGTCGCGACGGACGGGGACGGCTCGGTCGCGGCACCGTCCGCGGGCCAGACCTTGCCCGATCGCTGGATCCTCAGCCGGCTGTCCGCGCTCAATGCGGACGTAACCCAGCTGCTGGAGGCATTTCAGTTCGGTGAGGCCGGCCGGCGGCTCTACGAGTTCCTCTGGTCGGAGTACTGCGACTGGTACATCGAGGCGACCAAGGTGGCTCTCAACAGCGGAGACGCCGCGGCCCAGGCCGCCGCGCGCCAAACGCTGGCCTACGTGCTCGAGCGCTCGCTGCGCCTGCTGCACCCAGTCATGCCCTACGTGACCGAGGAACTCTGGCAGCATCTGCCACATGCGGGTGACAGCATCATGGTCGCTCCGTGGCCCACGGCCGACTCCGCCGCGCGAGACGAGCGCGTCGATCGGGAGTTCGTCTTCCTGATGGACACCGTGCGGACAATCCGCAACGCCCGGGCGGAGGCTGGAGTGGAACCGGCTCGCTGGATCAGTGCGGTGGTGCTACCGGGAACTCACCTCGACACGTTGCGGGAGAGCGAGGGCGTGCTCCGGTTCCTGGCCCGCATCGGCGCCGACCGGCTGGAGCTCCGCGCGAACGACTCGAGCGCACCGCAGCAGGTGATCACCCTGGTCGTGGACGACGCCGTGGTCTATCTGCCGCTGGCGGGGCTGGTCGACCTCGACACCGAGCGCGCGCGCCTGCGCGGCGAGATCGACCAGGTCGAGGAGGAGATCGCCCGAGCCAGCGGGCTGCTGGCGAACGAGAACTTCGTCGCCCGGGCGCCGGCCGAGGTTGTCGAGCGCCATCGTGAGCGACTCACGGCGGCGCAGGAGCGTGTGGCACTGCTGCAGAGCCGGCTGGGCGAGCTCGGCGGGTGAGCGAGCCCTGGCTGCCGCCGGAGAGCGGGGACGCACACCCCGCCCTCGCGGTTGACCCCAGCGGGGCCTGGCCGCGCGAGTGGTACGGTGGCTCGCCGGTGGAGGCGGCGCGGCGACTTCTGGGATGCTTGCTGGTGTCGCTGCGGGACGACGGGATCACCGCGGGGTTCATCGTCGAGACCGAGGCCTATGGCGGCCCCGACGACCCCGCCTCCCACGCGGCCTTCCGGCGAACGGGCGCGGTCACCGCGATGTGGGGCCCGTCCGGAACCGCCTACGTCTACGTCGCCTACGGCGTCTACCCATGCTTCAACGTCGTCACCGGTGAACGCGGCGAACCCTCGGCGGTGCTGGTCCGCGCCATCGAGCCGTACCTCGGCATCGACCTGATGGCTCGTCGCCGGGGCGGTGGCAACGGCACGCGACTCGCTTCGGGACCCGGTCGGCTCGCCATCGCACTCGGCATCAGCCTGCACGACAACGGGCGAACGCTCGACCGGGCGCCGCTCTGGATTCAGCCGGGACGCCGGGTCGCGGGAATCGCCGTCGGTACACGAGTCGGAGTGCGCAGAGGCATCGAGCGCCCCTGGCGCTTCGCGGTCGAGCGCCACGGTGGCGTCTCGCGACGGTTTCCGCCGAGCCAGGATTCGAACGAGGGCCGGCGATCGTGACGATCATCCCAGCCCTCGCCCACTCCAATGGGGCCTCCTGTTGTCACCATTATAATCCCGGCCGGGCGCGTTGATATACTCGCTCCGAGGGATGGCGAATGCCGATTCATACGCTGGACGACGCCACCATCGGGAAGATCGCCGCGGGCGAGGTTGTCGAGCGCCCGGCCTCGGTCGTCAAGGAACTCGTCGAGAACGCGCTGGACGCGGGGGCGCGAACGGTGCGCATCGAGATCGTGGCCGGCGGCCGCGATCTGATTCGGGTCCACGACGACGGCTCGGGCATCGCGCCCGAGGATCTGCCACACGCGCTCGAGCGCCACGCCACGTCCAAGCTGTCCGCGTTCGAGGATCTGGCCGGCTTGCACTCCTACGGCTTTCGCGGTGAGGCGCTCGCTAGCATCGCGGCGGTGAGTGAGCTGCGTGTCGTGAGCCGTGCCGCCGGACAGGGGCATGCCGAGTCGATCGTGTCGCATTTCGGCCGGCGGGAGTCCCCGACGCACCTCGCGTCGGCGCCCGGAACCATCGTCACCGTTCGCGACCTCTTCGACAACGTGCCGGCCCGGCGGAAGTTCCTGCGGCAGGATCAGACCGAGGCGACCTACATCCAGCGCGTGGTGGCCGCGTGTGCGCTCGCGTTCCCTGAGGTCCGCTTCGAGCTGACGATCGACGGGCGCATCGCGCTGGCCACCGACGGGTCCGGGGAGCTCGGCAACGCCGTCGTCGGGGTCTTCGGGGCCGACGTGGCGGACGAGATGGTGCCAATCCGGGTCGCGCACGACGATGGCGAGACGCCGCCGGTGAGACTGGACGGCTACGTCGGCCTGCCGACCCTGACGCGCGGCAGCCGGCAGCAGCTCGTCCTCCTCATCAACCGGCGTTGGGTAGAGCACCGGGCGCTGGCGTTCGCGCTGGAGCAGGCGTATCACAGCCTGATCATGGTCGGCCGCTACCCGGTGGCCGTAGTGCGGATCGAGGTTCCGCCGGACCGGCTCGACGTCAACGTCCACCCGACTAAACGCGAGGTCCGCATCTCGGACGAGCGAGTCGTCTTCTCAACGCTGCAGCGGGCGGTGCGGGAGACGCTCGTACTCCACACGCCGGAGCAGGTCGTCCCCACCATGGTCGACGTGCCGCTGAGCGCGCCGGATCTGCAGCGTCGGCTCGCGCTCGCCCATCCGGATCAGGTGCGCGTGCCCGACTCCGCCCACGGGCCGGCCGGGGCAGCAGATGGCGAGGCGATGCCGTCGAACTCAACCCAAACGAACGGCGACGTCCCGATCCTGCGCGTGCTTGGGCAGGTCGGGGCGACCTACATCATCGCCGAGGGGCCAGCAGGAATGTACCTCATCGACCAGCACGCGGCCCACGAGCGGGTGCTCTTCGAGCGCCTCTGGACGCGGCACGAGTCGTCCTCTCCCGACGTGCAGGGCCTGCTGGAACCGCTGGTCGTGGAGCTGACCCCGCCGCAGAGCGAGGTGGTCGGTCGCGATCGCGAGGAACTGGCGAAGATCGGGTTCGAGCTCGAACCGTTCGGTGGGAGCGCGGTCGCCGTCCGCTCGGTGCCGGCCATGACCACCCGGCGTGATCCGCGGGCAGTTCTGGTCGGGATTCTGGAAGAACTTGCGCAGGGAGGCCGTGGCGCCACCCGGATAGAGTCGCTGATCATCAGTACGGCCTGCCACTCGGCCATCCGCGCCGGACAGGCGCTGACGTTACTGGAGATGCGGGAGTTGATCGCCCAACTGGAGAGTTGCACCGCGCCGCGGGCTTGCGGCCACGGGCGCCCGACGATGCTTCATCTCAGCCAGCAGGAGTTGGAGCGGCAGTTTTCCCGTCGTTGACTCGAGGTCCCAGTCGACGACGCGTGCGCGAGCGGCCGCGACGTCCACCGCGGTCCGCGGGTTGGGGGCTTGCGTGAACGCCGCCGTCGGCACGACGTGCCACGATGCACCGGGCAGGTACGTCCCGGCGCGGGCAGCGGTGTCGCCGAACGCCGGTCCTAGTCGGGCCGCCGCGAGATGCATGAGGAGCAGCCGATGAGTCTGGTCATCGAGACACACCACCTGACAAAGCGCTACACGGAGACCGTGGCGGTGGACGACCTCTCGCTCGAGGTGCCGAGCGGCGGGGTCTTCGGCCTGCTCGGGCCAAACGGGTCCGGCAAGACGACGACGATCAGCATGCTGCTCGGGCTGGTCTGGCCCACGTCCGGCACGATCCGCCTGTTCGAGAGCGCCACGCTGGGAGTTCACCCGAATGACCTGCGGCGTGTAGGCGCGATCGTCGAGTCGCCGGCCTTCTACCCCTACCTGTCCGGTCGGGCGAATCTGCGCTACTTCGCCGGCATCGGCGACAATGGCGGGAAGGCCGAGCTCGATCGGCTCCTCGCACGGGTGGGGCTCGGTGACGCGGCGGATCGACGCTTCCAGACCTATTCCATGGGGATGAAACAACGACTGGGCATCGCCTACGCGCTGCTCGGCAATCCCGACCTGGTGTTCCTCGACGAACCCACCAACGGGCTCGACCCGGCCGGCGTGGCTGAAGTACGGGAGCTCATCCGCGGGCTCGGCACCGACGGACGGACGGTGATCCTGTCCAGTCACCTGCTGGGTGAGGTTCAGCAGGTCGCCGATCGGGTGGCAATCCTCTCGCGCGGACGGCTGATCGCGCAGGGCAGCGTCGAGGAACTGCTGCGGGGTCGTGAGGCGCTGCGGCTGCACACCACCGACGACGCGCGCGCCACCTCGATCCTGTCGGCGCTCCCCACCGTGACCGGCGTGGTGGCGAACGACGGGGCTCTTACGGTGAACGCGCCGCTCGACCGAGCCTGGGAGCTCAGTCGCGCGCTGGCGGAGGAGCAGGTCTACGTGGCCGAGATGGCCCCAATCCAGACGTCGCTGGAGCACTACTTCCTGGAGATCACCGGCGAGGCCACGGCGGCCGCCGAGACCGCGGAGGTGGGCTCATGACCAACGTGCCGACGCTGTTGCGCTGGGATTGGTTCAAGCTGGCCCGACGGTGGATGCCCTGGATCCTGCTGGTGGTGCTGCTGTTGATGTCCCAGCTGGCAGTCTGGGGTAACTACTTCCGCTACCAGAACCTGCGGAGCTCCGGTGGGATCCTGACCGGCGGGTCCGTCGGCAGCCGGTTCGAGGTCCGCTGCGACGACCTCCTCTCCGGTAAGCCCGGCGCCGTGCCGGCCGGGACATCGCAGCAGGTGATCCAGGGGCTCCAGGCACAGTGCCAACAGGCCGCCGCACAGACGCAACAACAACTGAACCGACTGGCGGACGGCTTCAGTCTGCCGGGCAGCCTTCCCGCGGCGCTGGGAGTGAGCCTCGGCATCGGGCTAATCCTGTTCGCGGTGCTGACTGCCTCGGTCTTCGGTGCGGAGTACGGGTGGGGGACGATTCGGCCGGCGCTGGTTCGTGGGACCGGACGATGGCCCTATTTGGCGGCCAAGCTGCTGCTGCTGCTGTTGCTCGCGTTGGCGGCGCTCATCGTCGTGGTCGCAGTTTCTGCCGTCAGTAGCGTCTTCGCGCACCAACTGGCGGGGTCGCCGGCCATCACCGGCGCGACGACCTGGGGCAGTGCGCTCCGCGACCTCGGCAAGATGTGGGTCGGCCTGGTCCCGTACATCGTCTTCTCCATGTTCATCACCGTCCTGACGCGCTCGTCCGCGACGGGCATGGCGCTCGGGATTGGCTACTACCTCGCCGAGCAGATCATCGTGGCGATCCTGTCCGGGCTGTTCAGCTGGTTCGGGACGATCGCGAAGTACCTGCTGGGGCAGAACATCACCGCGTGGTCGGGTGTGTCGATCTTCGGCCAGGGACAGACGTCGGTCAGCACACTGCACGCGTTGCTGGTTCTGGTAGGGTATACGCTCGTGCTCGGCGGCGGGGCGTTCTACCTGTTCCAGACGCGCGACATCTCGGGAGCGGCCTGACGCGGTACCGGGCAGCCGTCAACCGCTGCCGTGCGGTGCAACGTGAGTGTCAGCTCAGCGCGCGCTCTTCGCGAGTCCCGGCCGCCTGCCGGCTGTGAACGAGCGCCGGAACGGTAAACGTCACCGTGGTGCCCCTGTCGGGCTCGCTCGACACCGCTATCTTGCCTCCGTGCGCCTCGACGAGCGCCTTGGCGATCGGAAGCCCCAGGCCGGTGCCGCCGGTCTTGCGCGTCCGGGCGCGATCGGAGCGGTAGAAGCGATCGAAGATGTGCGGTAGGTCGTGCTTGTGGATGCCGGCACCGGTGTCCGACACGGAGACCATGGCGTCGCGTCCGCGCCGCCCGACGGTCACGGTGATCTCTCCACCCTGCGGCGTATGCTTCAACGCGTTGTCGATCAGAATCCGCACCACCTGTCGCAGTCGCTCGGGGTCGACCATCGCCTCGCAGCGGTCCGACAGACGTGCCGCCAGATCGATTCCGCGCTCGAGGGCCAGCGGCCGCATGGTTCGCACGGCGTCACTCACCAGCGCCGCGACCTCGAGCGGCTCCCGGTCCAGGGTGAGCCGGCCGGCGTCCGCTCGCGCGAGCGTCAGCAGGTCCTCGACCAGGCGATCCGAGCGGTCGACCTCCTCGAGGATGCTGCCGAGCTCCCCTTGAATCGACGCGACGGGTGCGCGCGGATCGTGGCCGGCCATCTCGGCATTGGCGCGGATGAGCGTCAGCGGCGTGCGGAACTCGTGCGAGGCGTCGGCCACGAAGGTTCGCTGCCGCACGAAGGCCTCGTCGATCGGACGCATCGCGCGACTGGCCAGGAACAACCCGACCGGCACCGCGATGAGCGCACCGAGGCCGATGCCCAGCAACGTCACCCAGCGCACCGTGGCGAGCTCCGCCTCGTGCTGGTCAAGGCTCTGCAGCGCCTGAGCCGCGCCGATCACCGTCCCGTCGTGGCGCAGCGGCGCGGAGACCACGCGCATCCGGCCGATGCCGGCGATATCGACCGAGCGCGCGTCGGACTGCCCGGTGAGCGCGCGATCGATCCCGGCCGACACCGGGACCCCACTGAGGATAATGCCGCGCGGGTTGTACATGACCTTGTGGTCCGGGTTCACCGCAATCAGGATCGTGTCGCCCGACTGCAGCACCTGGCGATCGCCTGGATCCGCGGTTCCGTCGCGTTCCCCATCGGAAGGAGGCACCCCGTTCGCGCCGCCGACCGCGACGTCGTTGATCTCCCCGATGCGGGCACTCAGGGAGCGGTCGACCTCCGCGTTGAGGCTCCGCAGCAGAACCAGGTAGATCACCCCGCCGGCGAGCGCGATGACCGCGATCACGACCAGTGCGTTGAGGATGGCCAGCTTGCGCCCAACGCCGCGAAACACGATGCGCTCCTACGCTCGCGCGACGTAGCCGACGCCGCGCACGGTACGAATTACCGCGGCGCGACCGGAGTCCTTGAGCTTCTTGCGCAGGTAGTGGACGTAGAGGTCGACGACGTTGCCCTCCGGCTCCGACTCGTAGCCCCAGACGCGCTGGAGGATCTGGTCGCGGGTCAGCACCTGGCCGGCGTTGCGCATCAGGTACTCGAGCAGCGCAAACTCGCGTGGGCTGAGGTCGACCTCCTGCCCGCCGCGCTCGACCCGGTGGGTCTGCTGATCGAGCGTCAGGTCCCCGACCCGTAAGACAGAGGCGAGGAGCGGGCGCTCCCCGCGGCGCGTTAGCGCCCGCAGTCGTGCCAGGAGCTCCGAGAAGGCGAACGGCTTCCCGAGGTAGTCGTCCGCGCCGGCGTCGAGCCCCTGCACCCGCTCGTTGAGCTCCCGGCGGGCCGTCAGCACCAGCACCGGCGTCATCACGCGTGCCGAGCGCAGGCGGCGGCAGACTTCCAGGCCGTCCATCCCGGGCAGCATCCGGTCGAGCACCACGGCATCGAAGCTGGCGTTCATCGCCCGCTCCAGGCCCGTTGGGCCGTCCAAGGCCACGTCGACGTCGAAGCGTTCAGCCTTCAGCATCCGCGCCACCAGGTCGGCGAGCTTCTCTTCGTCCTCCACCACCAGCACCCGCATGCGGTACGCCTCATCCCAGCTCATCTGATGACACGCGCGTTGAACGGCCGACGTGGAGGAATCGGTGGATCCAAGCGCCGGCCGGCGCTGAGCACGCGGTACACAGTCAAATACGCCACCGCTTCGGCCGTGGCCAGGTAGAGCGGCGCCGCCCATGGCTTGATCGTATCACTCCCAACGCCGATCCCATGCGCGAGCGCGACCAGCCACACTGAGAAGGAGACGTAGTGGAGCAGGCGCCACCCGGTGTGTCCGAGGATGCGCCGCAGCCAGAAGCTGGCGGTGATCGCCAGCATGCCGATGGCCGGCAGGACGCCGAGGCCGGTCCAGGGTTGCCCACGTGCAAGGCAAAGGGCATCAGAACGCCGACCAGCGCAATCTTGAGCGTCGGACCGATGGCCAGCGCCAACATCACGAACGCGAGCTCAAGGGCGCTGCGGCGACGGCCACCGTCGAGACCGGATCTGGGACCGCCGAGCCGGCTCGGGGCAAGCGGAGCATGCGCGCGGAGCTCAAGCTTCCGCGGCTGGCGTCGCGCGGGGCCCAAGCCGCGCCACCTGAACTGCGCCCGGGGTTGATGGTCTTTGACAGAATACCTCGGTACTACGGCCGCTCGCCCGTGCTCTGCGCCCCCGCGCTGCTAGCCCCTTCAGTGGGCTTCGTCTTGTTAGCGCGGCGGCTTTTGCCCCGCGCGACGCTGCCGGCCAACGCGGCTCGATTCGCTGGCCGCCGTATACCGGTTCTATTCGTCAATGACCGTAAACCCCGGGCTGACCGAACCAAGCCCACTGACGGGGCTGAGCGCTCGGGGTCGCGTGGTGGCACCGGAGAGCCTGGCGGCCAACTGGGCAGCGACGTATCGGCTGGCATTGCAACGTCCTGTCGTCCATCGTCCGTCCGGCCGTCATACCCGTGTGGCAGCCGCCCGGACGACCTGCCCGTTTTCGGCGTCCCGACGCGGAAACCCGTCGTCCGGACCCTCGTCCGGCCCGGCGCGGCTCCCGTCACGCCGGCTCACCGCGGCTCGTCCCCCCGTCCTGCCAGCCCCTTCAGTGGGCTGTGTCTGGTAGCCCGGAGGCTTGAGCCCCGG
>DATKRJ010000433.1:0-9246 GCA_035532355.1 Thermomicrobiaceae bacterium | reverse complement strand
TCTACCTGGGGGCCGTCTTCGTTGCCTACCGGGCCGAGACGGGCACGCTGCCGGCACTGTCCGGCCTGCACATCGACCAGGCGCTGGGCAACCTGAGCGGCAAGGAGACGCGCTTCGGCTCCGCCGCCTCAGCGCTCTTCGCCGTCACCACGACGGTCACCTCGTGCGGGGCGGTCAACGCCATGCACGACAGCTTCACTGCCATCGGCGGCATGATCCCCATGGTCGACATCCAGCTCGGCGAGGTGATCTTCGGCGGGGTCGGCTCCGGCCTCTACGGCATGATCGTCTTCGCGGTCCTGGCCGTCTTCCTGGCCGGCCTGATGGTCGGCCGCACCCCGGAGTACCTCGGCAAGAAGGTCGAGGCCTTCGACATGAAGATGGTCGCGCTGGCCATCCTGGTCTTCCCGGCGAGCGTGCTGGGCTTCGCGGCCCTGGCGTCGGTCAGCCACTGGGGTCTGGCCGGGCTCAACAACGCCGGGCCGCACGGCTTCAGCGAGATCCTCTACGCCTTCACCTCGACGACCGGTAACAACGGCTCGGCCTTCGCCGGCCTCACCGGCAACACGCTGCCCTACAACGCGACGCTGGGACTCGCCATGCTGATCGGCCGCCTCTTCGTGATCGTGCCGACCATGGCGCTGGCCGGGTCGATGGTGCGCAAGCAGGCGGTGGCGCCCGGGCTGGGGACCTTCCCCACCACCGGGCCGATCTGGGTCGTGCTCCTGACCGGCGTCATCCTGATCGTGGGCGTGCTGACCTTCTTCCCGGCGCTCGCGCTCGGCCCGATCGTCGAGCACTTCCTCGGCAACGCCGGCAAGCTCTTCTGACGGAGGGATAGGGGATGTCTCAGTCGCAGATCCCGGACCGGCCGCCGGTCCACACCCATCCGGAGCGCGACGCCGATCCCACGCGCGGGCTGGAGCCGCCGACGGAGCGCTCGCCGGAGACCGACGCCATGAAGGCCCTCTCCGCTCGGCGGCGGGCCGGTGCCAGCGTCTGGACTTGGCAGTTCATCCGCCCGGCGCTCGGCGGCGCGGTCCGCAAGCTCGACCCGCGCTGGATGGTCAAGAGCCCGGTCATGTTCGTGGTCGAGATCGGCAGCGTCGTCACCACGGTCGTGATGCTCAAGGACGTGATCGCCGGTCCGCGCGCCGGGCTCGGCTTCGTCATCCAGATCTCGCTCTGGCTCTGGTTCACCGTGCTCTTCGCCAACTTCGCCGAGGCGCTGGCCGAGGCGCGGGGCAAGGCGCAGGCCGACACGCTGCGCGCCACCCGTAAGGACACCCCGGCCCGCCGCGTGGTCGACGGCCGGGAGGAGACGATCTCCTCGGCCGACCTGCGCAAGGGCGACCTGGTGCTGGTCCACGAGGGCGAGCTCATCCCGTCCGACGGAGACGTGGTCGCGGGGGTGGCCTACGTCAACGAGGCGGCCATCACCGGCGAGTCGGCGCCCGTCCTCAAGGAGCCGGGCACCGACATCCGCAGCACCGTCACCGGCGGTACCCAGGTGACGTCGGACTGGCTGCGCATCCGCATCACCGCCGACCCGGGGCACACCTTCCTCGACCGCATGATCGCCCTGGTCGAGGGCGCGTCCCGGCAGAAGACGCCCAACGAGATCGCGCTGAGCATCTTGCTGGCCGGCCTGAGCATCATCTTCGTGCTGGTGGTGGTGACGCTGGAGCCCTTCTCGATCTACGCGGGCGCGTCCGTCTCGACCACCGTGCTGGTGGCGTTGCTCGTCTGCCTGCTGCCGACCACCATCGGCGCGCTGCTCTCGGCCATCGGTATCGCCGGCATGGACCGGGTGACGCGCTTCAACGTGCTGGCCATGTCCGGCCGCGCGGTGGAGGCGGCCGGCGACGTCGACGTGCTCCTGCTGGACAAGACCGGCACCATCACCTACGGCAACCGCCTGGCGGCCGAGGTCATGCCGGTCGAGGGCGCCAGCCAGGAGGAGGCGCTGCACGCCGCGCTCTGGTCCTCGCTGGGCGACGACACGCCCGAGGGCAAGAGCATCGTGTCCCTGACCCGCAAGCTCGGTCAGTCCGTCCCGGCGGAGTGGGGCGACGGCACCGGCGCCGCCGCGCCGTCGGGCGTGGAGGTGATCCCGTTCCGCGCCGAGACGCGCATGAGCGGGCTGCGGCTGGATGGGAGCCTGTGGCAGAAGGGGGCCGTCGACGCCGTCTACCAGACGCTCGGTCGTGAGCCGTCGACCGAGACGCGGCTGCTCGCCGACCGCATCGCCGGCGAGGGCGGTACGCCGCTCGCCGTGGCCGACGGCGCCCGGCCGGTGGGGCTGATCTATCTCAAGGACACCGTCAAACCCGGTATGGCCGCGCGCTTCGACGAGCTGCGCCGCATGGGCATCCGCACCATCATGGTCACCGGCGACAACCCGTTGACCGCCAGGACGATCGCCACCGAGGCGGGAGTGGACGACTTCATCGCCCAGGCCAAGCCCGAGGACAAGATCGCCCGCATCCGCGCCGAGCAGGAGGCCGGGCACCTGGTCGCCATGAGCGGCGACGGCACCAACGACGCCCCGGCCCTGGCCCAGTCCGACGTGGGCCTGGCCATGAACTCGGGCACCGCGGCGGCCAAGGATGCCGCCAACATGGTCGACCTCGACTCCGATCCGACCAAGCTGATCGAGGTCGTCCAGATCGGCAAGCAGCTCCTGATCACGCGCGGGGCGATCACGACCTTCTCGGTGGCCAACGACGTCGCCAAGTACTTCGCCATCATCCCGGCGGCGTTCGCGGTGACTTACCCGGAGCTCAACGCACTCAACATCATGCGCCTCGGCTCGCCGCAGAGCGCGATCCTGAGCGCGGTGATCTTCAACGCGCTGGTCATCATCGCCCTGATCCCGCTGGCGATGCGCGGCGTCGCCTATCGTGCCGTGCCGGCCGCCGAGATGCTGCGGCGCAACATCCTGATCTACGGCCTCGGCGGGGTCATCGTGCCGTTCATCGGCATCAAGCTGATCGACTTGCTGGTGCGGGCGATCGGGCTGGCCTAGCCGGCCCGGGAGGGACACGTCGATGGTCCGGACTATCTTCAACCAGGTGCGGCCGGCGATCCTGCTGCTGATCGTGCTGACGGCGATCACCGGGCTGGCCTACCCGCTGGCGATCACCGGCATAGCCCAGGTGCTCTTCCCGCACCAGGCCAACGGCAGCCTGATCACGAACAGCCAGGGTACGGTGATCGGCTCGTCGCTGATCGGTCAGAACTTCAGCGACCTGAAGTACTTCTGGGGCCGCCCGTCGGCCGCCGGCCAGAACGGCTACGACGCGAGCGCCTCGGGTGGGACGAACCTTGGGCCGACGAGCCAGAAGCTGCACGACGACGCGGCGAGCCGTGCGGCCGCCCTCCGTCAGGCAAGTGGCCTGGCGGTGGACGCGCCGGTCCCGGAAGAGCTGGTCGTCGCCAGCGCCAGCGGGCTCGATCCGGACATCAGTCCGGCGGCGGCCAACTTCCAGGTGCCGCGGGTGGCGAAGGCGCGCGGGCTGCCCGAGCAGCGGCTCTACGACCTGGTCAAGCAGAACACCGAGGGGCGGACGCTGGGCTTCCTCGGCGAGCCGCGCGTCAACGTGCTGCAGCTCAACCGGGCGCTCGACCAGCTGAACGGCACGGCGGGCTAATGCCGCAGGCGTAGAATGGAGGTCCCGGTGGTCCCGGTCATCGCCACGGTCGTCGAGTCGCGCCGCGGGGATCGCCGCTGCTGGGCCGGCCACGTACGCATGTCGGGTCGTCCCGTGCTCGTGCTACCGGTGGCACCGAGCCGGCAGGCCGCGGCCTCCGCCGTCCGACGGCGCTGGCCGGAGGCCGAGATCGTCGATCTGCCGACCTTCGCGCGGTCGCGCGGCGTCCCGGTGGACCGGGTTCCTGAACCGGCCATCCCGGTGTGGCGGGAACCCGAGCCGCGGCAGTGGTACACGCGCTGGCGGCGCAGGAGGGGGTGAGTCCCATCGCACTCAACGACGACCGGCCGGAGCGGAAGCGGGTCGACGCCGAGCGGCCGACCGCGGAGCAGATGCTCGAGCGGGTGCGGCGCGCGGAGCCGCGGCGGGAGCGCGGCCGGCTGCGCGTCTTCCTCGGCGCCGCCCCCGGCGTCGGCAAGACCTACGCCATGCTCGAGGAAGGGCGCCGGCTGCGTGACCAGGAGGGCCGCGACGCCGTCATCGGCTTCGTCGAGACCTACGGCCGGGCCGAGACCGACGCCCAGGTCGCCGACCTGGAGGTCGTCCCGCGTCGGGAGATCCCGTACCGTGGCGTGCTCCTCGAAGAGCTGGACACCGACGCCGTGCTGGCCCGTCATCCCCAGGTCGTCCTGGTCGACGAGCTGGCCCACAGCAACGCGCCGGGCTCGGCCCGCGCCAAACGCTACGAGGACGTCGAGGCGCTGCGGGAGGCCGGCATCGACGTCCTGTCGACGATAAACGTCCAGCACCTCGAGGGGCTCAACGACCTCGTCGAGGGCGTCACCGGCGTCAAGGTGCGCGAGACCGTTCCCGACCGCGTCCTGGACGACGCCGAGGTGGAGTTGGTCGACCTCCCGCCCGCCCTGCTGCGCGAGCGCCTGGCCGCCGGCAAGATCTATCCCAGTGCGCAGGCCGTGCGCGCGCTCGAGAACTTCTTCCGGGAGTCGAACCTGACGGCCCTGCGCGAGCTGGCCCTGCGCCGCACGGCCGAGGGCGTCGAGGCGGCCCTCGAGGGCTACATGGTCGGCGACCAGGTTCCCGGTCCCTGGCCCACCCTCGAGCGCGTGATGGCCTGCTTCGACCATCGTACCGACGCTGAAGTCGTCGTGCGTCATGCCTGGAGGATCGCGCGGGGCCTGCACGCCGGCCTCATCGGCGTCAGCGTGATCGACCGTCCGCTGGACGAGCTCCCGGAGTCTCGCCGCCTTGCCCTCCTGCGCAACATCCGGTTGGCCGAGGACCTGGGTGCGAACGTGCTGACCGTGGTCGAGGCGGACCCCGTCGCCGGGCTGATCCGAATCGCTCGCTCGCGCAACGTGACCGACGTCGTCATCGGGCGTCCCACCTCGTCCTGGCTGGAGCGCCTGCGCGGCCGGTCGTTCCTCGACCGGCTGCTCCCGTACCTGGAAGCCGTCGACGTCCACATCGTCTCGCCGGCGCGCATCGCCTGCGCGCTTCCCCTGCCCGGCACCGGCGGGGACGACAGCACGGGCGGCTCGCGGTAGCCCGGCGTTCCCCACCGGCCGGCCACCGGCTCACACACAGGAGTCTTAACAGAATCCTGATGCGTCCACGACAGTTCCTGGCACGTTCCTGATGCCTCGCTCCGTAGACTGTAGGGTCGCGATCGGCCCGCGTCGGCCACGGTCGGCGCCGCCAGGGAGCGCCTGCCGGTGATCGGGCGATCGGAGAGGGCTCGCGATGAGCTTCAGTCGCGTCGGCGGCGTCCCTACTCCAGAACCCGAGCGGCGCGGTGCCGGGTGGGATGCGGTGACCCTCCGTGGGGCATGCCTCAGCCTCCTCGGCACTACGGCGAACGGGATCACGCGGATCTCGGTCACGGGTCCCCGCCCGGTCGGTCCGGATGCCGAGCGCTGGCTGCGACACCTGGTCCAACGGCTGGGAGACGAATACGCGCTCGAGACGCGCGTCGAGGCGCGCGACCCGGGCATGACCATCGTCTTCACGCGACCCGGGAGCGGCGCGTGACCCGCACCGGCCCGGGTGGCGCGATCTGGCTGGAATACCGCCGCGCGCACCACCGGCCGCCGAGCCGGTAGCGTCGCCCGCGGCTTTCGATCGGAGCGCAGCCACCTGAACCACCTGCCGGACCCGGAGCACCCGGTCGATCATCCCGCTGAACGCGCCACCAAACGAGGCCGGCGCCCGGGTGACCGCTATGTGCGCATCGTCCGCTCGAGCGAGCTCCCCACTGCCGCGCCGCGACACCGCTACCTGGTGGCGCCGCAGAGTACGCCGACCTCCGGCACGGGTCGCGCCCTGCTGCGCGCCCGGACGTTCCTCTTCGGCCCGCCCCTTTCCACCGAGCAGGAAATCCACGAGCGACTGACCAAGATCAAGGCGCTCGCCATCCTGAGCTCCGACGCGCTTTCCTCCGTGGCCTACGCCACCGAGGAGATGATGCGGGTGTTGATCCTGGCCGGGGTCGCCGCGCTGAGCCTGACGCTGCCGCTGTCCCTGGCCGTGCTGGTGGTGCTCGTCACGGTCGTCACGTCGTACCAGCAGACCATCCAGGGCTACCCGCACGGTGGCGGCAGCTACACCGTCGCCAGCGAGAATCTTGGCGAGATCCCGGGGCTGACCGCCGCCGCGGCGCTGCTGACCGACTATGTCCTGACCGTCGCGGTGTCGGTCGCGGCCGGCGTGCTCGCCGTCACCTCGGCCTTTCCCGGGCTCTATCCATACCGGGTCGAGCTCGACCTCGCCGCGATCGTGCTGATGGTCGTCGGCAACCTGCGGGGCATCCGTGAAGCCGGCACGATCTTTGCCGCGCCGACCTACATCTTCATCGTCTCGATCATCGGGCTGATCGGCTACGGTCTCTTCCGCTACCTGGCCGGCACGCTGCCGACGTTCGTGGCACCGGCATCCTGGACCGTGCAGTTCCACGGCGTGGAGGCGCTCACGATCATCCTGGTCCTGCGCGGCTTCTCCTCGGGCCTGACCGCGCTGACCGGCACCGAAGCCATCTCCAACGGCGTGCCCGCCTTCAAGCCGCCCGAGAGCCTCAATGCCCGGATCACCCTCATCTGGATGGGATCACTGCTGGGCATCATGTTCCTGGGCGTCTCCTTCCTGGCCCGTCACATGTCGATCGTCCCGGACCCGTCGGAGCAGGCGACCGTCCTGAGCGTGCTCACCCGGCTCCTGGTCGGCCAGGGCTGGTACTTCTACCTGGTCCAGTTCGCGACCATGGTGATCCTGATCCTGGCGGCCAACACCAGCTTTGCCGACTTCCCGCGCCTGGCCTCGATCCTGGCGCGCGACCGGTTCCTGCCCCACCAGTTCGCCTTCCGCGGCGACCGACTGGCCTTCAACACCGGCATCCTGGCCCTGGCGGTGCTGGCCGGCATCCTGGAGATCGCCTTCCTGGGCAGCGTCAACGCCCTGATCCCGCTCTATGCCGTGGGCGTCTTCACCGCCTTCACCCTGTCCCAGTCGGGCATGGTCGTGCACTGGCGGCGCCTGCGCAACCGGGGCTGGCAGCGTCGCGCCTTCATCAACGGGGCCGGCGCCATCATGACCGGCGTCGCCACGATCATCATCGCCGCGTCCAAGTTCCTCGCCGGCGCCTGGATCGTGCTGCTGGTGATCCCGTTCATCATCTGGCAGCTGCGCAAGATCCACCGCCACTACGACCAGGTCTCCGACCAGCTGCGACTGCCGGAGGACACGCTCCATCATCGAGCCGTCGCGACGCCGCACCAGACCACGGTCGTGGTGCCCATCGCGGGCCTCAACCGTGCCTCGCTCACGGCCATCGAGTACGCCGAGGGGATCTCCGCTAACGTCATGGTCGTCCACGTGGTCGGATCGGCCAGCGAGGGCGAGGAGCTGCGCCGGGAGTGGAACGAGGCGGGCTTCCAGATGCCGCTCGTGCTCATCGAGAGCCCCTACCGCCAGCTCGTCGGCCCGCTCATCGACTTCGTGGAGCAGCAGCACGTGGAGACGGGGCAGATCGTCACGGTGGTGCTGCCCGAGTTCGTGCCGGCGCACCTCTACGAGGTGCCGCTGCACAACCAGACGGCCTGGCGTCTGCGCACCGCCCTCTGGACGCACCCCGGGGTCGTCACCGTGAGCGTGCCGCACCACCTGACCGTCTGACGGCCCGGAGCGGGGCGCCGCCATCGCCCGTCCCGGGGCAGATCCCGGCCGGTGCGGTGTCGATTCGGGGGTCGCGCTGGGTTCAGGGTCGCTGTGGAGGCGGGCTCTGCCCACCAATCAGGCTAGTCCCAGACGTACGACAGCACGCGGTCCAGCGGCCGTGGTACTCGTCCGATCTCCAGCGCGGCGACGAGCACGCGGGCGTAGTGGATCTTCCGTCCGCTGCGGGTGCCCATGAAGCGCCGGAGCTGCGCTTCGACGGAGCGTGGCCGTTGCGCGGGCTGCCGCTGGAAGGTACGGAAGGCTCCCAGCTCACCCTGGGCGTCGATGATCTCCTCCACGACGGCCGTGCCGAGCGCGCGGATCAGTTCGTCCTCGAGGTCCGCCACGCACACGTAGAAGCCCCGCTGTTCCATCTCGGCGCGCGTGAGTCCGGAGCCCAACCCGGTTCGCTCGAGCGCGCGGCGGAAGTCTCGCTCCTCATGCGCGTCACACAGCCCTGAGACACGAACGTGCGGACCGCGAGGCCCGAGGAGCTCCAGGTAGCGAGCGAGCGCCTGGGCCCCACCCATCGGCACGATCGACACGTCCCTGGCGGCCAGATCCCAGCCGCGACGCTCTGCCAGCGTTTCGAGGGCAGCTCGATCGCTGAGCCCCTCGACGAGCACGACCGCGCGAGGGAGGTGTTCGCTCATGCGCGGCGCCACTGCCGGCGAGACGTCCGGCCGCACGCGGCGAGGAGCAGGCGTACGCCGCGGTCCGCCAGGCCCTCGAGCTCATCGGCGTCGGGCTCAACCTGCGCTTCGATCCTGAGCACCCTCATCGCGCTGAACCGGCTCTCCATCGCGCCGCTCCATATGCCGGTCGACCCTGCAGCATCGCTCGCAACCATCGTCCGGAACTCAGCTCCGTCGGTGGGCTTCGTCCTTGGCGCGTCGCCCGCCCCGCGCGGGGTCATTCAGCGCACCTGCTCCGCGCCCGCCTCAGGCGCCGTCGCCTCAGCTCGCCGCCCATTCATCACGCCCCCGTCCTCCCAGCCCCTTCAGTGGGCTTCGTCGTTCTGCCCGGCGACTTATGGTCGTTGACAACATACGTCGGTACCACGGCCGCTCGCCCGTACTCCGCTCCACCCGTGCTCCAGCCCCTTCAGTGGGCTTCGTCGTTCAGCCCGGCCAACCGCCCCGGCCTCCGCCCGCCAATTCCTCGGCAAATCGCGCTAGCTGTGCGTCCTGTACCCCGCGCGCGCCCCGTACGACCACAGCAGCCGCTCCTCGTCCGACTTGCGCGTCTCCAGCCACACTCGCCGCTCAGGTGTGCCGCTTCCGCGAGCGCCCGGCGGGCTTGGCCCGGCGCTTCCGCCGCACCTTCGGGCGCGGAGGGCTCGACGGCCGCGGGCGCCACCATCCCC
>DATKRJ010000432.1:0-2480 GCA_035532355.1 Thermomicrobiaceae bacterium | reverse complement strand
CGCGGCCATGTCGTCGGGCGCTTCGGGCAAGAAGCAGCGCAGTGTCTTCAGTTGGTGATCCGCGGTCTCGAACTTGTAGAGCACGGCGCGGCTCGCCAACGACGGTGCGTTCATCACGCCGAGCACGCGGCCGTGGCGCAGCGCGCGCGAGTGCGTGTTGCGCAGCGCGGTCGCAGGATCCCGCAGGGCGAGATCGTACTGATCGCGAGTCGCGAACGCCACGGTTCGCCTCCGTCGAGCGGCCGCGTCAGGTTTCGCCGGCATCCGGCCCCGCGCCATGGCCTGGGTCGAGCGGTGCAAGCGCGGGCGTCGGGACCGGCTATGGGAGGTCAGATCTACCTGAGTCGCGCCGCGCCCACGCCGTTCAGCGTGGCCATGGCCGACGCGGGGGAAGCCAGACAAGCCGGCGCGATGCCGTGTCGGCCGGGTGTGCCACGGGCTCGGTACCGGCGAGGTGTCCGGACTGCCGCCCGCGCTTCACTGCCTCCGTGGCTGGATCGTACCAATCCGCACACCGGGCTTCAACCAGGCGCAGCTCTGCCGCGCTCGGCGCTCTGCAAGGAACTGGTCGAGACGCTCGGCATCGTCCTCTACGGCGACGCCGAGCGCGCCAGCGCAGCAGTATCCCGGACTGCCTCCCACGATTCGGGTGACATACCGGTCACCCGCGCTTTTCGGTGAACGGTTCGTCGCCTCACTTGGCGAATGCCGGACCGATCCTCACTGAAGCGGGCCCAGACGTCGCGCCCGGCGGGTCAGCGCTGCTCCGCCGCCGCGGCGCCGGGCGCGCTCGCCCCGCGGGCCGGCTCGCGAGGCGGCAGCTTGAACAGCTCCCGCGCGGTCTCGGCCAGCACGCGCCGTCGCATCTCCTCCGGCATCGGCGGCAGCGACGTCTCCGGCGAGTCGAAGTCCCAGTGCGGGTAGTCCGACGCGAACATCAGCGTCCGCTCGGCGTGCGCCCACTCGAAGATAGTCGACAGCTGCCGCGCCCGCTCGGCCAGCTCCATCGGCTGGCTGGTGAACGTGCAGTGCTCCAGGATGTACGCGCTCGGCGGCCGCTCGACCCACGGCGTATGGCGGCGCAGTCCCCGCCAGTCGGAGTCCAGCTTCCACAGGTAGGGCACCAGCCAGGTGTAGCCGCCCTCGACGAAGAGAAGACCACCCGCAAGCGGGGGAACCGCACGAACAGCCCCTCGAAGACCATGCTGGCAAGGTGCGCCATGAACCCCATCTGGCGCGCCTGGCGGATCTCGATGTAGTACGACGGGTACCCAACCGGGGTCGGTTGGCCCAGCGTCCCCTCCCCGCCCGTGTGGACCATGAACGGCAGGCCGAGCGCCTCGCACGCCGCGAAGATGGGGTCGTAACAGCGCTGGCCGTAGGGAAAGCGCACACCGTTGATCCCCACGACCGCGACCACGCCGGGGTGCGCCGCCGCGCGCTCGATCTCGCGGGCCGCCCGCTCCGGCTGCTGGCTGGCGATGAACGCTGCGCCGCGGAGCCGGTCGTCGCGCGCCAGCCAGTGCTCGACCATCCAGTCGTTGTAGGCGGTGGCCAGCGCGGCGGCGAAGTCGGCGTCGGGCAGCAGTGGGATCTCGCGCAGGTCCTGCCCCAGCAGGATGCCGAACTCGATCGGGTAGATGTCGAGGTGCTGCGCCTGCAGCATCTCGAGCGTCGACGCCGGGCGTCCGCCGTCGGCCGGCCACGCGTCGATGCGGTAGCCCCGGTCCCCGCCGTTGAGGTAGCCGCCCGCTCCCGGCAGGCGCAGCCCGTACTGCACCAGGTCCTCCTGCCGGGCACGCGAGAGGTAGGGGTAGAGCACCTGGAGGTTGGGGAGGAACTGGTGGATGTCGCAGTCGATCACGGAGTACGGCTCGTCGACCACGGGGAGCCTCCTCTCGAACGCGCCGATGTCCTGGCGCGGTGGGCGGCTGGACGTCCGCATCGGTCAGACATGCAAGATCACGAGGCCCTCCTCGATGGTGACCGGAAAGGTGGGGATCGACGGGTCGGGCTCCTCCAGCTCCACCGTCACGGCGTAGGTCTTGACGCGCACCCGATGCGGGTTGAAGACCGACCGCCCGGTCGCGATCTCGAACTCCCAGCCGTGCCAGGGACACTTGATGATCTCGTCCTCGCGCGCGTAAACGTACTCGAAGGCACGCGTGGCCACGAGCGTGCCGCAGATCCAGCCGCGGCAGAGCGGCGCCCCCTGGTGCGGGCAGCGGTTCTGCAGCGCGAAGAGTTCGCCGTGCACGTTGAAGACACCGATCGACAGGCCGTCGGCCTGCACGATGCGCCGGGCTCCCGGCGGGAACTCCTTGACCTTGGCAACCACATGGCGACCCATGGCCGACCGTGACCTCATAGCGCGTCGAGACGACGCGGTCACGCTACCCGCTCGTTCGATCGCTGTCAAACGGGGTGCCGTGGTGCCTCCGGGTGGCCTCGGGAGGCCGATCGCCTCGGCATGAGCCGCC
>DATKRJ010000431.1:0-4553 GCA_035532355.1 Thermomicrobiaceae bacterium | reverse complement strand
CGGGAGGGCATCCATGCTGCACACACGCCTGTGCGACCTGCTCGAGATCGAGCACCCGATCATCAGCGCGCCGATGGCCGGCTCGTCGGCCGCGGACCTGGTCGCGGCCGTCTCCGGCGCCGGCGGCTTCGGTCTGCTCGGGGCGAGCGCCCGCGGGGCCGGCGCGGACTGGCTCCGGGACCAGATCCGCGCGGTGCGCGAGCGCACCGACCGGCCTTTCGGCGTCGGCTTCATCTCCTCGGCCCCGGGCGTCGACGACCTGATGCGGGTAGCGCTGGAGGAGCGCGTGGCGGCCATCAGCCACTCCTTCGCCGATCCGACGCCCTACGTCGGCCCAGCTCACGAGGCGGGGGTCAAGGTCCTGGTCCAGGTGCAGACGGTGGCGCAGGCGAGCGTCGCGGCGGCGGCGGGCGCGGACGCGATCGCGGCCCAGGGCATGGAGGCCGGTGGCCATGCCGGGCGAGTCAACGCCACGCTGCCGCTGGTGCCGCAGGTGGTCGACGCGGTTGGCGACATCCCGGTGGTGGCGGCCGGCGGCATCGTGGATGGCCGGGGGCTGGCCGCAGTGTTGATGCTCGGCGCCGAGGGCGTCTGGATGGGCACGCGCTTTGTCGCCAGCGTCGAGTGGGGCGGGGGCGAGTGGGCCAAAGCGCGGGTCGTCGCGGCCGGGCCGGACGACACCGTCCACACGCGCGCCTACGATCTGGCCCAGCAGTCGCCCTTTCCCGAGGGAATCTGGGACCGGGTGCTGCGGAACAGCTTCACCGAGACCTGGCAGGGTCGCTCCGACGAGGTCGTCGCCCAGCGGGACGCGTTGCGCGCCCAGCTGCAGGAGGCGGTACACGCCGGTGACGCCGAGGTGGCGGCGGTCCGGGCCGGCGGCGGGGTGGGCCTGATCCACGCCGTCGAGCCGGCCGGCGACCTCGTGCGGCGTGTCGTGGCGGAGGCGGAGCGCATCCTGCGTGAGCGGCCAGGCCGCGTCCTGCGCTGAGAGAGGAGCGCCCTGAGCCAGTCTCCGTTTCAGTCACGCAGACTGTTGGCATCTCGCTTGCGCGAACTGGTGAAGGCTGCCCCACTGTGCCCCGTTTGGGCACCCGTGCCGGGGCAGGAACGTATGGGAGTGTTTTCGATGGCGACCGGCACCGTCAAATGGTACGACCCCGAAAAGGGCTACGGGTTTATCGCGCAGGACGGGGGCGGGAACGATCTCTTCGTCCATCGCTCGGCTGTGCAGGGCGCGGACGGGCTGAACGAGGGCGACCGTGTCGAGTTCGAAATCGGCTCGAGCGCCAAGGGTCCGCGGGCGGAGAACGTCCAGGTCACCGAGCCGAGCACCGCGCCGCCGCGCCGCCGCCGCTGGGAGTAACACCCCCTCATCCCGCCAGGATCAAATCGGGAGTGTAGCGTGGGCGAGGTCAGTCAGGGCGCTGACCTCGCCCGCGTCGATCTGCCTCGCACGTTCGATTGGCGCCCGTGCCCAGGCGCGGCGGATGAATCCGGCCACCTGCCGCGTTTCCAACCTCATCAGGGTTTCCACCCGCAGCGGTGCCCGAACGCGCCGCGCATGAGGACGGGAAAGGAGCGCGCCGTGGCCATCGACGTCGCCAACCGGTTGAAGGTCGGTCGGCTGGAGGAGATCGCAAACGGCTGCCGCGTCGTGTCGGGCGGTCGCCACGGCATCGCGGTGTTCGTCGACGGTGGGCGCGCCTTCGCGGTCGACAACCGCTGCCCGCACATGGGCTTCCCGCTCGCGCGCGGCAGCGTCTGCGACGGGATCCTCACCTGCCACTGGCACCACGCACGGTTCGACCTCTCGAGCGGCGGGACGTTCGACCCCTGGGCCGACGACGTGCGCACCTACGACACGGTGGTCGAGGACGGGGTGGTCTACGTCGACCCGCGCCCGCGGCCGATCGACGTCGAGCGCCGCTGGAAGGCGCGGCTACGCGATGGGCTGGAGCAGAACCTCAACCTCGTGACGGTCAAGTCGGTGCTCGCGCTGCAGGAGGCGGGGGTGTCGCCGCGCGAGTCGGTCGCGGTGGGCGCCCACTTCGGCGCCGAGTACCGCGCGGCGGGCTGGGGGCCGGGTCTCACCATCCTGACCGCCATGGCCAACGTTCTGCCGGCCCTGGAGCCGACGGACCAGGCGCTCGGCCTCTACCACGGGCTGGTCCACGTGGCCCGCAACTGCGACGGGGCGCCGCCCCGCTTCCAGCTCGATCCGCTGCCGGCCGCCGACGTGCCGCTGGCGCAGGTCAAGGCCTGGTTCCGCCAGTTCGTCGAGGTGCGGGATCCCGACGGTGCCGAGCGGGCGCTCCTGACCGCGATCGACGGCGGCGCGAGCCCCGCCGAGGTGGCCGACATGCTGTTCAGCGCGGCGACCGACCACCTCTTCCTCGATATCGGCCACACGCTCGACTTCGCCAACAAGGCCTGCGAACTGCTCGACCTGATCGGCTGGGACCGCGCCGCGGCCATCCTGCCGAGCCTGGTGCCGGGCATGGCATCCGCACGGCGCAGCGAGGAGCTGAACAACTGGCGGCGGCCGGTGGACCTGGTCGCGCTGATCGCCCCGGCGGTCGCCCGGCTGCCCCAGCTGGTCGCGCGGGCCGGGGCCGGCTCCTGGGACGGCTTCGACGCGCTGGCCGGCACGCTGCTCGGCGAGGACTTCGCCGCCTCGGTCGCCGCGCTGGTGAAGGCGCTCGAGGCGGGCGCCGGGCTGACCGACCTGACGCGTACGCTCAGCTACGCCGCCGCCCTGCGGGTGGCGAAGTTCCACACCAGCAACGAGTTCGGCGACTGGATCACCGTGCTGCACACCTTCACCTACTGCAACGCGCTGCACCAGGCGATGCGGCGCGCGCCGTCGGCCGAGCTGGCCCGCGGGATCTTCCACGGCGCCGGGGCGCTCTACCTTGACCGCTTCCTGAACATGCCGGCCGCCCGGCTGCCGGAGCACCGCGGTGCCGACGCCGAGCCGCGGGACGCCGACGCGCTGCTGGCACGCCTGACCGACCTGCTCGACCGCGAGCAACAGGTGAACGAGGCCGCGCTCGTCGTCCACCGCTACCTGAGCCTGGGCCACGATCCGGCGGACCTGCGGGCGGCGCTGGGCCACACGCTGCTGCGCGAGGACGGGGAGTTCCACAGCTACCAGATGCTCGAGGCGGGCCTGGCCCTCGAGCGCGAGCTCCGCGAGCTCCAGCCGTCCCGGCCCGACGAGGCCAACCGGGTGCTGGTCGCGGTGGCCCGCTATCTGGCGGCGCACGCGCCCACCTCGCGAGCCATGCTCCAGACGGCACGGACGGCCCTGCGGCTGCAGCGCGGCGAGGCGATCTACGAGGACGGCGAGGGCGAGGACGAACTGCCGGCATAGGCATGTAGCCGCCGCAGTCCCAGCCGGTTCCCCGACGCGTCGCGGCGGTCGCCGGCTCAGTGCATCTGGACGATGAGGAGGATGATGAGGGCGAGGAGCGAGACGACGGTGCCGATCGCGAACAGGATAATGATCCAGGGGACCAGGCCCATCAGGTTCCGCATCAGCATGGCGTTCCTCCGGGTCTCCGCCTCGTGTCTCCGGCCGCCCGCCACCCGGCCGCGGCGGGCGCCTGCCTGATTCTCGCACGTACGGCGCCCGATTGCTGTATGCGGCGGCGGGCGTGCGGCGACGATGGGATGGTCCGACGACGAGTGACGCCCGGCAACGGGTCGTGAGGGAGCGGCGACGGATGCGGATCGGTGTGGTTTTCCCCCAGGTAGAGATCGGCGCGGACCTGGCCGTGCTGCGCGACTACGCCCAGACGGCGGAGGGCCTGGGCTACACGCACCTGCTGGCCTACGACCACGTGCTGGGTGCCGACACCTCGACGCGCCCGGACTGGAGCGGTCCCTACACGTCGAACAGCCTGTTCCACGAGCCAATGGTCTTCTTCGGCTGGCTGGCCGCCTTCACACAGCTCGAGCTGGTGACCGGCGTGATCATCCTGCCCCAGCGGCAGACGGCGCTGTTTGCCAAGCAGGCGGCCGAGCTCGACGTGCTGAGCGGCGGCAGGGTGCGCATCGGCGTGGGCGTCGGCTGGAACGCCGTCGAGTACGAGGCGCTCAACGAGGACTTCCACAACCGCGGCCGGCGTGAGGAGGAGCAGGTCGAGGTGCTGCGGCTCCTCTGGACGCAGCAGGTGGTCAACTTCAAGGGCCGCTGGCACAGCATCCCGGGCGCCGGGCTCAACCCGCTGCCGGTCCAGCGGCCGATCCCGATCTACCTGGGCGGCCGTTCCGACCCCGCCTACCGCCGCATCGCCCGCATCGCGGACGGCTGGATGCCGCAGTTCCCGCCCAACGCCGAGGGCGTCGAGATCGTCGAGCAGGTCCGGCAGTACACCCGCGAGGCGGGGCGCGACCCGGCCAAGCTCGGCATGGAGGCCCGGCTGTCGGTGGGCCGGACGACGCCCGACGAATGGCGCCGGCAGGTCGAGGGCTGGCGCGGTCTGGGGGCGACGCACCTGTCGGTCAACACGATGGGCATGGGGCTGGCCGCGCCGCGCGACCACATC
>DATKRJ010000430.1:0-2044 GCA_035532355.1 Thermomicrobiaceae bacterium | reverse complement strand
CCGTTACCGGCCGCCAGAGCGAGGGTGTGGAATGACTCCTACTAGATTCCGAGCAGTGGCGACCGTGCGTTGTCACTTCAGTCATGGAATATGCGCGCACGTGGTGAGATGATGCGCGCATCTCGCTGTACCGTACGCACGGCGCTGGAGGTAACTCATGGCCCAGCAGCCGGACACCACCGCCTTCTCGACCGGCCAGGTCATGGCCGCGGCCGACTGGCTCGACGTGCACTTCGAGGCGGCACGACCCGAGTACACGGCGACGGTCCGCAGCGCCGGCTTCCAGCCCGGCTGGCGGGTGCTGGACGCCGGCTGCGGCGGCGGGAGCTTCTTGCCGCTGCTGGCCGACCTGGTCGGGCCGTCCGGCCAACTGGCCGCGCTCGACCTGGCGCCCGAGAACGTGGCCGCTGTGCGCGCGCGTGCTGCCGCGCTCGATCTGGCGGCCCCACTCGAGGCCGAGGCGGGCTCGGTGACGGTCGTGCCCTATCCCGACGATGCCTTCGACGGTCTCTGGTGCGCCAACGTCACCCAATACCTGACCGACGACGAGCTGGTGGCTGCCCTGATGGAGTTCCGGCGCGTCGTCCGGCCGGGCGGGCTGATCGCCATCAAGGACAGCGACGTGAGCCTGGCGCGCCTCCCATCAGGCGAACCGGGTCTGGTCCCACGCCTCTTCGAAGCCCTGGATCGCGCGGGCTCGGCCCAGGCACACGGGAACCTGCGCGGTCCCGAGCTACGGGCCTTCCTACGTCGCACAGGGCTCAGTGGGGCCTGGCTGCGGACCATACTCATGGAGCGCTGGTCGCCCTATAGCCCGATCGAGCGCGAGTACATCCGAACGCTCATCGCGACCTTCGCGGGTGCGGCCGAGGGCGTCGAACTGTCGGCGGCTGAGGGCCGCGAGTGGGCGCGCCTGCGCGATCGCGGGGTTGCGGTCCTCGACGACCCGGGCCACTACTACCGTATGGGAGACGTCCTAGCCGTCGGAACGGTGCCGGCCTGACGCCGCTGTTCACCCTGGGAGGCTCACCAATGGCGACGTTCGTGCTCGTCCACGGTGCTTGGCATGGCGGCTGGTGTTGGAGGAAGGTGACCCCGCTGCTGCGTGCCGCCGGCCACGAGGTCTACACGCCGACGTTGACCGGGCTCGGTGAGCGCGCTCACCTGCTCAGTCCGGACGTCAACCTGTCCACGCACATCGACGACGTGGTCAGCCTCCTCTACTACGAGGACCTCAGCGGCGTGCTGCTCGTCGGCCACAGCTACGGCGGCATGGTCATCACCGGCGTGGCCGAGCGTGTCCCGGAGCGCTTGCGGCGCCTCGTCTACCTCGATGCCCTGCTCCCCGACGACGGGCAGTCGATGTACGATTCCGAATACGACGATGATCCGGGCATGCGCGACCGCTGGACAGCCGGCGCGATCGAGACGCAGGGGGTGCTTGCCTTTCCTGGCTCGCCGACCATCGTGGACAGCTATCTGGCGGCCTTCCACATCACCGACCCGGTGGACCTGGCCTGGGTGCGGCCGCGCTTCAAACCGCATCCACTCGCTACCGCGGGGGAAGCGCTGCGCGTGCCGGAACATCGCGCAGCACAGATCCCTTCGAGCTACATCCGCTGCGCTGGGTCCGCTGACCTGCCCACCCCGATACATATGCACGCCCGGAACGCGCAGGCGCGGGGCTTCGACTACCACGAGATCGCGAGCGGGCACGACGCCATGGTCACCGCGCCGCGCGAACTGGCCGCGCTCCTGATCGAGATCGCCGCGCGGTCGTCGTAGGAGGGAACGCATGGCCCAGCAGTCGAAAACCTTCTCGTCTTCGACCGGCCAGGCCCTCACCGGTGGGGCGTGGCTCGACTCCCACTTCGAGGCGAACCGCCCGCAGTACGAGGCGCAGCTGCGCATGGTGGGCATTCAGCCCGGCTGGCACGTCCTCGACGCCGCCTGCGGCAGCGGGAGCTTCCTGCCCTGGCTGGCCGAATTGGTCGGCCGCAGCGGGCGCCTCGCCGCGCTCGACCTGGCCCCCGACAACGTGGCG
>DATKRJ010000429.1:0-3340 GCA_035532355.1 Thermomicrobiaceae bacterium | reverse complement strand
GGAGCGGCGATACCGCCCGCGTTGAGACGCTGCGAATCAACCGCTGAAGTCGGCGAGAAATCAGCGAAACACCCGACAACAGACGACACCAGCCGACAGCAGACGACGAGTGATTAGCAGCGGACGACGGCAAACGGCACCAGCCGACAGCAGGCGAGGCCAGGGAACCGCCCTGACACGGAAGAGGTCGGCTCTGTGGACTCCATCATGCCCTTCACCCGAATAGCTGAAGCGGCGTGCAGCTATATGAGTCAATTGCGACCATGACATACATGGGTATTCCAGGGATGCACAATGTCACGATCAGCCGCGGTGATGACGAGTGGAGCGAGCAGGCCCGCGTTGACTTCACAAACCGGTCCGCATTCTTCCCAGCTACAACGCAGGTCCGAGAGGGAGACGTCATCACGGCGTTTGACCGCAGTCTCGAAGTCACCAGGGCCGAGCCTGTTCCTGACGGGACCGGCAAGGTCCATCACTTCGAAGTCCAATGTCGCGAGCCCTAACCGACAGCCGTACAGCAGCGCAGTACAGCAACCGGACCGACGATCACCGCCTTGACGGCGGACGTGGAAGAGTCGTGGTGGGCGGACATGTGAGTCCCGATCCGCGGACACGAGAAGTCTAGGTAGGCGGCCATCTGTAGCCGCGTGGTGACCGTGCGAGTTCCCGCCTTGATCCGTTGACGAAGAGACCTCTCCGATGGGTTTTGCTGATGTTTGCACGCATTAGCTCAACCGCACCGAAGAGGTCCCGTGACGAAGTCTGGCAGGGAGATCGTGGAAATACTCAGGGCATACGACCTGACGCAGACCGTGTGGTCGGCCGCGCAGCTCGCGGGCTGCGACCCGAAGACGGTCCAGCGCTACGTCGAGGCACGGGACGCCGGTCGCAGTCCGTACGAGCGTGAGCGGCGGCCGCGGGCCATCGACCCGTTCCTGGACAAGATCGAGCAATGGGTGGAGGAGTCGGCCGGGAAGATCCGCGCCGACGTGGTGCACCGCAAGCTCGCGGCCATGGGGTTCACCGGCAACGAGCGCTCGACCCGGCGGGCGGTGGCCGAGGCGAAGGCCGCCTGGAAGGCCGGGCGCCGCCGTACCTACCGGCCGTGGGTCCCGGAACCGGGACTCTGGTTGCAGGTCGACTGGGGTAAGGGGCCTGAGATCCGGGGCCGTAAGACCTGGCTGTTCTGTGCGTGGCTGGCCTGGTCGCGGTTCCGGGTGGTGATCCCGGTGTGGGACTCGACCGTCGGAACTCTCGCCTCCAACCTGGATGCGACGTTCCGCGCGATCGGCGGTGTGCCGACGTACGTGCTCTCGGACAACGCCAAGACCATCACGCTCGAGCACGTCGCCGGGGTTCCGGTGCGCCACCCGCAGATGGTCGAACTCGGCCGGCACTACGGCTGCTCCGTTGAATCCTGCGTGCCCTTCGACCCGGAGACCAAAGGTGGGGTCGAGGCCACCGTGAAGATCGCGAAGTGGGACCTGGTGCCCACGGGCGCGAACCTGCTGGGCGGCTACGACTCCTTCGACGCCCTCGCCGAGGCTTGCACAGAGTTCTGCGACCGGGTCAACAACCGCATCCACCGGGAGACCGGCAAAACCCCGACGGCCAGGCTGGAGATCGAACGCGGCACGCTGCACCGGGTCCCGCACGCCCCGTTCGCCCTCGCCGCAGGTGAACAGCGCCTGGTCGACGACGGGCAGACGATCCGCTTCGGATCGGTGCGCTACTCGACCCCGCCCGGCCACGTGGGCACCTACGTCTACTGCCGGGTCGTGGGCGAGGAACTGGTCGTCACCGCGGACACCGCCGCCGGCCTTTCCGAGATCGCCCGGCACCGTCTGTCGACCCCGGGCAACCCGCGCATCAACGACGAGCACTACCCGAACCACCCCGGCGGCCGGGCCGTGACCGCCCCCAGGCCCCGGCCGCGCACCCCGGCCGAGATCGCGTTCCTACAGATCGGTCCGGGCGCCGAGCGGTGGCTGACCGACGCCGCGGCCACCGGTGCCGCCCGCATCCGCGCCAAGATGGGACACGCCCTCGAGCTCGCCGCACTGCTGGGCAGCGACGTGATCGACACTGCCCTGGACATGGCGGCCGAAGCCGGGCGCTTCTCCGACGGTGACCTGGCCTCGATCGCCGACCACGTCGCCGCCCTCGGCACCCTCGGCGAGGTCACCCGCGCCGACGAAGCCCACTCCGTGCAACCCGGCACGGGCGGCTGGGACGCCTACGGCCGATGACCCCGAACCCGCACCCGGTCCCGCTCGGGCGCGAGGACGCGGTGTTCATCCGCGACGTGCTCGACCTGACCGACCGCTACCTGCGCAACCGGTGGCGCGACCCCGCACTCGCCCCAGGCATCGCCCTGGCCGCAGCCGACGGCGCCCGCGCCCTGACCCGCCACCTCGACGAGAACAAGGACCACTGAACATGGCCACCCCCGCCGCACCGCCGATCCCCGACGAGCTCGACCGGCTGCTGCGCCGCATGCGCCTGCCCTACCTGCGCAAAGCCGCGCCCGACGTCCTCGCCACCGCCCGCGCCCAACGCTGGGACCCCGCCGAACTCCTGCGCATCCTGATCCACGAGGAGGTCGTCGGCCGCGACGCCGCCACCCGGCGGCTACGCCGCACGACCGCGAACTTCCCCACCGGCAAGACCCTCGGCTCCTGGCGGCCGGAGGAGTCCACCATCCCCGAGGCGACACAGAACGCGCTGGTCACCCTCGAATGGATCGGCCGCGCGGAGAACCTGGTAATCGCGGGGCCCTCGGGTACAGGGAAAAGTCACCTCACCGAGGGCCTCGCGCACGCGGCGATCGAGAAAGACCTGAAGGTCGCCTGGTTCACCCTCGAGACCCTGCACGCGGTCATCGCCAAGACGAAGATCGACGGCTCGACCGCCCGCACCGTCGCCCGGATCTGCCGGGCCGATCTGATCGTCATCGACGACATCGGCATGCTCCCGGTCCAAGCCGAGGCGGCTGAGGCGTTCTACCGGATCATCGACGCCGCATACGAGAGGCGCTCGATAGCGGTGACCAGCAACATTCACCCTTCGGGCTTTGACACGATCATGCCTAAGACCATTGCGACCGCTGCTGTGGACAGACTACTGCACCACGCGCATCTCGTCCTGACTTCCGGGGATTCGCACCGCCTCGCCCAGGCCCTGGCCGGCAAGGGGGTGGTCCCGTTGGCCTGACCAACCCTGCGGGAACCCCACGGCGGCCCACCGGGACATCGGTGGGCACAGGCCTGGACTTCCGCTGTCCGCCAGCCTCGCCATCCGCTGTCCGCCCAACAAGGTCACTTCGTGGCCGTTGACA
>DATKRJ010000428.1:0-4832 GCA_035532355.1 Thermomicrobiaceae bacterium | reverse complement strand
CGTCATGGTGACGTTGGTCTCGAGCTCCCCGCACCACCAGCCCGCCGGGTGCTGGCGGTCGACCAGCCAGTCGACAGCGCGGCTCAGCGCGTCATCCAACGCGGCTCACCTCTCTCGAGATCAGGCTGCCCTCCAGCTCGCGCGCGGCCGCGCGACCGCTGCGCACGGCGGACTCCATGGTGGCCGGCCAGCCGGTGTCGGTCCAGGCGCCGGCGACGACCACCCCCGGCACCGACGTGCGGGGTCCCGGCCGGCTGAGCCCGGGCGCCGGCACGAAGGTGGCCTCACGGTCACGCGTGGCGACGCCGCGACGGAGCGGCGCGTCGGCGAGCTGCGGCAGCACGGCGGCCAGCTCGCGATGGCAGAGCGCGATCAACTCCGGTTCTGGCTGGAGCACGTGACGATCCGCGGCGCTCAGGCTGCAGCAGAGGTAGCCCGGCGTCTTCTCGAAGACCCACTGGACCGGCGAGTCGAGCAGCGCCGCGAAGCCGAACCCGAAGGCGGGCGCGTCGTACCACAGGTGGACGTCGACGATCGGCGCGTGGCGAAAACGGTCGAGCCCCACCAGTCCGAACGCGGCCGGGTCGCCGAGGATGCGCTCAAGGGCGGAGGGCGGGACCGCCAGCACGACGCCATCGAAGTCGGCCCGGCTGCCGTCCGCCAGCGTGAGCCCGCGCAGCCGGCCGGCGCCGGACGCGTCCGGCTCGAACACCAACCCGGTGACGGATTCCCGCAGGTGGACGGCGTCGAGCTCCGCGGCCGCCATCTCGGCGATGCGGGCCAGCGGCACTCGGGAGTAGCCGATGCGCGCCGCGCCCGAGTCGGCGAGGAACGCGGTGGTCACCACGAAGAGCCCCACGGCGGCGTCCACCTCGTCCAGCGGCGCGTTCAGTGCGGGCACCATGAACGGCTCCCAGAACGCGGCGCGGATCGCGCCGCCCTGGCCGTGGCGCGCCAGCCAGGCCCCAAACGTCTCACCCGGCCGCGGGCGGCGGCGGGCCGCGAGCACCGCCCGACCCAGGAGCAGCCGGTCGAGCGGCGCCAGATGCCGGTAGCCGAGCAGGGCCGGGGCCAGGTGCAGCGGGCTGGGGAGAGACGCCGATCGCAGCCAACCCGGCGGGCTGCCGCGCCGGAGCAGCAGGACCTCGAAGCGGTCCTGCAGGTAGAGCAGGCCGTCCGACGCCGAGCCACGCGCGACGACCCCCGACTCGATCGAACTCACGAAGTCGATGAACTCGGTGCAGCAGCCGAGGTAGACGTGCTGGCCGTTGTCGACCTCGACACCGTCGACGCTGAACGACGTGGCCTTGCCGCCGAGCAGGCGCGTGCGCTCGTAGAGCTCGACGGTGAAGCCGCGACGCTCCAGCGCCACGGCCGCGCTGAGCCCGGCGAGTCCGGCCCCGACGACGGCTAGACGGCCCGCAGCCATGACCGCGTCATCACCGACAGCTTTGCCCGGCTGCTGAGGGACAGCCGGTGGCGCAAGGGTAGCGACGGATCCAGGGCAAGCTGTTCCAGAATTGCCTGGTAGATCCCTGCCATCGTGAGCACGCAGGCGGCAGCGCGTCGCGGGATCAGCCCCGCCACCCGCAAGCCGGAGCCGAAGAGCTGGCGGCCCCGCTCGATCTCGAACCCCATCAGCGCTTCCCAGTTGGGGTCGGATCGTCCCGCTACCAGCGTCGCCTCGCTCACGCCGAAGCGGTCGAGATCCTCCTGTGGCAGGTAGATCCTCCCGCGGGCGAAATCCTCGGCCACGTCGCGCAACGCGTTCGACAGCTGCATGGCGATGCCGAGGTCGACCGCGTAGTCGAGCGCGAGCGGGTCGTCGTACCCGAAGACCCGGACGCACATCCGGCCCACGGTGGATGCCACGCCCCGGCAGTACTGCTGGAAATCGTCCCAGGTCGGATAGCGCGTCACGCTGAGGTCCATGGCAACCCCGGCGAGCAATGCCTCGAGCTCCTCCCGCGGGATGCCGTAGCGCTCGATGGCGTGCGCCAGGACCCGCATGACCGGGTCATCGGCCTCTCCGGCGAGGCAGCGCTCCAGGCGCTGCCGGTGGGGCCGCAGGGGATCGTCTTCCGTGCTGCCTGAGCCGCCGAGGCCGACGACGTCGACGGCATCATCGACCTCGCGAGCGAATCCATAGAGCGCGTAGACGGCGATCCGCTTGGGCCGCGGCAGCGCGATGAAGCCCCAGTAGAAATTCTTGGCCTCGCGGCGGGTCAGATCGCGGCAGTACTGCTCGCAGCCGGCCAGATCGAGCGGCATCCGCGGCACGTCGAACGCCGGGGCACTCGACAGCGCCGTGGGAGACTGGCTGATATCAGTGAAGGCTCGCTGAACCCGCAGCGGATTGCGCATGAGCACCCCCTCCGCCCCTTCCGCTCCCCAGCAGCACTCCTCCGGCAAGACGCGCTTTGACGAGCGACGAGACTCGCGGACGGACCAGATCGGTACGGTAGCCGACGCGGCGGACGGCGTCGACGACGGCCGACCCGCCCAGCCGGTAGAGGGCGATCTGACGGCCGAGGTTCCGCGGCACGCGCGACTCCAGATCGCACCCGGACGCCAGTAGCACCTCGGCGCGATCGCACAGCGAGCGCACCGCACCGGGTAGACCACCGGTGCGGAGGTCAGACTGCAGCACGTATGCCCGTCCCCTGGCGCCGTCGCGCGCCACGTCCTGGGCGAAGTTCGCGAGCTGCAGGCCGATACACACGTCGTCGGACAGTGCCGTGGCCCGCTGATCGTCGACGCCAAAGGCCCGCAGCACCATCCTGCCGACCGGCGCGGCGGAATGGTCACAGTAGGCCTTGAGCTCGTCCCACGTCTCGTAGCGCGTGACTGTCTGGTCCTGCTCGTTGGCCGCGACCAGGTCGAGGAACGGCTGCACGGTCATGCCACAGCTCTCGATCGTCGGCCGCAGCGCGATCAACACCGGGTGGATGGGCGCTGCCGTCCGCGCGAAGCACTGCTCGACCTGAGTGCGCCATGAGGTCAGGCGGGCCAGGGCCGCGTCGCCGCTCTCGTCCCCAAAGTCGTCGGTTGTCCGGCAGTAGGCATAGATGCGGGCGAGGTGCAGCCGGACGGCGGACGGCACGAAAGCCGAGAGCACGGTGAAGTTCTCGTAGTGTCGCCGCGCGAGCAGGCGGCAGTAGGCGTCGGCCGACTGAAGCTCCGTCAGCTCGCTCACTGCCCGAGCACCTGGAGGGTGACTCGGCGCTCACGCGGCGCGCCAAGCTCGACCACCGTGATGCGCTGGTCCGCGCCGAGCCACAACCGCCCGCCGACGACCGGGGCCGCGGCGCTCACGAGCGGAACACGGTCCGAGCCAGACTCCACCGCGCCGACCGCGTGAGCCGGGCCATGTCCGTCCCGGCTCCGGTGAAGGTCTGGCGGCACCAATCGGTCCAGCGCCTGGCCGCCGGTCGAGATCAGGGAGGTGGTGCGTGCCGGCGGCGTTCCGATCTGGATCGTGGCCCCGGCATCCTGGAGGAAGCAGTGGACGACGCCGGTCAGGATCGCCGAGCCCGCGACGGCGGCCATTACCTGGTCGGTGATGTCGTGGCTGGAACCAATCCCGTTCGATCCGAGCGCAAGCTCGACGGTGAGCGCGGTCCGGTCACGGCCGTCGTCCGATATCAGGCGCGGTGTCCCGCGCAGCGACGCGACGCTCGATTCGCCGAGGCAGAACATGACGATGCGCAGGGTCTCGATGAACTCGGATGCCAGTTCGCTGGCAGCCTCCTCGCCCTGCGATGCGGCGCGCAAGAACGTGCCCGCTACCCCAACCAGGTCGGCGCCGAGCGCGACGGCCTTGGCCGCGTCCATGCCATTGCGGATGCCCCCGCTGGCGAAGATGAGCGCGTCGGGCGCGGCGCGGCGCGCCAGGCGGACGGCGTCCGCGGTCGGCAGCCCCCAGTCGGCGAAGGCCGCGGCCACGCGACGGCGGACGGGGTCGGTCATCCGGTGGCGTTCGACCTCACTCCAGGAGGTGCCGCCGGTCCCCGCGACGTCGACCGCGCTGACGCCCGCCTCCAGCAGGCGGAGCGCGACGTCGGGCGCGATCCCCCAGCCAACCTCCTTGGCGATCACCGGCACCTCGAGCCGCCGGCAGAGCTGGGCGATTCGCTCGAGGACACCGCCAAAGACGGTGTCTCCCTCCGGCTGCAGCGCCTCCTGGAGGGCGTTGAGGTGCAGCACCAGCGCGTCGGCACGCAGCAGATCGACCAGCCGGCGGCACTCGTCCACCCCGACGCCGCGCTTGAGCTGCACCGCGCCGATGTTGGCGAAGATCGGGACGTCGGGCGCCAGCGATCGTACGTCGAAGCTGGGCAGGGCCTCGGGATGCTCCAGCAGGACGCGCCCGGAGCCGAGGCCGAGCGCCAGCCGATGTCGCTGGGCCACCCGCGCGAGCGCCCGGTTGATCACCCCGGCCTCGGGGACCCCGCCGGTCATGCAAGAGACGAAGACCGGCGCGCCCAGCCGGTAGCCGAAGAGGTCCACCACGGTCGAGACGTCCGCCAGGTCGATCTCGGGGAGGGTACGGGGCACGAAGCGGAAGCGCTCGAAGCCGCTGGTGACCCCCTTGGCCGAGACGTCCTCCTCCAGATTGATGCGGAGATGCTCTGCCTTTCGGCTCGCGGTGCCGTGGGAGACTGTGCCGGACGTCTCCTTCTCGGGCACGAGGCGCTCTCCCTCCTGTGCAGGGACGCGCGAGCCCGCCAGGCAGTCACGCCCCTCATCACCACCCCCAACTGCGACTTGCCCCGCATCGGTTTTGCCACCATCCCAGGTATGGACCGTGGTCGGGCGAACGCGAGGGTGGT
>DATKRJ010000427.1:0-5339 GCA_035532355.1 Thermomicrobiaceae bacterium | reverse complement strand
TTAGTCCCGCGCGCATGCCCCGACTCCAGCCGCGGCGGCTTGAGCCCCGCACGACGCTGCCGGCCTACGCGGGTCGATGCGCTGGCCGCCGGATACCGGTTTTATTCGTCAAAGACCATGATCGCGCCCACCGGCCGGGGTTGGGCCACCCTAGCGGACGTCGACCTCCATCTCGACCTCGACCAACGCGCCCCAGCGCTCCTCGATCCGCCGCGCCTTCCAGACGGCGAAGGCGGCCAGCCAGGTGAGGATGAAGGCGATCACGATGATGAACCCCATGATGTTGAAGTTGAGGTGGTCGATGACGCTCCAGACGCCCCCGCTCAGGTTGAGCTGCCCGCTCAGGATCTGCAGCAGCTCCACACCCCCCACGAAGAGGGCCACGAAGACCGACAGCCCGGTCATCGTCACGTTGTAGAAGACCTTGCGGATCGGGTTGGAGAAGGCCCAGGAGTAGGCCTTGGCCATGAAGGCGCCGTCGGCGGTGTCCATCAGCGACATCCCGGCGGCGAAGATGATCGGCAGCACCAGCACCGCCACCAGCGGGAGTTGCTGCGCCACCGCCCCCGCCGAGATGGCCAGCAGCGCGACCTCGCTCGAGGTGTCGAAGCCCAGGCCGAACAGGAAGCCGATCGGGTACATATGCCAGCTTGAGCCGATCAGCTTGAAGAAGCGCCCGAAGAGGCGCGACATGAAGCCCCCGGCGCTCAGCTCGTTGGTCAGCGCGTCGTTGTCGAACTCGCCGCGCTTCATGCGCTGGTAGACGCGCAGGATGTCCAGCAGTACCAGCAGGTTCAGCAGCCCGATCAGAAGGAGGAAGGTGCCCGACACGCCGGTCCCGACCAGGCTGCCCACGTTCTTGAGCTGCCCGCCGCCGACGACGCCCTGGACGACAAAGGTCATTGCCAGGCCGAGGGCCAGCGAGATCAGGAAGACGACGGTCGAGTGCCCCAGCGAGAAGAAGAAGCCGACGCCCATCGGCTTCTTGCCCTCCTGCAGCAGCTTACGGGTGGTGTTGTCGATGGCCGAGATGTGGTCGGCGTCGAAGGCGTGGCGCAGGCCGAAGGTGTAGGCCAGGCCGGCCAGCCCGAGCATGGCCGGGTAGCGGGGCGCGAGGTAGAAGAACATCAGGCCCCAGCCGACGACGTGCATGAGCAGCACGATACCGAAGAGGCCGCCCAGGCGCCGCCGCTCCCCCGGGTCGAACGCGCGGAAGATCGAACCCATCTGAGCACCATCCCCTTGAGGCTGCCGTCCGTCCGCGCCGCCCTCGGGACAGGCAGCGCTCCGCTCAGTATTGCAGATGCAACTGCTTGCGTCTACGGCTCTTCGCAACAGCGAACGTGCTAGAATTCTTCCGGAGTCGCGCATGGGGGGTTTCGGCCCGAGCGGGAGGCACGAGTGGACACCAAGCGAGCCTCAGCGGCACTCCGCGCGGCAGGCCAGCGGCCGACGCCGCAGCGACTGCTGATCCTGGAGGTCATCGGCGACGCGGACGGCCACGTCACCGCCGACGAGATCTACCAGCGTGTGCTGGAGGTCTACCCCTGCATCAACGTCAGCACGGTCTACCGCACGCTGGAGGCGCTCAAGGACCTCGGGATCGTCACCGAGACGAATATGGGTGACGGGCGGCGGCAGTTCGAGCTGCGCGAGCGCGGCCAGCATCACCACCTCGTCTGCAAGAGCTGCGGCGCGGTCGAGGAGATCGACGACGCCGCCTTCGCCCCGGTGCGCGCCTACGCCCTGGAGCGCCACGGCTTCCGCGCCGAGATGGAGCACTACGCGATCTTCGGCCTGTGCTCCGGGTGCGCTGCCAGGCTCGCCGTGCCGCTGGTCGTCGGCTAGCGCGGGGCGGTTCCCCGGGCCGCATCTCCGGCATGTCCCCCTTCCATGGAACTCCCAGGCCATCTCGGGTCTCCACACGAGCCTCCGTCGTACGCGGTGCCCCGGATCTGCCGGTTCTACACGCCGTTGGCGACCTCGCGTCCGTCTCGCCGCAATGCACGGCGACGGGGAAACGCGTCCGGCGCTCGGGCACGACGCCGCCGCGAACCCGCGCGCCGGCCCTCAGCATCGGACGCCCGCCTCCTCGACAGGCATACAGAAAGCCCGCTACGGATGTAGCGGGCTCCTTCGGTGAAGGCGTGGCGAATGCTGTCAAAGGCTGCGCGACCCGCGTCGCGCCGATTCGTAGAGTCGGTAGGGTGCTACTGGATGACGCGAACGCTCTCGGCGCGCGCGCGGCTCGGATCACGAGGATCCTGGCCCATGGCGAACTCCACGCGCTCGCCCTCTTGCAGATCGTCGAAGCTCACGCCCTCGACGCTGCTGCGGTGGAAGAACACGTCCTTCTGCGATTCGTCCGGGGCGATAAAGCCGAAGCCCTTATCGCTGCGAATGGTCTTGATCGTACCCTGAGTCAAGCTGAGGTCCTTTCCGTCCTTCACTTGACACAAGTATACCACACGCCGGGCCGCTCGGTGCCAGGCGTGCGCTTGACCCGTACCTGTTATCTGCTAAGATCTGTGAGAGGCTAACACTATCCGCCGTCGGCGGTTCGGGAGCGAGGTGCGCTGCGGTGAATGGCGTCGATCGGCTGGACGCGCCCGGCCTGCGCGAGCGCAAGAAGGCCCTCACCCGGCGCGCCATCCAGGAGCAGGCCCTGCGCCTTTTCCTGGCAAAGGGATACGACGCCGCCACCGTCGAGGAGATCGCCGCCGCGGCCGGGGTCTCCCACATGACGGTCTTCCGCTACTTCCCGCACAAGGAGGATCTGGTCCTGGCGGACGACTACGACCCGCTGATCGTCGCGCTGATCGCCGCCCGCCCGGCGTCCGAGCCGGCCGCCGACACGATCCGCCGGGCGCTAACCGCCGGCCTGACACACCTCCACGCTGCCGACCGGGCGGCCCTGCTCACCCGCCTGCGCCTCGCCGTGCGCACGCCCGCCCTGCGCGCCCGCCTCTGGGAGCAGCAGCTGTCCGCCGAGCGGCTCATCGCCCAGGCCCTGGCCCACGCCACCGGCGACGACGGCGCCGACCTCCGCTTGCGCGTGGTCATCGCCGCGTGCCTGGCTGCCGCCACCACCGTGATCATGGCCTGGGCCGAGCAGGACGGGGCCGGCGACCTGCCCACCATGGTCGACCGGGCCTTCGCCGATCTGCGCGACGCGCTGAGCGTGACCGGTGGCTAGAGCGATCGTCACCGCCGGCCTGACGAAGTGCTACGACGGCCGCCCGGTCGTCGACGACCTGACGCTCACGGTGCGCCGGGGCGAGATCTACGGCTTCCTCGGCCTCAACGGCGCCGGCAAGACGACCACCATCCGCATGCTGCTGGGCATGGTGCGGCCCACCGCCGGCACTGCCCGCCTCCTGGACACGCCGGTCCACCCCGGTGCCCACGACCTGTGGGCGCGCGTCGGCTACCTGGTCGAGCTGCCGCAGGTCTACCCGCGGCTCAGCGTGCGCGAGGACCTCGAGGTCGTTCGCCGCCTGCGCCGCGTCGCCGATCCGCGCGCGGTCGAGCGCGTCATCGAGCGCCTCGGGCTTACCCCCTGGTCCGACCAGCAGGCCGGCACCCTCTCGCTCGGCAACCGGCAGCGGCTCGGCCTGGCGCGGGCCATGCTGCACGCGCCGGACCTGCTCCTCCTCGATGAGCCGGCCAATGGGCTCGATCCCGCCGGCGTGGTCGAGGTGCGCGAGTTGCTGCGGGAGCTGGCCTACGACCACGGCGTTACCGTCTTTATGTCCAGTCACGTCCTCGGCGAGATCGCTCGTCTCGCCACCCGCATCGGCGTGATCCACCGCGGGCGGCTCGTCGAGGACGTCGACACCGGCGCGCTCGAGCGGCGGCGCTGGCTCGCGGTCGATGCCCGGGACCGCGACGCCGCGCGGGCCGTCCTGCTTGGCGCGGGCTACGCCGTCGACCCCACTCCGGCGGGTCCGCTCATCCTGACCGACGCGCGCGCCGTCGCCTGTCCCGAAGCCGTCGCCCGGCTGCTGGTGATTGCCGACCTGCCGCCGAGGCACCTGAGCGTGGAGCAGGAAGACCTCGAGCGCCATTTCCTGCACCTGGTCGGCGAGGATCGCTGGGCCGCGCCGTGAACGGCTTCGCCGCCGCGCTCTGGTCCGAGGCGCTCAAGGCTCGCCGCTCCCGGGCACCCTGGGCCAGCGCGCTCGGGCTCGCGCTCGGCCCGCTGGTGGGTGGGCTCTTCATGCTGATCCTGAAGGATCCCACCTGGGCACGCCGCTTCGGGCTGATCACGGCCAAGGCCCAGCTCATGGCCGGCACCGCCGACTGGCCGACCTACGTTGCCCTGCTGGCCCAGATGGTCGCCGTGGGGGGTACGGTCGTCTTCGGGCTGGTCGCCGTCTGGATCTTCGGTCGCGAGTACGGCGACCGTACCGTGACCGGCCTGCTGGCGCTGCCCACCGCGCGCGTGACGATCGTCGCCGCCAAATTCGTCGTCGTGGCGCTCTGGTCGGCCGCCCTCGCGGTGCTGGTCGCCGGGCTCGGCCTTGTCGTCGGCGCGGCCATCGGGCTGCCGGGGTGGTCGAGCGGGCTCGTGCCACACGCCGTCGCGCGGCTCGCCCTCACCGCGGCGCTCGCCATCGCGCTGATACCCCCCGTTGCCCTGGCGGCGAGCGCCGGCCGCGGCTACCTGCCGCCCATCGGCGTCATGTTCCTGGCCATCTTCCTGGCGCAGGTAGTCGCCGCACTCGGCTGGGGCGCCTACTTCCCCTGGTCCGTGCCCGCGCTCGCGGCGGGCGTCGCCGGGGCGGGGCTGCGGGACCTCGGCCCGGAAAGCTACCTGCTGGTCGCGCTGACCGGCCTGGCCGGAATCGGCGGCACCGCGGCCTGGTGGTGCCTCGCTGATCAGGTCTAGCCCCGCCCCTCGACCCGCCGCAGGAACCCGCGCAGTGTGTCCAGGTAGGCGTCGGTCTCCTCCTGGTGGGACAGGTGCGCGCTCTGCTCGAAGACGACCATCCGCGACCCGGCGATGCCGTCGCGCAGCGTCGCGGCGCAGGCCGGCGTCAGCTCGTCGTAGCGTCCGACCGTGATCAGTGTCGGGACGCGAATCTCCCCCAGCCGGTCGATGCGGTCCCAGTCCTTGAGGTTGCCGGTCACGATGAACTCGTTGGGGCCGTTCATCGTGGCGTAAACCTGGTTGTCGGCCAGACCCCCGACGCTCTCCGCGAGCTCCTCCGGCCAGGGGTCGAGCCGGCACAGGAAGTGGTGGTAGAAAACGTCGACGGCCGCCAGGTACGCGGGGTGCGTGAAGTCCCCGGCCGCCTCGAAGCGCCGCAGCGTGTCGCGGACGTCGGGCGGCAGGG
>DATKRJ010000426.1:0-6809 GCA_035532355.1 Thermomicrobiaceae bacterium | reverse complement strand
GGGTGCCGGTGGGCTGATTTGAACAGCCGACCAAGGGCTTATGAGTCCCCTGCTCTACCACTGAGCTACACCGGCGCTCATGGCGTCGCTGAGTCTATCAAGCCCCGGCGGACCGCGTCAAACGCGGCGTCGGAAGGCCGGAACCCGTCTGGGCCAATGGTACAATCGCGCGAGGGTTGCCGAACCGGGGAGGAAGTCGCCGCGTGAGACTGGATGCCGACGCCCTGCCGCCGGACGTGCTGCGGGGCCTGAATCCCGAGCAGGAGCGAGCCGTCACGACGTCCGACGGCCCAGTCCTCGTCGTGGCGGGACCCGGGAGCGGCAAGACGCGCGTCCTCACGCACCGGATCGCCTACCTCATCGACCACCGTGGCGTATCGCCCTGGCACATCCTCGCGGTGACATTCACCAACAAGGCCGCCCGGGAGATGCGCTCACGCCTCGAGTTGCTGATCGGACCGGACCGTGCCCGCCAGCTCACCGTGGGCACCTTCCACGCCGTCTGCGCGCGTATTCTCCGCCGCGACGGACACCTCATCGGGCTCGATCCGCGCTTCACCATCTACGACGACGCCGACCAGATCGATGCCGTCAAGCAGGCGCTCAAGGCGCTCAACCTCGACCCCAAGCAATTCGCACCGCGCCCCATCCTCAGCCGCATCTCGGCCGCGAAGAGCCAGTTCGTCGCGCCCGAGGCGTTCGCCGAGCAGGTGGAGAGCTATTGGGAAGAGGTCGTCGGCCGCGTCTATCCCCACTATCAGGAGATCCTGCGGCGAAACCGCGCGCTCGACTTCGACGACCTGCTCGGCGAGACGCTGCGGCTGTTCAACGAGCAGCCACGCGTGCTGGAGCGGTATCAGGAGTGGTATCGCTACGTGCTCGTCGACGAGTACCAGGACACCAATCGAGTCCAGTACCTGCTGGTGCGCGCGATCTCCGACCGGCACCACAACCTCTGCGTCGTCGGTGACCCCGACCAGTCGATCTACGGCTGGCGCCAGGCCGACATCCGCAACATCCTGGATTTCAAGCGTGACTACCCGGACGCGGAAGAGGTCCACCTGGAACTGAACTACCGTTCGTCCCGTTCGATCGTGGAGGCCGCCGACCATGTGATCCGGGCCAACACGCTGCGGATCGACCGGCGTCTGCGGACCGAGAACCCGGAAGGCGAGCGACTGGTCGTGCGCGAGATGTACGACGAGACACAGGAGGCACAGTTCGTCGTCTCGGAGGCACGTCGTCTGGCACAACTCGCCCGCTACGACTTTCGCGACCTCGCCGTGATGTACCGCACCAATGGTCAGAGTCGCGCGCTCGAGGAGGCGTTCATTCGCAGCGAGATTCCGTATCAGATCGTCGGCGGCACGCGCTTCTACGAGCGCCGCGAGATCAAGGACGCGATGGCCCTGCTGCGATTGATCGCCAACCCGAACGACGCGGTCGGCCTGCAGCGTGTGCTGGCCAACACGCCACTTGGCAAGGGCATCGGTCCGCGTACCGTGGAGGAGGTCGACCGTTGGGCCGCCCTGCACGGGAGATCGGTCTATGACGGCCTCGCGGCTTTAGCGGGGGCGGACGACGTGCCGGCGCCCGAGGTGGGCTCACGTGCTGCCAGGCTGCTGGCCGACGTGTATCGCACCCTGGAAGGGCTCGTCGCGAAGAGCCGCTCGCTCGCGGTCTCGTCACTGTTCGACCTGGCGGTGGAGGAGACAGGCTTCGCCCGGCAGTTCCAGGAGGCGGGCGACCCCGAGTCGCTGGAGCGGTGGGACAACGTGCTGCAGCTACGGGGCGTGCTGGCGGGCTACGACCAACTCCCCGAATCGAGCGCGCTGGAAACCTTCCTCGAGGAGTCGGCGCTGTTCACCGACGTTGACGCGCTGGAGGGGGACGGCAACCAGGTCACACTGATCACGCTGCACGCGGCGAAGGGGCTCGAGTTCCCGGTCGTCTTCCTGGTCGGCATCGAGGAGGGTATCCTGCCCCACTCCCGCTCGCTCGACAGCGAGGCGCAGCTGGAGGAGGAGCGCCGCCTGTTCTACGTCGGGATCACCCGCGCCAAAGAGCGGCTCTACCTGACGCACGCCTTCCGGCGCACGGTGTTCGGCCGCGGCGACCTCAGCGCGCGCTCGCGCTTCCTCGACGCGATCCCGTCCGAACTGGTGGAGCACGGGAATGGGCGCGTCGTGGTCGCCTCGGGCGCGGTCCCGGCGACGCCGTTGAGCACGGCGGTCGAGCCCACCACGCCGGCCCCCCCGGAACTCTCCGTCGGCGACCGGGTGTTCCACGGCCGCTTCGGCGACGGAGTGGTCACCGCGGTACGCGGGGTGCGCGGCGACCAGGAAGTGACCATCGATTTCAAGCGCCACGGCGAGAAGCGACTGCTCGCCAGCCTCGCGAACCTGCGCGTCGACTGAGGGATCGGCTGCCGCACCACGGGAGCCGGGGTTCCGCGCGAACGTCAAGACGTGTGGGGACGACGACGTCCCAGTTGAACCAGGAGGAACCGATGGCCGATCACCGCTGGGTGTACCTCTTCCGGGACGGTAACGCGAATCAACGCGACCTCCTGGGCGGCAAGGGCGCCAACCTCGCCGAGATGACGAACGTCGGACTGCCGGTTCCACCGGGGTTCACCGTTACGACCGAGGCCTGCAACGCGTTCCTGAGCGAGGGTCGCGCCTTCCCGGGGGGCATGTGGGACCAGATCACGAGCGCGCTCCAGGACGTCGAGCAGGCCATCGGCCGCACGTTCGGGGATGTCCGGCGCCCGCTGCTGGTTTCGGTCCGCTCGGGTGCCAAATTCTCCATGCCCGGCATGATGGACACCATCCTCAACCTGGGCCTCAACGACCAGACGGTCAAGGGGCTGGCCGCCGAGGCCGACGCCCGCTTTGCCTTCGACTGCTACCGGCGCCTGATCCAGATGTTCGCCAAGGTCGTCCTCAACGTGAACTCCGAGCTGTTCGAGGACGTGCTCGACGCGCACAAACGCGCGCTCGACATCGAGGCGGACTTCGAGATCCCGGCCGACCACCTCGAGCGCATGATCGGCGAGTACAAGGCGATCGTGCAGCGCGAGGCGGGCCAGCCGTTCCCCCAGGACCCTATCGAGCAATTGCGCCAGGCCGTCGTCGCGGTATTCGACTCCTGGAACAACCGCCGCGCCATCAACTACCGCAACGCCAATGCGATTCCCCACAACCTCGGCACCGCGGTCAACATCCAGAGCATGGTCTACGGCAACATGGGACCCGACTGCGCCACGGGCGTGGCCTTCACCCGGAATCCAAGTACCGGCGAGAAACGGCTCTATGGAGAGTACCTGACGAACGCGCAGGGCGAGGACGTGGTCGCCGGAGTGCGCACGCCCCAGCCAATCGGACAGATGCAGGACGATCCCGCGCTGCGCACGGCCTACGAGCAGTTTCGGGAGATCGCCGACAAGCTCGAGCAGCATTACCGCGACGTCCAGGATCTCGAGTTCACCGTTCAGAACGGCCGGCTCTGGATGCTCCAGACGCGGACCGGCAAACGGACCGGGGCTGCCGCGGTCAAGACGGCGATCGACATGGCCGACGAGGGTCTGATCAGCCGCGCCGAGGCGGTCCAGCGCGTCCAGCCGGAGCAGCTCGACCAGCTGCTACACCCGATGATCGATCCGCGCAACAAGCCCGAAGTCCTGGCGACCGGGCTGCCCGCCAGCCCCGGAGCCGCCACCGGCCAGCTCGTGCTCGACGCCGACGAGGCCAAGGCAACCGCGGAGAGCGGGCAACCGGTGATCCTGGTGCGTCTCGAGACGTCGCCGGAGGACTTCCACGGCATGCTCGCGGCGCAGGCCGTCCTGACCGGCCGCGGCGGCATGACCTCCCACGCGGCGGTGGTGGCGCGCGGCATGGGCAAGCCGGCCGTCGTCGGCTGCACCGCACTGCAGGTCGACTACGACCGCCAGCAGGTCTCGGTCGATGGGGTCGTCATCAAGAAGGGCAGCTACATCACCGTCGACGGCTCGACCGGTGAGGTGATGCTCGGTCAGGTGCGGACGATCGAGCCCCAGGTCGGCGGGGATCTCGAGACGCTGCTGGGGTGGGCCGACGAGATTCGGGTCATCGGCGTGCGTGCCAACGCGGACACGCCGCAGGATGCCACCAAGGCACGCGAGCTCGGCGCGCAGGGGATCGGGCTGTGCCGCACCGAGCACATGTTCTTCGAGGGTAACCGCATCCAGGCCGTGCGGGAGATGATCATCGCTACGACTCCCGAGGAGCGACGCGCGGCCCTGGCCAAGCTCGAGCCCATGCAGCGGGAGGACTTCATCGGGATCTTCACGGTCATGGCCGGGTTGCCGGTCACCATCCGCACGCTCGATCCGCCGCTCCACGAGTTCCTGCCCCATGGCGACGAGGAGATCGACGTGCTGGCCGCGGACATGGGGATCGACGCGGAGATCATTCGCGCCAAGGTGGTCGCGCTGCGCGAGGCCAACCCGATGCTCGGCCATCGCGGCTGCCGGCTCGGCATCACCGCGCCCGAGATCACCGAGATGCAGGCGCGCGCGATTTTCGGCGCCGCGCTGGAGGTCGCGGCCGAGGGCGTCGAGGTCGAGCCCGAGATCATGATCCCGCTGGTGGCCGACGTTCGCGAGCTCCGGCTGCAGCGCGAGGTCGTCGATCGGGTGGCGCGCGAGATGTTCGAACAGGCAGGCCGCCAGATCCCGTACCTGGTCGGGACGATGATCGAGCTGCCGCGCGCGGTGCTGACGGCCGACCACATCGCCGAGGAGGCGGAGTTCTTCAGCTTCGGCACCAACGACCTGACCCAGACGGCGTTCGGGCTCAGCCGCGACGATTCGGGCCGCTTCCTCCCCTACTACGTCGAGCACGGCATCTTTGACGACGATCCGTTCCAGGTGCTCGATCGGGAGGGGGTCGGTGAGCTGATCGAAATCGCGGTGGAGCGCGGCCGCAAGACACGCCCGGACATCAAGCTCGGTATCTGCGGCGAGCACGGAGGCGATCCGAGCAGCGTCGAATTCTGTCACCAGATTGGCCTGAACTACGTCAGCGCCTCGCCCTTCCGGGTACCCATCGCGCGGCTGGCTGCCGCCCAGGCCGCCCTGGAGCACGCCGAGCGCGACGTCTGAGCCGCGCGCACGACCGGCCGATGATCGGGGACGACGGACCCCGGTAGCACGTGCCGCCGGGGTTCTCCGTTTCCCTGGCACGTGTTGGGCGGGGTTCCCGGACAGCGCACGGGGTCAGCGCGATTCGAGGACCCGCCGACGCTCCGCGTACTCCTCGGCGCTGATCTCACCCCGGGCGAACCGCTCGCGCAGGACCGCCAGGGCGTTGTCCGCCCCAGACCTCGTACCGGGCGCTACGGCGCGCTGGCGCACCAGCAGCCAGACCACGATCGCGATCAAGATCGCCACCAGAATCATCGCTTCCCCTTCCGTGGCCTCGAGGGACGCGCCGAGCGACGACTGTCCGCGAGTCCTCTCAGATTCGACCGACGGCCGCTTGCAGGGCTTCGCGCATCAATCAAATCCTGGTCGCAACCGGGGTCGGGATTCACAAACAACGTCCGCTATGGCAGCCTCTACGGAACGCGCAACATGCATGGCGAACCGTGGGCGGCAAGGCGGGGAGGAGGCTGGAGATGGAGAGCGTAAAGGTCCGGGTGCGCGCCCTCGAGCCGGACGATCTCGATGCCATCGCGGCCATATTCGCTTGCCCCAGCGTCGTCGCCAACACCACGCAGCTACCCTACCAATCCCGCGAGCAGCTCGCGACCCGGTTCTTCCCGTCGCCGGCCGGGACGCACATACTGGGGGCGGAGGCAGACGGGCGAGTCGTCGGCATGCTCGGGCTACACGGTCACATCGGCCCACGGACGCGGCACGCGGCCGGAATCGGGATGAGCGTGCACGAGGATTACCAGGGGCGCGGAGTCGGGACCGCGCTGATGGCGGCGATGATCGATCTCGCCGACGGCTGGCTCAACCTGCACCGGATCGAATTGCAGGTGTACACCGACAACACGCCGGCCATCCACCTCTACGAGAAGTTCGGCTTCGTGGTCGAGGGGACGCTGCGCGACTACGTGTTCCGCGAGGGGGTCTACGTCGACGCTCTCGCCATGGCGCGACTTCGTCGCTGAACCCCCATGTCCCTCACACGCGCGGCGCTCACGGGCGGCGAACTAGCCGAATGCCGGCTCGGCGCCCGCGTAGCTCACCCCCGTCAACCAGGCGTTCAGCGACTCGAGCACCTGAAACCGCGTCGTCCCGGACACGCTCCGATGCTCCAGAAGGTCGCGCACGACCCATCCGTTCTCATCGGCTCGGCACCAGACCTTGCACTCGACGCAGACGAACCCAGCCGGTCGGCGATCGTCGCCGGACTCGGTCATTCTCCAGACGTGCCGATGGTTGGCGATCACCGTCCCCACTCCCCTATTCGCTTCGCCGCACGCCGCAGAACCCGCGCCACGCATCGCAAAATGCCCGCGGCGGGCGAGTCCTGATCTCGTCGACTCCGACCGTCGCCTCCCCTCGCGGCGACCGCCGCCGCGCCCGCCGGGAAAACCACCGGCGGTCCCCACGTCCGACCAGACGAGTCAGCCATGCCGAGAGGTCGCGCTCATCCCGCCAGACGATGCCTCGCGGTGATCCACTCCGCTCGCGTTGAGAACTGCCGTGTTCGCTTCCTCCGGGAACCTCACCCGTGCCCCAACGTTACCCGGTGTCATGTCACAGGAATACGACGATCTGTGACTCAAACGCAACAACGCCGTTACAATCCGACCAG
>DATKRJ010000425.1:0-6092 GCA_035532355.1 Thermomicrobiaceae bacterium | reverse complement strand
GCCCGCTCGGCAGGGGCCGCCGCCCGCGTCTACACGCTCGACGCCCGCTTCCCGGCATCCGGCATCGACGTCCGCCGCGAGTGGTAGCGCCCCCGGCGGGTCGTCCCCGTTACATTCCCATAACAGTCGTCCCCATCACATTGACCTAGCTTGCCGCTGGTGTCATGATGGAGGGCTCGGCGCGGGGCGCTGGTGGGAAGCCCCGCCCGCATGCCCGCGATGGGACGGGTGGAGTGAAGGTGCTGCGCAGGCTGCCGCCGTGCCGGCGCTGGGGCCGGACGGCCGCGCGGCCGCTTCCCGGGGAGCGCGCCGACGCGCTGGCACGCCGCGCCGTCGAGCGGCTCGGTGACGACGAGCGGCTGCGCGCCGACCTTACCGACGACAGCTACGGTCCACTCCTCTCCTGGTTGAGCCGGCTGCTGCTGGCGACGGCTCGCCGCCGCGAGGCTGACCCCGACGCGGAAGCCATCATGGAGGCCGCCACTGCCGCCGCGCGGGTGCTGGTGGCCGCGGTGTCCCGGGCGGCGGCGAGCGGCGATGTCGCCCCGATCGCGGACGCCCTCGCGCATGCTCCGCCGGAGCTGCTGACGCCCGCGGAACGGGCGCGGGTGCTGGCCGCGCTCCCTCGCGACCTGGCCGCGTACCCGTCGGCCGGCGCGCGGGCCCGCCGCGTCGTCGAGGCGATGGCCGCCGCGCCTCCTGGAGACGGACGATGACTCGCTCCCGGCGCGCCCTGCGGCGTACGCCGCGCGTCGTCGCGCTCCTGGTCGCGCTCGTCCTGGTGGCCGTCACCGCCCGCTGGCTCCTGTCGCACCCGAGCCGGGTGCCGCTCGAGCCGCCGTCCACGCTCGGCTCGGGCTTCAGCTCCGGTTCGTCCTGGTACCAGGTCTACTTCACCCAGCCGCGCTATCCGGACAATCCCGCCAACCACCACGGCGGGATCGACACCCATCTGGTCGCCCTCATGGACGGGGCGCGCACGAGCATCGATGTGGCCGACTACGACTTCGACCTCGCCACCGTGGCCGACGCCATGGCCCGGGCGGAGCGGCGTAGCGTGCGGGTGCGCATGGTGACGGACACCGACACGCTCGAGAGCACCGCCCCGGCCGTCAAGGCCGCCTTCGCCACGCTCAACGGTGCCGGCATCCCGATCGTCGACGACCGGCGGGGCGACATCATGCACGACAAGTTCACCGTGGTCGACGGCGCGTGGGTCGAGACCGGCTCCTGGAACTACACCGACGGGGACACCTACCGCCTCAACAACAATATGATCGTCATCCACTCGCGCGATCTGGCGGCGGACTACACCGGCGAGTTCGAGAAGATGTTCGTCCGGCATCAGTTTGGCCCGTCCAAGAGCACGACCAATTCCCACCCGAGCCTGACCATCGACGGCTCGGAGCCTGCGCGCGTCCAGGCCTGCTTCGCGCCCGAGGGGCACTGCGGCGACCTGCTGGTCGGCGCGGTCCAGGCGGCGCGGCACAGCATCCGCTTCATGGCGTTCTCGTTCACCGACGATGCCATCGGCCGGGCCATGCTCGCCCGCGCGCAGGCCGGGATCTCCGTCCAGGGGGTATTCGAGACGACCGGCTCCGGCACGGTCTACTCGGAGTACGGCCCGCTGAAGCAGGCCGGCCTCGACGTCTACACCGACGGGAACCCCTGGTCGATGCACCACAAGGTCATCATCGTCGACGACCAGATCGTGGCCTTCGGCTCCAGCAACTTCAGCCAGGCCGCCGACACCAGCAACGACGAGAACCTCCTGATCGTCGACGACCCGGCCCTGGCGCGCGCCTTCACCACCGAGTACGATGCCGTGCTGGCCGCCGCCCGGAGTCCGGTCCGTCCCTAATCGTCCTCTAATCATTCTCTAATCTACTGACGCGAGTTGAGGTAGCGTTCATCCACTGTTCACGATACGTTTACCTGGCTGCACCATCATTGGGAGCGTGGCCGGCGGGCCATGGCCTCGTTCTGGCATGTGGTGACGCGTGGACACGCGGTAGAGCCGGAACGAGGGTGGGCCACGGTCGGCGAAATCGGGGCGAAACCGAAGGCGCGGATGGCGACGACGACCGAGACGGCCGTGCGCGTAGCACGGCTGCTGCCGACGGATCTGAGCGGGCGGGAGACGCTGGTCGAGTACCAGGCGCGCGGCGGCTATGCCGACGAGACCTGGACCCGCACCGGCGTCGAGCTGATCGATGCGGTCGAGGCGAGCGGCCTGCGCGGCCGTGGCGGCTCCGGCTTCCCGGCCGGCCGCAAGTGGCGCTCGGTCGCCGGTCAGCCGGGAGGCCGCGTGGTGCTGATCAACGCCGCGGAGTCCGAGCCGGCCAGCCGCAAGGACCGCACGCTCCTCATCCTCCGGCCGCACCTGGTGCTGGAGGGGGCGCTGCTCGCCGCCCGCGCCGTCGGGGCCGACGAGGTGGTCCTCTACGCGCACGACGACGCCGCGGACGCGCTGGCGTCCGTCGAGGCAGCCTGGCACGAGCTGAAGACGCTCCGCTGGCGACTGCCGCGCTGGCGCATCGTGACCGCGGCGCATGGCTACGTGGCCGGCGAGGAGTCCGCCGCCATCCAGCGCTGCAACGGCAAGGCGGCCAAACCGACCTTCAAGCCGCCGCTGGCGTATCAGCGGGGGATTCGCAACCGGCCGACCCTGGTCCAGAATGTCGAGACGCTCGCCAACATCCCCCTGATCGGGGCGCGCGGCGCGGACTGGTTCCGCACGGTCGGCACGCCCGAGTTCCCCGGCACCGTGCTGGTCACCCTGTCCGGAGCCGTCCGGCGACCCGGGGTCTACGAGGTCGGGTCCGGGACGCCGCTCGGCGACGTGCTCGAGGAGCTCGGCGGCGGGACGCCCGGCGGCGCCGGCATTCGCGCCGTGCTGGTCGGCGGCTACTTCGCCGGCTGGCTGCCGGGCACCGCGGTCGACCGCGTGCAGCTCGAGCCCGCCTCACTGGCGCGCCACGGCGTGGCGCTGGGCAGCGCCGCCATCGTGGTCGTGCCCGATACGGTCTGCGGGCTCACCCAGGCGGTGCGCCTGCTCCAGTTCTTCGCCGACGAGTCGGCCCGCCAGTGCGGCCCCTGCACCTTCGGGACCCAGGCCATGGCCGACGCGCTCGGCCGCATCGCCCAGGGCCGCCTGGAGCCCAACGATCTCGTGTGCCTGCGCACCTGGGCCGAGCGTACGCTGCCGCGCCGTGGCGCCTGCGGCCATCTGGATGGCGCGACCATCGCCGCGACCACCGCGCTGCGCGTCTTCGCCGATGAGATTGGGACCCATACCCGCCGGGGCACCTGCGGCAAGCCCGCCACGGTCGTGCTGCCCGGACTCGAGGAGCCGTCGCGCCGTGAGCCGTCCTGAGCCGGCGACGCGCCGCATCGTGCGCGTCCGCGTCAACCCCATCCGCTGTACGGCGTTCGGCTTCTGTGCCGAGTTCGCCCCCGAGCTGTTCGCGCTCGACGATTGGGGCTATGCCTGGCTGCGCGATCCGAAAGCGACCGGCGAGCTGGCCGACGTGGCCCGCGAGGCCGCGCGGCTCTGTCCGACCGATGCCATCATCCTCGAGGAGGTCGAGGAGAGCCCCGACACGCTGGTCGTCACTCGCCGGTCCCAGGGAGGGACACACTGATGTCAAGCAGGGAGATTCCGTTCGCGGCCGACGACCTCGGTGCCGCCGGCCACCCCGGATCCGCCGGCCCCGGCTGGGCCCAGCGCGAGCGCCTGGGCGGCCAGCTGCGCTCGGTACGCCGCTGGATCATCTTCGCCGGTGTCGCGACGACCGCCGCCTTCGCGTGGCTGGCCGTCCACCAGACGACCACCTCCGCCGCGGGCCAGCCCGCCGGATCGCAGTCGGGCCAGCCGCAGACGACCCTCCCGGCCAACGCCCCCAGCCAGTCGCTCTTCACCAGCGGGACGACCTCGGATGGCTCCAGCGGCTCCGGCTTCTCACTGGCGCCGGCCTCGAGCAGCGGGCGATCGTTCTTCCGCACGGCGAGCTCGTAGGCAGCCGAGGCAGGTGAGACCGTGACCGCGAAACCCTCCACCGTCGCCGGCCCCGTGTTCGAGCGCTTTCCGGCGCTCGGCAGCGAGATCGTGGTGGCCGTCACCGAGCCGGACCGGCTGGCCGGAGTCGCGGCGCACGTGCATGCCTGCGTCGACGCCGTCGACCGCGCGCTGAGCCGTTTCCGGCCCGACAGCGAGCTCCGGCGGCTGGAGGCCCGGCCGGGCGCCTGGCAGCCCGCCTCGCCCCTCTTACTGGAGGCGCTCGAGCTGGCGATTCAGGCGGCCGCCGAGACGGACGGGGTGTTCGACCCGACGGTGCGCGACGCGGTCGAGGCGGCCGGGTACGATCGCAGCATCGAGCGGATCGAGGCGGCGGGTCCCGGGCCGGCGCGCGTCCCGGCACCTGCCGGACGCTGGCGGGACGTCGAGGTAGATCGCTCCCGCGGCGCCGTGCGGCTCAGCGAGGGTGTACGGCTCGACTTCGGCGGGATCGGCAAGGGCTTCCTGGTCGACCTGGCGCTGCGCGATCTGGCGCGGGCCGGAGTGGGCGTGCTCGTCAGCGCGGGCGGGGATCTCGGCGTGGTCGGGGCGCCCCCGGACGGCGGCTGGGCCTGCGGCGTCGCGATCTCGCCGGATGACCCGACCGAGGCGGTGGTGATCCTGGAGCGCGGTGCGCTGGCGACGTCGGGGCTCGGCCGGCGCCAGTGGCGGCGGGACGGCCGGCTGCTCCACCACCTGATCGATCCATCCACCGGCCGGCCCGCCACGAGCCCCTGGCGCGTGGTCACGATCGCCGCGCCCACCTGCGTCGGCGCCGAGGTGGCGGCCAAGGTGGCCTGGCTCCTCGGCGAGGCCGGACCCGCCTGGATCGCGGCGCATTCCCTGGCCGCGCGCTTCCACGCCGAAGACGGGCGCATCGTCACTGCTGGACCCTGGCCGGCGGATCGGGAGGACTGACATGACTGGCACCGCCGGGCCGAGCCTGGTCTGGTACATCGCGCGCGGCAGCGGCTTCGCCGCGTTCCTGCTCCTGACCGGGTCGGTCGCGCTGGGGATCGCCCTCAGCCGGCGCTGGTACGGGCGGCAGACGCCCCGCCTGGTGGTCGAGGGGGCGCACCGCTGGCTGACCCTGACCTTCTACCTGTTCACGGCGCTGCACGTGGCCACGCTCATGCTCGACCCCTTCGCCCACTTCAGCCTGCGCGACATGGTCATCCCCTTCGCCAGCACCTACCGGCCCTTCTGGCTGAGCCTCGGCATCATCGCGACCGAGCTGGGCCTGGCCGTCGGGGCCAGCGTCTGGCTCCGCCGCTGGATCGGCTACCGCGCCTGGCACGTGCTGCACGGGCTGGCCTACGTCATCTGGCCGATCACGCTGCTGCACGGCCTGGGCACCGGGACCGACACGCGCACCTTCTGGGGAGCGTTGCTCTACGTCGGGAGCGCGGTGCTCGTGCTCGGCCTGCTCGCCTGGCGCACCGAGGGCACGCGCTGGCGCACACTCACCGTGGGGGCCTCGGTCGTCGCCACCGGCGTACTGCTGGTCTGGAGCCTGGGAGGGCCGTTCGCCGCCGGCTGGGCGACGAAAGCCGGTACCCCGCCGACGCTGCTGACCGCGGCCGCGGCCCAGCGGGGGATCGTGGGGACGCCCGTCGCGGCGCGGCAGCCGGCGGCGCCGGCCTTCCCGGTCAACCTGCACGACACCATCTCCGGCCAGACGCTCGTCGGCAGCAACCGCCGGCAGGTCCTGCTGAAAGGGAGCGGCACCGGGACCGCGCCGCTCGACGTGGCCATCGAGATCAACAACAGCCGGTTCGACCTCTCGGGTGAGGTTCAGCTGCGCACGGCCGATCACACGCCGCTGTGCGACGGCCCGGTCACCTCGGCCGAGGGCTCCACCGTGACCGCCACCTGCAGCGGCTACGGCCATCAGCTCCAGCTGCAGATCACCTTCGACCAGCTGGACGCCAATGGGTTCAGCGCCGACCTGATCGACGTCGGCGCCGGCGGCGTCTAGCGCTGGCCCACGCCTCCCCGCCGGCCGGGGACACCGTGTGTCGGGCAGGGGCGCGCG
>DATKRJ010000424.1:0-3124 GCA_035532355.1 Thermomicrobiaceae bacterium | reverse complement strand
GGCACCGTCGCGTAGTTGTCGATCGTCGTCACCGTGCCGTCGGCCAGTCGGATCGTCAGGAAGCCGGCGCCAAAGATCGTGGTCATCATCGGCTCGACCACGGACAGAGCGAACATGGTTGCGACCGCCGCGTCGATCGCGTTACCGCCCAGCACCAGCATCTCGTTCCCGGCGAGTGAGGCCAGCGGGTGATTCGACGTCACCATGCCGCGCGATGCCACCGCCTCCTGCTTGATGGTGGGGCGCTGGAGACGGGATGTGCTGGCGGCCAGGTAGCGGTCCATGGTGTTGGCCATCGGCGGGTTCCCTTCGGTGTCGGTCCTGCCCCGCCGACAGACGCGGGGCGGTGCAGCGGTCGAGTGTTCCGCGACGATACCCGAGCCCGAGCGGTCGGGCAAGCGACCGACCCGCGACGAGAGACATAGATGCGACCCCGACCCGAGGGCCGGGGCCGCTTGGAGAGGGGGAGGTGATGAGCGTGTCAGGCCCGCGATGGCGTGCCGCGTGCCGGCATCGCCTCGCGCTTGAAGGCCTTGCCCGGGCTCCACGGCGCACCCAGCACCGGCAGCAGTACCCGGTCGAAGCCCCAGTACCCTGCGACCTTCCAGCCAAGGATCAACGCGACTGCCAGCGCGAACAGCACCGGGTTGGTCGAGGAGGAGCCCAGCAGCATGAAGTTGAAGTTGAGCACTGCCCCGAAGAAGGCGGCGAAGCCCACCAGGCAGCCGACGATCAACCCCAGGCCGACCAGGAACTCACCGATGGAGACCACCTTGGCGAACCACGTGTACCACTGGTGGTTCAGCATGTAGTTGATGAAGCTCAGGTACCAGTCATAGTGGATCTTCGGGCTGCCCGTCGCCGGGATCGCCACGGCGCTCTTCCACGAGCCCTGCAGTGCCGAGCCCCCGTCCATCCAGCCCTTCTCGGTCATCTTCGTGAAGCCGGCCGAGAGCCACTCGTAGCCGATGTACAGTCGAACTGCCAGCCACACTGGAGCCGAGCGGGAGTCGCTGAACAGGAAGTGCGCGACCTTGGGATCGCTGATCCCCTCGCTGGCCATGTCTGTCGGCATCCCGGCGACCTGGCGCTGCATCGTCAGGGTCGCGACCCCAACCAGCAACAACCCACCGATCAGACCCGTCAGGTAGTAGAACCCGTCCGTGCTCGGACCGATGAAGCTCAGATACTTGACCTCGGTGCCGAACGCACCGAACAGCCGGGACCCCGCGAAGACCCCGACGAACGCGAGGATGAACAGGTAGATGCTGCGACCGACCGGGAACTTCCGATCGACCAGGTAGCTCGCCCCGGCGGCCACTACCGCGGCCAGGATCAGGGCGATGATGTAACCAGCGGCACCCATCGAACGACCTCCTTGTGTTGAACCGAACCACCACCGAACACCACTCGTCTCCGCCCGCAGAATAGTCCGCCGCCCATCTCAGCCGTATCGCGAGTTTCGGCCCCGGTGTAGCAATCGTGCAACAAATCACGATCTCCGGCGGAACCAAGCCCCTGTGCTACCATCGGGTAGATTGCGCGGGTGGATTGCGTGCGCCTGCGGACGGCGTCACGAGGCAGGGAGGAACGGGCGATGACCACGCGGCAGGCCGGCTTGAACGCCTCGCGGCGCGGCCGGACGCTCCCGAGCTCCCCAATTCGGCGCCTCGCCGCCCTGGCCGCGGACGCCCGCGGCCGCGGAGTCCAGGTGATCCACCTAAACATCGGCCAGCCCGACCTTGCCCCGCCGGCGAGCGTCATCCAGGCGCTCGCGGAGGCCCCCGCCGCCCGGCTGGTCTACGCGCCGTCCCGCGGTCTGCCCGAGGTGGTCGACGGCTGGGTGGCCTACTACCGCCACCACGGGCTCGAGCTCGAGCCGGACGAGGTGCTCGTCACCGCCGGAGCCAGCGAGGCCCTCTCCCTCGCGCTCCTGTCGACCTGCGACGTTGGCGACGAGGTGCTCGTCCCGGAGCCCTTCTACGCGCCCTATCAGGGCGTCGCCGCGATCGCCGGCCTCCGCCTCGTCCCGGTTTCCTTCGGCCTGGGGTTCAGCCCACCGTCCGCCGAGGCGGTCCGCGCGCGTGTGACCGGCGCCACGCGAGCCATCCTCATCTGCAGCCCGAACAACCCGACCGGCACGGTCTACGGGCGTGGTGATCTGGCGGCCATCGGCGGGGTGGCCCGTGAGGCGGGGCTGTATCTGATCGCGGACGAGACCTACCGGGAGATCGTCTTCGACGGCCCCTCTGCAACCAGCGCGCTCGCGATTCCCGGCCTGGAGGAGCACGTCGTCGTCGTCGACAGCGTCTCCAAGCGCTTCAACGTCTGCGGCCTGCGCATCGGCAGCCTCGCCACCCGCAACCCGCACGTGATGGCCGCGGCAGTCGAGCTGGCCGAGCTGCGCCTGGCCGTGCCGGTCGTCGACCAGCTCGCGATCCCGGGGGCGTTGAACGCTCCGCGGCCGTACGTCGACGGCGTCGTCGCGACCTATCGCGAGCGTGTCGACGCCGTCGTGGCCGGCCTCGTGGACATCCCCGGCGTCGAGTGCCACCGGCCCGGCGGCGCCTTCTACGTCGCGGCCAAGCTGCCGGTGGACGATGCCGAGCGCTTCGCCGCCTGGCTGCTGCGGGAGTTCACCCTCGACGGTGAGACGGTGATGTTCACGCCCATGAGTGACTTCTATGCCACCCCGGGCCGCGGACGCGACGAGATACGCATCGCCTGCGTCCACGACGTCCCGACGCTGCGTCGCGCGACCCGGCTGCTCGGTGGCGGTCTGGCGACGTACCCCGGGCGAGACTGAGCCCCGTCGCAGCTGTTTCGGCACTGTCACGCTGGGGCCGCCACTCGCGACACGGCTGAGACGCCTGGTTGGCTACGGTTGGTGGAGCGGCGGGCGCCGGTGATCGTCGCGCGTCATCCGGCCCGCCACTTCGCGAAAGGTGGAGGCATGAGTAGGATCCGCCTGATGCTCGGGACACTCGCGCTGGGCGCGCTGGTCGCCGGCACCGCGTGCCAGGTTTCGTTTGCGCGGGGTTCCGGCAACGTGGTATCGGAGTCCCGGCAGGTCAGCGGCTTCGACCGCGTGAGCCTGGGCGGGATCGGTAACCTGCTGATCACC
>DATKRJ010000423.1:0-5244 GCA_035532355.1 Thermomicrobiaceae bacterium | reverse complement strand
CGGCTGTCGCGTTCGCTCGGGCTGTCCGACTGGATCAAGCTCGAAGTGATCCCCGACGCCAAGTACCTGATGCCGGACCCGATCGGCACGCTCGAGGCGGCGAAGACGCTGGTCGCGGAGGGCTTCACGGTCCTGCCGTACATCAACGCCGACCCGGTGCTGGCGCGGCGTCTGGAGGAGGTCGGCACGGCGACGGTAATGCCACTGGCCTCGCCGATCGGCTCCGGACAGGGGATGCCGGACTATCGGCAGATCCAGATCATCATCGAGCAGGCCGGCGTGCCGGTGGTTGTCGACGCCGGGATCGGCGCGCCGTCCGACGCGGCGCTGGCGATGGAGATTGGCGCCGACGCCTGCCTGGTCAACTCCGCGATCGCGCTGGCGCGGAACCCGGCCGGGATGGCGCACGCGATGCGGCTCGGGGTCGAGGCCGGTCGGCAGGCGTACCTCTCGGGGCGGATCCCGAAGAAGGCGTACGCCTCGGCCAGTAGCCCACTCGAGGGCGTGGTGCGCTGAGACGATGCATCGACGCCAGCTGTTGGACCAGCACCTCGCCGACACGCTGCGCCTCTACGTCCTGACCGACCGGGGTCTGTCGCGCGGACGGGACGACCTATCGGTCGTGTCCGACGCCATCGAGGGCGGCGCGACCGCGATCCAGCTCCGCTGGAAGACCGGGCCGCTGACCGAGGCGGTGCGGGTCGGCCGCGAGCTGCGGCGACTCTGCCACCGGCGCGGCGTGCTGTTTGTAGTCAACGACCGGGTCGACCTGGCGCTGGCGCTCGACGCCGACGGGGTCCACGTCGGGGTGGATGACCTACCGGTACGTGAGACCCGCGTGCTGGTCGGCAACCGCATGATCGTCGGCTACTCGCCGCCCACACTCGCGGCGGCACGCGCGGCGGAGGACGACGGTGCCGACTACCTGGGCGTCGGCCCGGTCTATGGCACCTCCACCAAGGGCGACGCCGGCGAACCCGTGGGGATCGAGCAGGTGGCACGGATTGCGGTAGAGGTGGGGCTGCCGGTGGTCGGCATCGGCGGTATCACCGCGGCCGGAGCCGGGGCGGTCGTCTCGGCGGGCGCTGCCGGCGTCGCGGTGATCTCCGCGGTCGTCGGCGCCGACGACGTGCGCGCGGCCGCGCAGGCACTGCGGCTTGCGGTAGACCAGGCGCTGCGGGCACGCAAGTGACGCCTCCGGTGCCTCGACTTCACCTTATCGGCGACCGGACACTGTGCCCATTGGGGCGGTTTGCGGAGGTGGCTGCTCGCGCGGTAGCCGGCGGAGTCGACGCGGTGCACCTACGCGAGAAGGATCTGGCCGGGGGCACGCTGGTCGAGGCGGCGAGGGAACTGCGGCGAGCGCTCGGCGGGGGCGTCGTGCTGCTGGTCAACGAGCGGGTCGACGTGGCCCTGATGTCCGGCGCGGACGGCGTGCAGCTGCCGGAGAGCGGCGCGAGCCCGCGCGACGTGCGCGTGCTGGCCGGTGATCGCCTGCTGATCGGGCGATCGGTCCACGACGCGGCCGGCGCCGAGCGGGCGGCGGGACAGGGCGCGGACTTCGTGCTGGCCGGGCACGTGTTCGACTCGCGGAGCAAGCCGGGCCTGGCGCCGCGCGGATCGGCACTGGTGCGGGAGATCGCGCGGGCATGTCCGATACCGGTCATCGCCATTGGCGGGATCATGCCGGAGCGTGTGTCGGAGTTGCTGGACGCCGGAGCGTGGGGCGTCGCGATCATCTCAGGCATTCTCGCCGCAGACGACCCTGAAGCCGCGGCGCGACGCTATCGGGAGGCGCTGGATGCATGGGACTCCAGTCTGGGAGGGGCCAATGGAGATCAAGGTCAACGGTAAGCCGATGCGGCTCGACAGCGTGCGGACCGTCGCCGAGCTACTGGCCCTGCGAAACCTGAAGCCGTCGCTGGTCGCGGTCGAGCAGAACGGCTCGATTGTGCCGCGCACCGAGTTCGGGCAGCGGGTGCTTACGGAGGGGGACGCGCTGGAGATCGTGCACTTCGTGGGCGGCGGCGACTGAGCGGGCGGACGGGCGGGCGGCTCGCCGCTTCTGATCGAATCCACAGCCGGCCGAGTCTCCGCCACTCCGGGATGCGATGGATCGTGCCCCTTACGAATCCAGGCCGACCTCGCGTATCTTCTCCGGCAGGATCTTCACGGTCACCCGCGGGTTGTTGGGGTCCTGATTGGGGTGCTCGTCCCATCCGCGATAGCGCTTGCCGAGCGCGTCGATGTGGTCGTTGGCCCCCTCGGTCGTCACGTCGACGAGCCGCCCGCGAACGTTGCCGAGCCGCCACTGGTTGGTGGGGCGATCACGTTGACCGCGAGGCGCGGGTCGCGGCGCACGTGCATGACCCTCTGGCTTGGCTGACGGGTGTTGATCAAGACGTGTTCCCCGTTCGTGTCCACCCCACCTCGGCGCGGTGCGGCGAGCCGTCGCGCATCAGCGTCGCGATCTCGCAGTAGGCCGGCTCCTCGAGCAGTCTCTGGAACCCGGGGGAAAACGTCGCAGTCATGTACCCTCCCGGTGGATGCGCCATCATCGCGCGGTCGCGAGCCCAATGGCCCGTCGGTCGTAAATTGCTGATCGCGTTGCCCGCTGCTATGCTCGCCGCACGGCAGGGACGTGCGCGGGGAGGGGTGGCGACATGGCGGGCGATCTCGCGGCGGCGATCGCGGCGATGCCGCTGAGCGACACCCACGAGCACCTCTACTCCGAGCAGCAGTACGTCGCGGACGGCCCGGACGTCCTGCAGGCGATCTTCGACCACTACCTGCTGGACGATCTGGTCGTCGCCGGGGCATCGCCCGAGGCGGTGGCGCGCCTGGTCGACGCCGGCGACCCCGACATCCGTGCGCGCTTTGCGGGCGTGCGCGACGCCTGGGAGGCCTGCCGGCATACCGGCTACGGCGAGGCGGTGCGCCTGATCGCGCGCCTGGTCTACGATCTGGAGGAGATCACGCCGGACGGGCTGGAGGGAGCGACGGCGCGCCACGCCGCCCTGCGCCGGCCGGGCGAGCGGCTGCGCCTCCTGCGCGAGGTCGCGGGGCTCGATTCGGTGCAGATCGACGACGGCGAGTGGACCTGCCGGCCGGATCCCGCCGGCCCGGACTTCTTCCTCTACGATCTCTCCTGGGCCAACTTCTGCGACGGCCGCCTGGAACTGCCACGGCTCCAGGCCGAGTCCGGGATCGCCGTCGCGACGCTCGCCGACCTGCGCGCGGCCTTCGCCGCGCTCTTCGCGCGCTCCGGCCCGCTGGCGATCGCGGTGAAGTCGCAGCACGCCTACAAGCGCACCCTGCACTGGCGGGAGCGGACCGATGCCGAAGTTGCCCCGGTCCTCGCGATGGTGCTGGCCGGGCGAGCGCTGTCGGAGGACGAGCGCCTCTGCCTCGGCGACTGGTGCTGGGCGCGCGGTGTCGAGCTGGCGATCGAGCACAACCTGCCCTTCAAGCTGCACACCGGCTATTACGGCGGCTATGGCCGGATGCCGGTCGATCGGATCCGCGCGGGCCACCTCTGCGGCCTCCTGGCGCGCTACCCGGGGGCGCGGTTCGTCCTGATGCACGTCGCCTATCCGTACAGCGACGAGCTGGTGGCCCTGGCGAAGCACTACCCGAACGTCTACGTCGACCTCTGCTGGGCCTGGAGCATCGACCCGTGGACGACGCGCGATTTCGTGCGGCGGATGATCCACGCCGTGCCGATCAACAAGCTCTTCGCCTTCGGCGGCGACACGTTCTGGCCCGCCGCGTCGGTCGCCTATGCGGCGCAGGCGCGCGCGTGGCTGGTGCGCGCCTTGCAGGCCGAGGTGGACGAGCAGCTGCTGACCGAGTGCCAAGCGATCGCCATCGCTACGCGGCTGATGCAGACCAATCAGCGCGATTGCTTCGATATCGACGGCACGCGCGCCGCGATTCGCCGGGAACTCGCGGGGCGAGCATGACCCGACCGGTAGCCGGATGCGGGGCGGCCAATAGCCAGTAGAGAAAGGACCCCGCCGACACAATAGCCGGCGCGGTCCTCCGCTGTGATTGCCCGAGTGTGGACGGCGTTCTCGTCGGCACCGCCCATCGCCGCAGCCATCTGCACGGCGGTGTTCTGGCCGCGACGCGGCGGTGCATCGGTGATCGCCACCTCGACCTCCGCCCCGACGACTCCGCGCGCGCGATCGTCTGCCTGGACGAGACCAGCAGGCAGGTGCTCGCGGCCTGGGTCGCCGCGCGCACGGTCGACTGGCGCTTCACCACCGAAAACGCACGCATCAAGCTCAAGGGGCTCTACCCCGTGTTTGAGGCGGACGGTCCACCAGAGCCTCTCCGCGGGTGGCGCGCCAGGCCTGGACGCTGAGGTGATCGGGCGGGAATCAGCCGTCCCCGTCCGGCTCCCACAGGTGACGGGCCAGGTCCACCTGAAAGTCGTCGACGAAGGTGACCCCCTCGTCTTCCAGCAGCCCGCGCATGACGGCAGGATGGCCCCAGGACCAACCTCCGGTGAGCTCGCCGTTGCGGTTGACGACCCGGTGCGCCACGTTCGAGACGTCCTCCGGGCAGTTGTGGAGCGCCCAGCCGACCATGCGGGCCGAGCGCGGCGTGCCGACGGCCCGCGCGACCCGGCCGTAGGTGGTCACGCGCCCCGGCGGGATGCGGCGGACGACGGCGAAGACCCGCTCGACGAAGTCGGTGCGCGGCCGCGTCCTGCTCGGCTGTCTGGGCGGCGGCCCGATATCCACGCGCTCAATCTCCCGGCGGGTAACGGTCGCACCGCAGTTCGCGCGGCGCCTGGTGTCGGCGAGAGCCTGGCCTGGACGTTGAGGGTAAGCTATCCGCGCGTCCGGTGCACGAGATGGACTGGAGAGGCAAGCCATTGTCTACCCGCGACGCGCCAGCAGGACGCCGGTATCGCGAGTTTCGACCCCACCACGCGCTCGCCCGTCACGTCCAATGTGCGTGGACCTCGACGATCGACGACGATCCGGAGGCGGCGGTGCGCCGGATCGTCCCCGACGGCTGCATCGACGTGGTGTGGCGCGCCGACGCCGGGCTGCTGGTCGAGGGCCCCGCGACGGAGGCGATGGTAGTCGACCTGTTGCCGGGGAGCCTCGTGGTGGGCCTACGGTTTCGGCCGGGCATGGCTCCATCCCTGCTCGGGGTGGCCGCGGATGAGCTGCGCGACCGCTCGGTGCCGCTAGGCGACGTCTGGGGATCGGCCGGTCGTGCCGTCACGCG
>DATKRJ010000422.1:0-4632 GCA_035532355.1 Thermomicrobiaceae bacterium | reverse complement strand
GCCTCAACTCGCCTGCGCGACCCGCTGCTCGAGTGGCGGCCAGGGCCAGGGGTGCGGTCGGAACGGGTCGGCCCGGTCGTGCGCCATCGCCCAGCGGTAACCGACCGCCAGGTCCTCGATCCAGAGCGAGCCGCTGTCGAGCCCCGGCGCCTTGGTAACCAGCGCATCGGCCGTCAGGTGCGCCGGGGGGATGCGGGTGCGTGCCGCCGCTGCCGGAAACCAGTGCGCCTCGTCGCCGGGGAGCTGGAGCCACAGCTTCGTGGAATGCGCGTCGAGAAAGCGGCTCAGTTGCACCGTGACCCCCGCCATCCGGCCGTTGACGCCGCCGAGCCGATACTGGCGCGACTTGCCAGGTCGACCGCGTAGTACTGCCCCTACCGTAGCGAGACGCCCTCACGGTTGCGAGGTCCGAAGATCCTGCCTTTGGCAACGCTTCCGGTGAACATCCCGCGGGCGCACCGCATCGTCGTCCGTCTGCTCGCTGGTGGTACGCGGGGTGGACGAGGGGGTGGACGGCGGTTTTCCGCGTCCCATCAACGAAAACGAGCCCATCGTCCAGGCGGCGTCGAGGGTAGGGATTGCGTGGGCAGGACGACGGGTCGTGCACCGGTGGCCATGCGGTCCGGTACTCGCGTATCTCCGCGCTGGCTCGCGGGCCGGTTCCCGGCAGGCTGCGTGGTTCAAGCGCATCGGCCGCGACGGCACACCGCCGCACGTTGCCGCCGGCGAGGTCAGCCCGCGGCTTCGCCACCCTCCGGACCGTAGAAGATGACCCAGACGCCGAGGTCGTCGCTGAAGTCCTCGAAGCGGTGGGTCACGCCGGCCGGGACGAACAGGACGTCGTGTGGGCCGAACGGGTGGACGTTCAGTCATGGGACAACGTAGTGCCCGGGAGGGAACTCGATCCTCAACCCCAACACACGCGCGGCCTCGGCCAGGTCCGGGTCATCGGCCAGGATTGATCTCGGGAATCCGGGCGTGTGTCGGCCCCAGAGGCGGTCATGGAACATCGCGAAGCAATCCCAGTTGGCTCCCAACCTGGACGGATAGCGCAATCCGTCATATCTCGGCTGGCCCTGCTCGTCCGCGTCGAAATAGACATAGCGAGCAACGGTCTGGGTAATCCTGCGGTCGCGACCCATGAGGTCGCTGCTGTCGAATTCACGGAGGTCCCACTCGCTGAGGGCGACCATGGCGAACACCGCTCGAAGGTGGGCAATCGTAGCCGGGGCGGCGAGGTCCACCAGCCGCAGGTCAGTATCCAGGTCGGCCTCGTCCACCACATGGGTGGTCCGCCAATCGTCGGTCACGACTCCCGCATATGCCAGGACGTCGTCGACCGGCTCCAGGAAAGCGCCGTGGTCGGGTACTTCGTGCAGGCGCGCGAGCAGCGTGAAGTCCTGGCGGAAGGCCGCTATCGTCTCGCCGAATGCCGCAACTCGAGAAGAGGAACAGTAGACCGTCCGGAAGCAGGCTCCCTCGTCGCGGCTTCCGGCGGGCGCATTCAGAAGCGACGGGTCGTCAAAACGGCCCGAACCGGCGTACTCGCGTGGCGCTGGCTGAAAGCCGTTGTTCCGGAAGTGAGTAACGCGGTAGACCGGCCCTGGTACGGAAACGGTGCCCAGCAGTGCACCGCGGTGCTCCACCATCCTAACCGCCGGCAATGAAGATCCGCGCGGCGGCTGCCACCTCCTGGAGATGACCATCCCGGAGCGCAGTGGCGGGCGACGCGTCATCCAGATGTGGGTTGAGACCGATGAACCAGGCCCTGACGGTCTGGGGTGAACTCCACTCCAGGAGCATGCGAGCGATCGCGTATGCCGTCCGGAGACGCTGCTCGACGTTCAGGTCGCGGATTGTCGATACGTCGCTGGCGGCCCAGCGCGAGATCGTCTTTCCGTCCACACCCCCGATGAACGCGGTGAGGCGACGCGTCAACAACTCCTGGAGAAACCCTGCGACCTCCGCGGGCGGCGCCTCAGTGGATCGTCGCTGAGCACTCGCCCAGTTCGTGGACGTGATGGCCATTCGTTGCCCGCTTCCTGATTGACGTGCGTCCAATTGCCGACATCTCCGCGCTCGTCGAGAGGCTCATGTCCTCTAGATGTACCGCAATTATCCCACCAATATCCCCAGCGTAGCACGTGCGTCAAGATGACTGCGGCCGTGGCGCCCGCCCGTCCTGCTTGCTCACCCCGTCGAGAAAGAATCATCCGGGCCACCGCAGCGGTCTGTCCAGCGTCGTGGCCCGCTGCGACGATCACACCCCGAGGTGCCCTGCTGGCGAGGTCAGCCCGCGGCTTCGCCACCCTCCGGACCGTAGAAGATGACCCAGACGCCGAGGTCGTCGCTGAAGTCCTCGAAGCGGTGGGTCACGCCGGCCGGGACGAACAGGACGTCGTGGGGGCCGAACGGGTGGCGGCGGTCGCCGTTGACGAACCAGCCGCTGCCGGAGACGACCACGTAGAGCTCGTCGCGGGTGTGGGGCCGCTGAGTGTCGTGCCCGCGCGGGGCGTACCACTCGACGAGGAGGCTACCGTGGCTGAGCACCGCGGCGGCGAGCTGGCCGGGCGCGAGCGGGACGGCCGCGGCGTCCGCGGCGGTGACCCGCCAGGGATTGGACTCATCGGCGGCATGTTCCGCGGTGGGGTCGTCGTGGGGCGGGACGGCCATGCGAACCTCCTCGGGTCTGATCGCGGCTCAACCTGCCCCATCATAGCGTGTTCGGCAACGCCCACGAGGTGGCGACGGACCGCGTCCGCGAAGGCTTCAGCCGGGCCGGGGGCAAGGCGTGCTGGTTACCGTCTTCCGGGCAAACCATCGTCCCCGCGCACCGGCGATGGGTCGCGGTCGGCTCGATCCGCTACGCGTGATTGCCGAGAGTCCCGGCGCGCTCGAAATGCCGGCGGCGCACGCAGCGCGCCGCGCGCAGCAGGAGGACCGCCTGCTCGAGCGCGTCCAGCGCGGCGGGGACATCCGGCGGGGTGAGGCTCGTGCCCCGCGGCGCAGCCTGGGCCCGGCGGCACAGCGCGTCGGACGGGACGAGCACGTGGACGGCCTCGGTCTCCAGCGCGTCCCACAGCACGTTCGCGAGTAGTTCGATGCGCCGTGCCAGCCGCTCCTGCTCGATCATCGCCGCGAGGTCGAGGCTCCCGGACCCGTGCCGGGAGAGCAGGGCGCGCCAGTCGTCGACCGTCTCCTGAATGTCGCGGCAGGTCGACTCGACGCCGGTGTTCGATGCCTCTCGAACCATCGATTCCCTCTCCTGCCTGTCCGCGTCGCGCAGCCCGGGGTGGAGCCGGGCGTCTCAACGGGAGGCGCCAGGACGGAGTCCGGCCCGCGAACCAACTGGCCCCATAGCCGGCGCCTGCCACTGCCGAGTCTCGCCCCATCCGGTTCGCTACAGGTGAAGTCCGTGTTGCGTTCGCGGCGTCGGACGCGCCGGCCGGATTGACACTGCTTTGCGGGAAGCGTAGTGTGGGAGGTCCAGGACGTTTGGTACGCACCACGAAAGTGTCGCGGAGCGGCTAACGTTGGTGCGCGGCTTTAGGGAGGGGTGACGTCGTGGCTCACCGTAGACGGACGTACCTGCTGTTCCTTGGCTCGCTGATCCTGATCGCCGCGCAGGCGTTTGGAATGGGGGCGACGGCCACCGCCGCGGGTTCACCCTCCAGGGTCGTGCAGCACGCCCAGTTGAATAGTACCTTCACGCCGTCGGCGCAGGGCGCCGGCACGGCAACCGGTGGTGCGACCGACGAGATTCCGCCGCACGAGCCAAACTCCAAGACGATTCGGCATGGCTCGGCCTCCGGCGTGCCGGTGACCGCCGGCAATGCCGTGGTCGGTGGTCAGTTGTCCGGTTTCGGCGGCTTCAACGCGCTGTCGCACCTCGACCAGCGGGCGGCGGGGACCGGGCAGTACGCCAATACGCAGTTCAGCCTGGAGCCGCCCGACCAGGGGCTCTGCGTCGGCAACGGCGACGTGGTCGAGGCGGTCAACAACGCGCTGCAGGTGTTCACTACCAGCGGCAGCGCGCTGACCGTCCCGATCGCCCTCAGCCAGTTCTTCGGGACGAAGCCGGAGATCAACCGTTCCGTCAGTCCGGTGGTCTACGGCGACTTCATCAGTGACCCGCGCTGCTACTTCGACCCGGGCACCGGCCGCTGGTTCCTGACCGAGCTGGAGATGGCGCTCGATCCCGCGACCGGCGACTTCGCCGCTCCCTCGCACCAGTTCATCGCCGTCTCCCAGTCCGCGGATCCGACCGGGACGTGGGCGATCTACTCGCTCAACACGACCGACGATGGTATGAACGGGACGCCGTCCGATCCCGGCTGCCCTTGCTTCGGCGACCAGCCGTTGATCGGCGCCGATGCCAACGGCTTCTACATCACGACGAACGAGTACGGCATCACCAGCTCCGCCTACAACGGCGGGCAGGTCTACGCCTTCTCCAAGGCAGGACTCGAGAGCGGGGCCAACACCAACGCAGTGCGGATCGACGCCGGCGCGATGCTCACCGCGGGCGGCCTCCCGGCGTTCTCCATCCAGCCAGCGACGTCCCCGAACCAGGGCTACGAAGCCGCCAACAACGGCACTGCGTACTTCATGTCGGCCATGGACCTTGGAGCG
>DATKRJ010000421.1:0-4948 GCA_035532355.1 Thermomicrobiaceae bacterium | reverse complement strand
GTGGGGGCTGTCGCACGCCGGGATCTACCTCGGCAACGGCCAGTTCATCAGCGCCGAGAACCCGGGCACCGGCGTAGCGATCGCCAACCTGTGGGACTCCTACTGGGGCCCACGCTTCTATACCGCCCGGCGGCTGACCCCGTAGCCGCACGCTGAGCAGGCTCTCGCGAGCGGGCACGCCCGGCCGGCTTGCCCGCTCCGTGGTCCTCGGACTCCGTTGACGCCCCCCGGCTGGGCCTGCGACGCTGGGCGCGTCGACCGACGCCGGCGCGGCGGGTGACAGCGCGGCGACGCTCGGTGAGGGGAGCACGATGCAGCCACCAACCGGTCGCCATCCGCTCTGGACGCCGCTCCTGTTGCTCCTGATCGCGCTGCCGATCGCGGCGGTGCTCATCTACTTCGACGTCGCCCGCAGCGTCTTCCAACGGCTGGGCCTGTCACCCGGCGGCGCGGCGCTGGTCGTCGGTGCGTCGCTGGTCGGCAGCGTCATCAACGTGCCGCTCACCCGGCGGCGGATCGTGCTGGCCGACCCGCGCGCCGAGCAGCTGCCATCGATGCTGCAGTGGCTCCTGCCCATCGTCCACTACTACCCGCCGCAGGTCGCCGAGGAAGTGCTGGCGCTGAACGTGGGCGGCGCGGTAGTGCCGATCGTCTTCTCCACCTACCTGTGCACGCTGGCGACCACGCCGCTGGGGGCCGCGCTGATCGCCACGCTCGTGGTGGCGGCGGTGGCAAAGCTCTTTGCCCACCCCGAGCCGGGCGTCGGGATCACCCTGCCGGCGTTCGTCCCGCCGCTGGTGGCGGCACTCGCGGCGCACCTGCTGGTCGCGTGGATGGGCGGTGCGGCCGGCAGCGCCGCGCCGGTGGCGTACATCAGCGGCACGATCGGCACCCTGGTCGGCGCGGACCTACTGAACCTGCCGCGTGTGCTGCGGGGGGCGCTGCTGCAGCAGCCGGTGCTCGGCCCGGCGACCGGAGCGGCGACCCAGGCGGGCCCGCCCGCCCGGCGGGTGATGGTCAGCATCGGCGGGGCCGGGATGTTCGACGGCATCTTCCTGGCCGGCATCCTGGCGCCGCTGCTGGCGTGATCGTCGAACACCTCACCACCGGCGACTCCGGCCGGCGGAGCATCCTCTACCGCACCTGATCGACGTTATCGGGGCACCGACGAAAGGGCGGGCCTGAAATCCGCCCCCCACCGGTTCAATTCGCAGCCGAGCCGGGTTCTCGCTACGAGCACGGTCGTTCAGCACCGCGCGCATGCCCGGCATGCTCTTGCGTGTACTGCGTTGCGCCGCGGTCACGCGCGCTGGCGGGGGTCCATGGCGTCGCGCAGGCCGTCACCGAGCAGGTTGACGCAGAGCACCGTGATCAGGATCAGCAGGCCCGGGAAGATCGCCAGGAAGGGCGAGGCGATGACGTAGTTCTGCGCGTTGGTCAGCAGGTTGCCCCAGCTGGGCGTCGGCGGCTGGATACCGAGGCCGAGGAAGCTGATGGCCGCCTCCGACGTCAGATGGATGGCCACGATCAGCGTGCCGGTGACGATGATCGGCGCCATGGCGTTGGGCAGGATATGCCGGATCACGATGCGGGTCGGCGCCACGCCGACCGAGCGCGCCGCCTCGATGTAATCGCGCCGCTTGAGCGCCAGGAATTCGCCGCGCACCAGCCGGGCCAGCACCGGCCAGTCGAACAGGCCCAGGATCAGGATGATGCTGGTCGGGGACGGGCGGGCAACCGCGGCCGCCAGGATCAGCAGCAGCAGGAACGGGATCGTGAGGATCAGCTCGATCAGCCGGTCGATGATCGCGTCGATCCAGCCGCCGAAGTAGCCGGCCAGCATGCCGAAGATCGTCCCCAGAACGGTCGAGAGCAGCGCGGACGAGAAGGCGATCCAGAGCGAGAGCCGACCGCCCCAGACCGCCCGGGCGAACACGTCGCGCCCGTACTCGTCGAGCCCAAACCAGTGACTGAAGCTGGGTGGCGAGAAGGTCGCGGTGCGCGTCTGGTCGAGCACGTGGTTGTACGGCTCCCAGAGTGGCGCGGTGATTGACATGAGCGCGAGCGCGGCCAGGACGATGAACGCGAGCAGCGCCAGCCGGTTCTTGGCGTAGCGGCCCCAGATGGTGACGCGCCGCACCTCCCGCTGGAGCCCAAGGGTGCCGAGGCCCGGCGACGCGCTGGTGGTGGGTTCAACAACCATCGAATCGTCCGCCCCTCCGGCGATGCCGCTCAAAGCTCGATGCGCGGATCGACTATGCGGTAGGTCAGATCCGCCACCAGGTTGCCGATCACGATCGACACTCCCGCCATCATGACCAGCGCCAGGATGACCGGGGTGTCGCGCTTGGTGGCCGCGGTGACCGAGAGCTGTCCAAGCCCGTTCCAGGCAAAGATCTGCTCGGTAATGATGGCCCCACCGACCAGGGTAGGCAGGCTGAGCCCGAGCAGGGTGATGATCGGCATGACCGCGTTGCGGAAGGCGTGCCGCATCAGGACGAGCCGGTTGGGCAGCCCCTTGGCCTTGGCCGTCCGCACGAAGTCCTGGGCCATCACCTCGAGCATTGACGAGCGCATGTAGCGCGACCAGGTCGCGGTCTGGATGATGGTCAACACCGCCACCGGCATGAGCAGGTGCTTCAGGTGGTCTCCCAGCGAGAAGGGCTGGCCGATCGTCTGGGTGCCGCCGGTCGGAAGCCAGTGGAACGTCACCGACAGGAGCAGGATCAGCATGATCCCGAGCCAGAACGAGGGGATGGCGATACCGATGAAGCTGACCACGGTGACGGCGTGATCCACCAGCGAGTACTGTTTGACCGCCGAGAGGATGCCGATGGGTAAGGCTAGCAGCAGCGCGAACAGGGTGGAGAGGCCGACGAGCTCGAAGGTGCGCGGGATACGCTCCATCAGGATGGTAGAGACGGGGCGCCGCTCGATGATCGAGGTCCCCAGGTTCCCGTGTAGCCAGTTGCCCACCAGGCGCGCGTACTGGCGGTACCAGGGCAGGTCGAGACCGAGGTAGTGGCGATACTGCTGGACTTGCTGCTCGTTGGCGCGCTCGCTAATAGCGAACTGGGCGGCGTCGCCCGGCGCGAAGTGGATCATCAGGAAGACGATCACCGAGATGCCGATCAGCAGCGGGATCGCTTGCAGCAGGCGCCGCAGCGTGTAGCGGACCATGTCCCTCGCCTCGCCTCAGGAGGCCGGGCAAGCGAGCCCGGCCCTCCACGTGCATCGAATCGCGCCGACGTCGGTCAGGATGTGCGCCAGATCTTCCAGGTGTCCCAATACTGCCACATCGCGTTCGGCTGGTAGCCGAGCAGATTCTTCTTGACCAGGATCAGGTCGTTGGGGAAGCCGAGCCAGAAGGCCGGCATGTCGTCGGCGATGATCGCCTGGAACTGCCAGAGCAGGTCCTTCTGCTTGGTCAGGTCCGGCTGCCGGATGATCTGGTCGAGCAGCGTGTCCGCCTGCGGGTTGCTCCAGCTGCTGCGGTTCTGGCCCTGTGGGGTCTCCTGGGGACTCCACTTGCTGTGGTAGTAGCTGTAGTCGCTGAACCCGGCGAAGAGGATGCGACTGTAGAAGTTCAGATCCCAATTGAACGTGTCGTGCCAGCGCGCCTTGAGCGCGCCCGCCTCGAGCGCCTCGATGGTCATGTCGATGCCGAGCTTGCGGAAGTCCTCCTGCACCGACACCGCGATCTTGTCGACCGGGTACTGGTTCGTGTTCGCCATGATGGCATCGAGCACCACCGGCTTGCCACTCTTGTCGAGCAGCTTGCCGTTGCTGTCGGTCTTGTAGCCGGCGGCGGTCAGCATCTGCTGGGCCTTCGCCTGATCGTAGGCCGGGCTCTGGACCTGAGTGTCATAGGCCCACGGGAAGGCCACCGAGCCGATGTCCATCTCGCGGACGAAGCCCTTGAAGATGGCGTCCGCGTAGCCCTTGCGGTCGATGCCGGTCGAGAGCGCCTGGCGCACCGCCTTGTCGTTGAGGAAGCCCGCGTTGTTCGCCTTGGGGTTCTTGAAGTTGATCCAGGCGCACATGAAGGCCACGGCGTTGGCGCTATAGAGCCAGCCCGGCTGGTTCTGGACCTGCGCGACCTGGGTCGCGGTCACCGGCCAGAGCAGGTCCGTCTCGTTGTTGAGCCAGGCCGTCAGCTGGGACGGGGTGTCGTCGACCTCCTTGAAGATCATCTTGCTGAAGTGCGGCGCGTTCTGGAAGTAGCTGTCGTTGCGCGCGTACTGGATGTTCGGCGGGCTGCCGCCGGGGTTGTAGGCCGTCTGTTTCCAGGCTCCGGTCCCGATCAGCATCTGCTGCTGGTACGGAAAGCCTTCCAGCGTCTTGGCGCCCTTCTGGCCGTGACCGGCGTTCCAGTAGTCGCCGAACTGTTTCTTCTGGACGATGAACTGGTTGGAGGCGTTGAGCACCCAGTCACCCGAGGGGTCGGACAGGTCGAAGCGCACCGTGGTGGGGTCCACGACGGTCGGGTCCTGCTTCATCAGCGGGAAGAAGCGGGCCACGCCGCTGGCCGGGTCGTCGCGGTAGAGGACCATCGAGAAGGCGACATCGTCGGCGGTGAGAGGCGTGCCGTCGTGCCACTTGATGTCGTTGCGCAGGGTGTAGGTGTAGCTCTTGCCGTCGGCCGAGACCTCCCACTTGGTCGCCAGCCAGGGCTTGGGATCGAGCGTGAACTCGTCGATCCAGACCAGCGGGTCGTAGCAGAAGGTGTAGGGCGAGTAGGAGTTGAGGGCGATCGGGTTGAGGTCGCTCAGGTCATCGCCGCCGCGGATGATCGTGAGCGTGTCGCTGTCGACCGGCGTCCCCGAGTACTTCGGGTAGGGCTCGGTGTTGAGCACGAGCTGGCCGATGGTCTGGGTTGCAGCGGCGGCCGGCGTGGCCGCCGCCGCTGCCGTCTGCGCGGGCGTAGCGGCCGCGGCAGCCGGCGTGA
>DATKRJ010000420.1:0-2734 GCA_035532355.1 Thermomicrobiaceae bacterium | reverse complement strand
CGCTCTCCGGCACGCAGGTTGGGCCGGCGAAAGGTCCAGTCGTGGCGCTCTACAATGGGAAGCAGTTCCTGGGCAACCCGCGCGACATTCCGCTGAACGCGCAGGCCAACATCCAGCTGGAGATCGGCAAGCCGCTGGTGTCGCCGGTCATCGTGAGCTCCTGGACCGGGCTGTAGCGCGGTCGGCCGGCGGCCGCTACCCGGGGACGGAGACGATCCTTCCGTTCAGGATCCAGCGCGGACACGACGACGGGCAGACCGGGGAGGTCGGCCCGCGCTACCCGCGACCCGCCTCGAGCATGGCCGCGAACGCGTCCGGCAGCTCGCTCTGCCGGATCGCCTCGGCGACGGTCGCCACGGGGTAGGGCACGCGGCGGTAGTGCACGTCCACCGTCCCGTCGCGAGTCTCGAGGATGGCGTAGCAGGCCCGGGGATCGCCGTCCTTGGGTTTGCCGACCGAGCCGACGTTGACGAAGAGCACGCCATCGACGCGCCTGGTATAGGGGATATGCGTGTGCCCGAAGGCGATCACGTCGGCATCCGACGCTGCCGCGAGTCGCTGGAAGCTCGCGTCCGGCCGGTCCTCGTACAGGTACTCGTTGATCCGCCGCGGGCTCCCATGCACCAGCAGGAGGCGCAGGCCGTCGAGCGTCAGCCGAGTCTCGAACGGGAGAGCACGCAGGAAGGCTTTGTTCTCGGGGGTGACGTGGGCCCTGGTCCAGGCGAACGACCGGTCGCCGAGCGCCCTGGCTTCGGGATCCCGGTAGGCACAGCCGCAGTCGTCGCGGTCAAAGCCGGTGCCGTCGTCGTAGTTGCCGACGATGGTCGGGATGCCGGACTCGCGAATCCGCGCGGTGACCTCGTTGGGGAAGGGCGCGTAACCCACCAGGTCGCCGAGACAGTAGCTGCGGTCGATGCCGGGCTGCGCTGCGAGATCGGCGAGCACGGCCTCGAGTGCCGGCAAATTGCCGTGGATGTCGCTGAAGATGGCGATGCGCATCGAGGACTCCCTCTCTCCTTACCGGCGCGCAGTCCGTCGTAACGGGCCGCATCGTCATCGCCGCGATAGCGCCAGCGACGGCCGGCGCCCCGCCCCGCGGCTCACTCCCCCGCGGTGGCCGCGTCTCGCACCGCGGTCTCACGCGCGACGGCCGGCCGGCGTGGATCGACGTGGTAGAGCCGGCGCGCGAGCCAGAGCGCGACGTAGACCAGGCCGATCAGGACCGGCACCTCGACCAGCGGGCCCACTACCGCGGCCAGCGCCTCGCCCGAGCCGATGCCGAAGACCGCCACGGCCACCGCGATCGCCAGCTCGAAGTTGTTGCTGGCCGCGGTGAAGGAGAGGGTGGCCGTCTCCGCGTAGGGGAAGCCGAGCAGGTAGGAGAGACCGAAGGCCAGGGCGAACATGATGCCGAAGTAGAGCAGGAGCGGTGCGGCGATGCGCAGCACGTCGCCCGGCAGCGACAGGATGACGTCTCCCTTGAGGGAGAACATCATCACGATGGTGAAGAGGAGGCCGAGCAGGGCCGTCGGGGCGATGCGCGGGATGAAGACGCCGTCGTACCAGTCGTTCCCCTTCGCGCGGCCCAGGAACAGCCGGGTCAGGAAGCCGGCCACGAGCGGGATGCCGAGGAAGATCAGCACGCTGCGGGCGATCTGCCAGGTCGAGATGGTCAGTGCGGTCGTCGAGGCGCCGAGCCAGCGCGGCACGACGGTCAGGTAGAGGTAACCCAGCGCGGCGTACATGACGATCTGGAACACCGAGTTGAGGGCGACGAGCACGGCGGCGTACTCGTTGTCGCCGCAGGCCAGCAGGTTCCAGATCAGCACCATGGCGATGCAGCGCGCCAGGCCGACGAGGATCAGCCCGGTGCGGTAGGCGGGGTGGTCGGGGAGGAGCAGCCAGGCGAGGACGAACATCAGGGCCGGCCCGAGCACCCAGTTGAGGACCAGGGAGGTGCCGAGCATGCGCCCGTTGCCGGCGGCGGCCGGGATCTTCTCGTACTTCACCCGCGCCAGCACCGGGTACATCATCCAGAGGAGCCCCAGCGCGATCGGCAGTGAGACGTTGGCGACCTGCAGGGCGTCGATCTTCCCAGGCAGTCCGGGGATGAGTTTGCCCAGTGCGAGGCCGAGCCCCATCGCCAGGAAGATCCAGACCGGCAAGAAGCGGTCGAGCGTCGAGAGTCGCCGGCTTACACCTGCCGCCGCCGTGGAGACGGTCACCTCAGATGCCATCGTTCGTTACCCTCCAATGCGCCGTCGAGCCCGGTCGTGCCCGGCGGACCCGCAGCGCCGACCCCTCAGTCCGCGCCGTCCGCCACCGGCGCCTGGGCGACGATCTCGCCAGAGACGTCGGCGCTGGCGGCCAGGGTGTTGTAGATCGTGCCGAACTTCTGGATGTTGCGGTGCAGCAGGTCGATTCGCTGGGGCGGCTCATCCGTGTGGAGCGTCAGCACGTAGCGGATACGGACGATGCGCGGCGGAGCCGCCTCCCGCTCCGAGGTCACGGCGATCGACGCCCGTTGGTAGCGGAAGGGCAGCATGCCGGCGAAGCGCTCGACGTTCTTGAGCACGCAGGCGGCGAAGGCCAGGGTGAGCAGGTCGGCCGGACCCGGCAGCACCGTGCTCTGACCCGCGGAGGTGTCGAACGCGATCTCCGTCTGCTTGATCGTCGCGCTCGATACCCCGGGACCGCTCGTATGCGCCTCGACGTGGTAGCTCAGCACCTGCTG
>DATKRJ010000419.1:0-3184 GCA_035532355.1 Thermomicrobiaceae bacterium | reverse complement strand
GCGACGCTCGGCGACGTCGTCTTCATGCTGCTCATCGCTCCCTGGGAGATTCCCGGGTTCGACCCCGAGCGCGACATCGACGCGCTGCTCGCGCTCGAGGACGCCTGCGGCACCGCCGACGGCATCGTCCTCACCGAAGGCCGCTACCTGCTCGTCGCCGAGAAGCCGCCGGTCTAGCACCACACCTGCGGTGAGCGGCCGGGCAACGGGACATCGAGCGCGGGGAGCGGTGACGTGAGGCGCGGGTCCCGGTATGATGCGGAGGTCAACGTCGGAGTGACTCGACGATGGAGGGTGGGGACATGTCTGGCCCGGACACTGCGCGCCTCGCGCTGGCCGAGGCGATCGGCACCTTCGGCCTGGTCTTCGGCGGCACCGGCGCGATCGTCATCTACACCGTCGCGGGACTGCAGGTAACACCGCTCGTCTTCGGCATCGCCTTCGGCCTCTCCGGCATGATCATGATCTACGCCGTGGGCCACATCTCGGGCGCCCACATCAACCCGGCGGTCACCATCGCCTTTGCCGCCACCCGGAACCTGCCGCTCCGGCTCGTCCCGGTCTACATCGTCAGTCAGCTGGCCGGAGCCATCGCGGCCAGCGCCGTCTTTCGCGCCCTGTTCGGCACGCCCGCGCATCTCGGGGCGACCCTGCCGCGCGGGAGCTCGCTCGAATCCCTGTCGATGGAGGTCGTGCTCACGTTCATCCTGATGTTCGTCATCATGGCCGTCGCCACCGACGTCCGGGCGGTCGGGCAGGCGGCGGCCATCGCTATCGGCGCCACGATCGGCCTCGAGAACGTCTTCGCCGCCCCCATCTCGGGCGCCTCGATGAATCCGGCACGCTCGCTGGGGCCCGCCATCATCTCGAACACCTGGCATGGGCAGTGGATCGATGTCGTGGGACCGATCGTCGGCGCGCTCGTCGCCGCGCTGGCCTACGTCTACCTGCGCGGACCGCAGGGGACTGGCGCCGGAGCCACAACTCCGTCCCAGAGCGTGGCCGCCGAAGCACGCGCGGCCGCTCACGGCGAGCCGCACTCCAATCGGCCCAATCGCTCCAACCGGCGCCGGCGCTAGCCGCCGCCACCGGCAGACACCGCGCCCCGGGTGCGGGCGGGATGCCGCGCTGCTACTGGCTCGACATCGGCGTCACCTGGCCCAGACCGTCTCCGCTGCGGTTGACCCGCGGCTGGCCGGCGTAACGCACGCTCCCGATGCCGTTGATCTTCGCGTTCAGGACGTCGCTCACCTGCACCACGGCGTGGCCGGCACCCGAGATCGTCACGTCGGCCTGCCGGCTCGCCAGGTCGGGTGCCTGGTAGATCCCGACCCCGTCGATGGTGAGCTGCTGTCGACCCGCCTGGCCCGACATCGCGATCTGGCCGGCGCCGCTGATGTTGGCGATCAGCGTCGCGACGGCGACCTCGTCTACTGAGATCTTGCCGAGGCCGTCCACCCCCAGGCGCAGGGTGTCACCCTGCATCGCGCCGAGCTGGATCGTGCCGGCGCCCTGGACGTTGAGCCCGGTGAGGTCGACCGGCGCGGTCAGGTGGTAGGTGATCGGGCGCGTCGCGTTGACGGAGCCGATCCCCGACGTCCAGTCGATGATCAGCCGGCCATGCTGGACGCCGGTCGTGATGCGCGGCACCAGGTTGTCCTCACCGTCGATCCGGATCGACGCCGTCGCACCCCGCTCGACGACCACGTTCCCCAGCGCGCGCAGCTCGACGGCGCTGAAGGCGGCGAGACTCCGCGTGTCGCTGGTCATCACCCCCGAGCCGGACAGCGTCTCCCCGCTCGACCGGGGCGTCGACCCGGTCGTGCATCCCGCCGCCGCGAGCCCCAGCAACATCGCCGCGAGCAGGACCAGTCGTTCCCAGCGCATGACTTCACTCCCTCGGTCAGGCTCACCGGCAACAGCGCACCCGGGAGCACCGCTCCCGCTGTTCAGGCTAGGCCAAGGGGGTTTCTCCCGCGTAAAACGGCGCGGGCCGACGTCGCAACTCCGTGCCAACCCGGGCGGCGCCGTCGACCGCGTGTCCGGCTACAGCGGCGTGCTGCAGAGAACCGTGATCAGGCGGAGCACGCGATACGCGCTCGGCATGTCCTCGCGCACGAAGCGGATCCCGCGGCCGCTCACCCGTTCGGCGCCGTCGATCATCTCCGCCAGGTCCGCCAGCACCGGCCGCGCCAACTCCAGCTCGACGTGCACCGGGGTCTCCACGCGCAGGGGCGCCACGTCCGGCCGCGCTCGCGTCACGCGCGCCGACGCCTCGCGCAGCCGCTGCTGCGCCACGCGCGGGTGCAGGCTCTCGGCCGAGAGGTGGGCGAACGACTCCTTGACCTGCACCGTCACCACGCCGTCGCCGAACAGGTCGCGCGCCTCGGTTACCACCGACTGGTCACCCGCGACCAGCAGCACCGGCACGCCGTAGGCGCCGGCAACGGCCGCGTTCAGCCCGAGCTCACCCATCGGCCGCCCGTTGATGCGCACGTCCAGGATCGTACCGGTGAAAGTGTGGCTGAGAACAGACGGCCCTGAGCCGGCCCGGCCATGGACGCCGACGAACATGGCCGCGTCGTAGCCGCGCTCGATGCCGTGGACCATGCCGTAGATGCGCGGCTTGCCGCGGCTGAGCGTCGCGCGCTCGTCGAGCTCCTCCGGGATGACGTTGCGGTACGGCCCGTGGACGTCCGCCACGGTGACCCGCGCCTCCGGATCGACCTCGAAGATGCCGGCGACCACCGCGCTGGCCTCGGCCGTCATCAGCCGGCGGGCGCGCTCGTACTCCGGGTTGCCCGGCGAGCCCTCCTGGCTGTTGACCACTCCCGCCACGCCCTCGATGTCGACGGTGACGAACACCCGCATGCTCACGCCCCTCTCGTGGTCTCTGCAGCTTCGGATCGAGCGCGCAGCGGCCGCGCGACCGCGCTGTCGACGTTCGGCCATGGTAGCGGTCACCCGCTTCGCTGGCCAGGGCGCCTCCGTGGCCGGCTCATGGCGCGACGGCGCGCCGCCGTGCGTTGACGCGGTGGGCCAATGGTGGTAGGCTACGAATGTCGGGACGCCTCGTCGTCCTCGACGCTATGTGCGGTCGCCGCCGTCGGTGTGTGGATCGCACTGGGCCTCGTGAAAGGGTCAGCGTTGGAACCCGGTAGTTCTCACAGGGGAACACGGCGAC
>DATKRJ010000418.1:0-3529 GCA_035532355.1 Thermomicrobiaceae bacterium | reverse complement strand
TGCCGGACCACCTGCAGAACGTGCGGCAGCACGACGACGTGCCCACCTTCGAGATCTTCCCCCACCTGACCGCGTTCGCCATGATCACCGAGCGCGTCACCCTCGGCTCGGCCGTGCTCTGCGCCGCCTTCCGCAACGCGGCGCTGATGGTCAAGATGATGACCACGCTCGACGTGGCCAGCGGCGGGCGGGCGGAGATCGCCATCGGGGCGGGCTGGAACGAGTGGGAGTTCCGCGGCTACGGCTACGGCTGGCCGGCGCCCCGCGAGCGGTTGCAGTTGCTCGAGGAGGCGCTCGAGATCACCACGCGCATGCTCCAGCCCGGGCGCGCCAGCTGGCACGGCGCGCACATGCACGTCGAGGACGTGGTCTGCGAGCCCAAGGGGCTGCGGCAGCCGCGCATGCCGCTCATCGTGGGCGGCAACGGGCCGAAGGTCACCTGGCGGCTGGCCGCGCGCTTTGCCGACGAGCTCAATCTCGACGGCCCCTCCATCGACCAGATCGCGGAGTGGCTGCCCACCATCCGGCAGCGCTGCGAGGAGATCGGCCGCGACCCGGCCACCCTGGACGTCTCCTCGTTGATCCGCTGGCGCGGCGTGACCGGCCGGGAGCGGATCGAGGGGATCCAGCGGCTGGCCGAGCTCGGGCTGTCGCGCATCCTGGTCGACCAGGTCGCGCTGATGGACTCCGACGAGCCGCTGCACGCGTTCCAGGAGGACTGCCGCGCCGCCGGGGTGCCGCTGGCGAGCTGAGTCGCCGGGCTGTCCGAACGAAGCCCCCGGGCATGCTGAAGGGGCTGGGAGGACGGGTGGCGCGGGCGTCTCTCCCCCCTCTCCCAAACTTGGGAGAGGGGGCAGGGGGTGAGGGCCGCCCCGCTCGCGCCGGGAACCTCAGGCCCTCGTGTCGCCGACCGCGCCGGCGGCCCACTCCTCGTCCGGCTCCACCGCCAGGCTCAGGTGTGAGACCAGCGTCCCCAGGGCGATCGCGCTGTAGATCGCCCCGCCGACGATCCACATCAGCAGCCCGCCGAGCTGCTGGTCGACCAGCGGCGCGATGCCGAAGGGGTTCGTTGCCTGCAGGTAGGCGGGGTAGATGACGTCGCTGGAGAGGGTCAGCACCGCGCCCAGCGCCGTGCCGACCATCATGGTGGCGAAGAGCGACCCGATCAGCCAGGGGACCGCCAGCCGGTGGTGCCGCGGCGTTGGACTCACGATCCGCCACCAGTAGCCGAGGGCCAAGACGAAGAACGTCAGGTGCTCGAGGTCGTGGACCTGGTCATGGCGCACCGCGGCGTCGTACAGGGCCGGCGCGTGCCAGATCACCAGCGTGGCGTTGAAGAGCAGCAGCGCGACCAGCGGCTGGGTCAGGCCGCCCAGGAGCGCGCGCAGGCCGCGCCGCCGCGCGATGCGGCGTGTCCAGCGTGGCGGGAGCCCCCGGAAGAGCACGGCCAGCGGCTGCCCGAGCAGGAGCAGCGGCGGGGCCACCTGCGTCAGCAGCAGATGCTGGAGCATGTGGAGGAAGAAGACGTCGTCGTCGAACGCGTCGATCGGGCCGAGCAGGGCCAGCCCGATCGCGACCAGCCCGGCCGCGTAGGCCCCGGCGCGCCAGCCGGCCGGCACCGGCCTCCCCGCCGCCCGGCCGCGGCGCAGCAGCAGGCCGTAGCCCGCGGCCGCCAGCGCCAGCCCGGCGACGAGCGGCACGTCGAAGCTCCAGGCGGTGAGGAACGGCCCGCGCGCGGCGCCGTAGAGCAGGGGCAGCCTCAGCATCGGTGGTGCCCCGCCGGCCTGCCGCGGGGTCGGGGCCGGCCGACCGGCGCCGCGCCGCGGCGTGGGGTCACCGGCCGACCATGCCCGTGAGCTGGTGGGCGAGGTCGCTCACCTCAGCCGGCATCGCGCTCGCGCTGGGGTCGGTCAGGTCGAGCCACTGCTCGCCCCCCTGGCGATCGATGAGGTAGACCGCCGGGGTGTGGGTCACGTCCCCATTCGCCGCCACCTCGACGTCCAGGTGGTAGGCGTCCCACAGCGGCCTGAGCTGGTCGGCCGACCCGGTCAGGAAGAGCCAGTGCGACGTCATGCCGTGCTGGTCGGACCACTGGCGCACGTCGGCGACCGAGGTGGCCGTCGGGTTGGCGTTGATCGCCAGCAGCTGCACCTGCCCGGCACGCGCGCCGAGCTGGTCGATGGACTGGCGCAGGACCTGGGCGGTCAGCGGGCAGATGTCGGTGCAGCGGCTGTCGATGAACGCGAGCACCACCACCTTGCCGTGGAAGTCGCTCAGCGCGTGCGTCTGGCCGAACTGGTCGACCAGCGTAAACGTCGGCGCCGGCGTGCCGCCCAGCGCGGCGTCGCCGTTGCCGTTGCCGCCCGTGCTGGCCTGGGCCGGGCGTCCCAGCAGCGCCGGCAGGGCGCCCGAGATCACGAGCACCAGCAGCACGAGCAGGACGACCACCACCGCCGCCGCGACCGCGATGACCCAGCGAGACCGAGCGACCCGCGCCACCCATCCCTCCTCACCACACGCGTTGGAACCGGGAACCACGTTCGTCCTCGACGCTGCCGCCGGGATGCGTCCCCTAGCCTACCCCCGCCGTCGTACGGCGGCCACCCGGCCCGGTGTCTGGCCCGGCATTCGGACGCTACTGTGCGGCGTGGTGGATGAGCCGCCGGTGCCGGCGGAGAGTCGGCGGGGCTACTCGCGGGGACCGCGGATCGGCGGCAGTTCGCCGCGCTGGAAGCGCTCCCGGGTCGCGTCGTCGTGCTGCTCGCAGGCCCGGATCGCGCCGGCCGGTGCCCCGCGTGCCCGCGGCTCCGCCATGACGGCGGCCATGACCGCGCGCTCCTCCTGCGGGGTGATCCAGTGCTCGCCGTGGCGGCGCGGCCGGGTCCGGCGCTCAGCCGGGATGGCCCTCACTGTCGCGACGACGGGCCAGCGCCGCGACCCGGCGCGCCAGGTTGCCGAGACAGGCAGCCCTGGTCGCGCCCCGTCCGACCAGCATGCGCGGGGCGGGTGCCTGGCCGGCAGCGCTCGAGGTGACGACTCCGATGGCGACCCACTGCCGCGGAGCCGGTTGGCGCAGCGTGTACTCGGCGATCAACTCCGACCCCGCCAGCACGCCGGCGTGGACCGCCTCCGCGCCCGCCGCGAGGTCCTCAACCGGGAGGGTCGGACCGATGTCGACGCCGACGAGGTCACCATGGTCGATGCTCGTGGACATGTCCACCCTCCCTGATGTGCTGGCCGCGCTTCCGGCCCTTGATGGATGAGGTGCGTGCCCCGATTCTAGCAGCGCATGTCACGAAGTCACAGGGCTCGGAGCGCGCTATGCGTTGCAAACTCGTGTCAAAACCGAGAAAACGGGCTACGCATGACACCTGCCGCCACGCTCGGGTCCGCGCGCGTGACGGACTGGCGCCGGGGGCGCGGGCAGCGCGGCGTGCCGTCCGTGCCAAGGCGTATCCGGTCGACGACGCGGCGTTCGATCGCCGCGTTCACGTGCTCACGCGTTCGGGCCTTCAATCGTAGAAGTCCG
>DATKRJ010000417.1:0-2658 GCA_035532355.1 Thermomicrobiaceae bacterium | reverse complement strand
GCTCTGGTACGTGGAGATTCCGCTGGCGCTGCGGCCGCTGCTCGGTGGGGTGCGCATGGGGCTGACGCTGGCCATGACCGGCGCGGTCGTGGGTGAGTTCGTGGCCGCCGACGCCGGTCTGGGCTACCTGATGAACCTCGGCCGCGCGGCCTACGACACGCCCACCGTCTTCGCGGCCGCGCTGACGATGGCGGCGATCGCCATCCTGGGCTACCTGAGCGTGGGCCTGCTCGAGCATCTGCTGATCACCTGGGAGTGAGCGCTTGACGGCGACGGTTTCGCCCGACCCGGCCGCAGAGCGACGGGATTTGCCGGGGAGGAGGTCGCGCGCGAGCGTGCCTCGCATGGCCGCCCTGTTTCTCGCGGTGATCATGGTGCTCTCGTTCGCGCCGGCCGCGCCCGGAGCATGGGCCCACGCCCACTACGCCGCCTCCAATCCCGACAGCGGTGCGCGCGTCTCGACCGCGCCGAGTACGGTGGTCGTCACCTTCGACGACGACCTCGACCCCAACGGCACGGTGCTGACCGTGCTCGGGCCACGGAGCCAGAACCTGACAGCCGGTAAGACCACGGTGACGGTCGAGGCGCCGCGGGTCGCCGCGGTGAACATCACCCCGGCCGGCAGCGGGACCTACACGGTCAAGTGGCACGCCATCGCCGACGACGACAAGGCGATCACCGAGGGGACCTTCACCTTCTCGGTGGGCGCGGCCTTCCCGCCGGCCTGGCTGCTGGCGCTGATCGCGGTCGTGCTGGTGGCGGTCGTGGCTGCCGGGTTGTTCCTCTGGAGCCGTCGGCGCCGGGAGGCAGCCTGAGCTACTGGGCCGCGCGAGATCGCTCAGGCGAGCAGGATGGCGACGAAGAGGGCCAGGCCGAAGACCGCGGTCGGCACCGCGTTCCAGAGCCAGCGCGGGTCGGCCGGGACCGGCAACGGTGGCAGGCCCTGACCCGTCTCCTCTCCGCGTTCCAGCGGTGGCAGAACCGGCGTGCCGCGGCGGGCCGCCATGACCAGCAGGACCGACTCGCCGAGCAGCGCGACGACGGCCAGCTTCGGCCAGGGCGCACCGCTCGCGCCGATCAGCCGCGGAATGCTGGCCGCGCCGGCCAGTGTCGCCGCGGTCAGCGCCAGTCCCAGCCAGATTCGCCCGAGCAGCCCTCGCACGCCAGCGCCCTCCGTCCCGTCGCGATCGCCGTCCCCGATTCTACGGCGTCGCGGGCTGTCCCTTCCGATCCTGCTTCCCGTGGCCGGGATGGTGCGGGGGTGACGACGCGGCAGGGGCGTGATGATCGCGTTTGACGTCGGAACCCGGTCATCCCGGATAGGGGCGATCCCTCGTGGCCGCCCGGTGCTCATCGTCCGGAATCTGGGGATCTGGGGCAGACACGGGGTCTGCCTCGACGACCGTTCCGGCGCTGCCGGTCCCCTACCGATCTCCGGAGTCAACCATGATCATCGCGCCCAGCCTACCCGATCGGACGGGCGAGCGTTTCGAGAGCCGCGGTACGGTGCCCGGTCGCGGCCCCATGCCGCCTTGCCCACGGCCGGGACAGTCTCCATACTGGCCGGGTGTGGTGGAACGGAGGGAGGACGGGGATGAGCGTGCTGTCGCCGGTGGACGCGGTCGTGGTGGGCGGTGGCGTCATCGGCTGCTCCTCGGCCCACGCGCTGGCACACGCCGGGGCCTCGGTGACGCTCGTGGAGGCGGGAGAGCTCGCGTCGGCCGCCTCGGGCGCGAGCGCGGGCGGGGTGCGCCAGCAGGGGCGTGATCCCCGCGAGCTCCCGATCGCGATGCGAGCCATCGCCCGCTGGCCGGGCCTCGCCGACGAGCTTGGCGCCGACCTCGACTACCGCCAGGACGGGCACCTGACGCTGGTGGAGCGCGAGCAGGACCTGCCGGCGCTCGAGGCGCGCGTCCGCGACGAGCAGGCGCGCGGGCTCGACATCCGTGTGGTCGCCGGAAGTGAGCTCCGCGAGCTGGTGCCCGGGCTGGCCCCGGCTATGCTCGCCGGCGCCTGGTGCCCGAGCGACGGCCACGCCATGCCCATCCTGGTGACGAAGGCCTTCGCCGCCGCCGCTCGGCGGCTGGGCGCCACGGTCCTCGAGCGCACGTCCGCCACCGCGATCCGGGTCGACGGCGGGCGGGTCGTGGCCGTCGAGACGACGGCCGGCCGGATTCCCTGCCGGTCGGTCCTGCTCGCGGCCGGCGCCTGGAGCGCGCGACTGACGCGTCCGCTGGGGATCGACCTGCCGATCGAGACGCGGGCGCTCCAAATGATGGTGACCGACCCGATGCCGGCGCGGCTCAAGCCGGTCGTCGGCTGCGTCGGGCGTCGGCTGAGCCTCAAGCAACTCCCCGATGGAGCCTACCTGCTGGGTGGCGGTTGGCCCGGTGAGGTGGACGAGGAGCGGCGGCTGGGCCGCACGCTCTCCGCCAGCATGGTCGGCAGCGCCATCCACGGCAGCGCGGTCTACCTGCCGCTGCTGGAGAGTCGGGTGGTGCGTGCCTGGACTGGGCTCGAGGCCATGGCCGTCGACGAGGTGCCGATCCTGGGACCGCTCCCCGGGGTCGAGGGCGCGTTCGTCGCCTGTGGCTTCTCCGGCCACGGCTTCGCCCTGGCGCCCTGCGTCGGCGAGCTGATGGCCGAGCTGATCACCAC
>DATKRJ010000416.1:0-9332 GCA_035532355.1 Thermomicrobiaceae bacterium | reverse complement strand
CTCGGGCGCGTCGATGGAGATCTCGGCGGTCGCGGGGTTCGTCGGCGGCTGGACGCTGTTCCACGACGTCCTCGCGAAGCTGAGCGGCCCGGTGAGCGCGGACACGATCCGCGTCGCGGCCCTCAACGTTGACGTGCCGGTGGGCGACAGCATCAACGGCGGCGGCGTGAAGTTCGCCGGCGCCGGCGCTCTGGACGAGGGCCAGAACACCCGGGCCGCGGCCGTGGTCGGCCAGTGGCAGGCGGTCGACCTGATGAAGACGGTGTATCCGCCGGCCTACGCGACCGGCGCCCCGATCACTGCGCCGTAGAGGGGCGGAGCTTACTTCTCCAGCGCTCGCTGGACCAGGGTGATGTCCATCCAGCGGTCGAACTTGTGGGCCGCGTCGCGGATCGTTCCAACCACCTCGAAGCCCGCCTTCGCGTGTAGGGCCAGGCCGGCGCGGTTGTCGGTGGCCACCGTCGCGACGATGGTCCGGTAGCCGAGCCCGCGCGCCTCTTCGATCAGCTCGGCCAGCAGCGCCTGCCCGATGCCTCGGCCCTGGTGGACGGGATCGACGTAGACCAGGTCCTCCACGATGTCGAATCCCCGCTGGTTCCACGGGAAAAGGCGCGCCCAACCGATCACGCCGGTCTCATCGGTGGCGACGAGCAGCTTGGAGCGTTTGCCGTGAGCCTCCCACCACTCGGCCGCCTCCTCGGTGTCCAGGGGCTCCGAATCGATGGTCGCGAACGTCTGGTTGACGGCCCAGTTGTAGAGCCCCACGATCGCGCGAAGGTCGTCATGCGTCGCGGGTCGCAGCTCGAAGGCGCTGCTGCTGTTCGGCCGGGCTCGCGCCACGCCGCCATCCTTGCGAGCAGAGGGCCTGGCCTTGGCCATGGAGACCATTATCCGCGCATGGTTCCGGCGCGCGGTCTGGTACGTTCCGCGCGGTGAAACCCCTCATCACGCTGCCGCTCCCGGGCCCCAAGGCGGCCGCCCTGATCGCCCGGGACTCCAAGGCGATGTCTCCCAGCTTCACGCGCTCGTACCCGTTCGTCATGGAGCGGGGAGAGGGCTGTTGGGTCACGGACGTGGACGGCAACCGGTTCCTCGACTTCACGGCCGGGATCGCCGTCGCCTCCACCGGCCACTCCCACCCCAAGGTCGTGGCCGCGGTCGTGGAGCAGGCCAAGCGCTTCCTCCACATGTCAGGCACGGACTTCTACTACCAGTCCGAGATCGAGCTCGCCGAACGCCTGGAGGCACGGATCCTGCCGGGCACGCCGGCCAAGGTGTTCTTCACCAACTCCGGCGCCGAGGCGATCGAGGGCGCGATGAAGCTAGCGCGCTTCACGACCGGCCGGCCGAGCTACATAGCTTTCATCGGGGCGTTTCACGGCCGCACTTTCGGCGCCCTGTCGCTCACTGCCTCCAAGGCGAGCCAGCGTCGCCGCTTTGCGCCCCTTTTGTCGTCCGTCTTTCACGCGCCATTTCCAAGCGCCTCGCGAGGAATCACGACCGACCAGAGCATCGACCGCATCGAGGAGCTCTTTGCCACCGTGGCACCGCCGGAGAGCGTCGCGGCGGTCTTCGTCGAGCCGATCCAGGGCGAGGGCGGATACCTCGTGCCGCCGAGTGACTTCCTGCCGCGCCTGCGCGAGCTCACCAAGAAGCACGGGATCCTCCTGGTCGCAGACGAGGTGCAGTCGGGCATGGGCCGCACCGGCAAGCTGCTCGCCATCGAGCACTGGGGTGTCGAGCCCGACATCGTCTGCCTGGCCAAGGGCATCGCGTCGGGGCTGCCGCTCGGCGCCTTCATCGCGCGGGCCGAGCAGATGAGCTGGCCCCCGGGGTCTCATGGCAGCACGTTCGGCGGCAACCCGGTTGCGTGCGCCGCGGGCCTGGCCACGCTCGACCTTATCGAGGGCGGCCTGATGAAGAACGCGACCATGGTCGGGGCGATGATGCAGGACGGCCTGCGTGAAATCGCGATGTCACACCAGCACGTCACGGACGTGCGCGGAATGGGACTCATGCTGGCGATCGAGCTCAAGACGTCGGAAAAGGCCGCTCAGCTCGTGCAGTCGGCTTTCGAGAAAGGACTCCTGCTCCTGACCGCGGGCAGCCGGGCTGTGCGCATCTGCCCGCCCCTGGTGCTGAACCCGGAAGAGGCGGCCACCGGCCTGGAGATCATCGCCTCAGCCCTCGACTGACGCGTCAGCGATGGGCTGCATGGCGGTGGCGGCCGCCCGGTCGTCGCCCGCCAGCGGCGTCGCGGTATGGCCACGCTGGTCGTCGATCACCCTCAGAGTGGCCTGGATCTGGTCGATGACGGGAGGAAGCGAGACTCGCGCGAGCTTGGCAAAAGGCGTGGCAAACGTTTCGGTCAGAGTTTTCGTGGAGGCGACGTCGCCGGCTTGCGCGTAGCCGACCAGCGCCGCAACCCTCGTTGCCCACAGGTTGTCGAACTCGGTCCCGGCGGCGTTTCCGAGCAGCTGGCTGAAAGCGGTGCCGAGCGAGTCGGCGTTGGCCGCCAGCGCCGTGGTCGCGGCCACCTTCCCGGAGTTGTCTCCTCGCACGATGGCGTCGGTCGCCATGGTCGCGAGGTAGGCGTGCTCCTCGAGCAGCGTGTTCACCAAGACGCGCCGATCCACCGCGGGGACGGACGGGTCTCCCGGGAATTTGTCAGGAAACTTCTGAGCGATTCGCGGAGCGAGAGCGTCGCCCAGGCGCGCGGACTGCGTGAATGCCGCGTGCAGGTCGGGGTAGGTCGAACCGGGTCGTTGCGCGGCCTGGTCGTCGATGACCGCCTTGTCCTCCAGCACCTGCTGGCTCATCAGCTGGCTGATCGGGTCCTGCGGGAGCTGAGTCAGCGATGTGATGAGCGCGGCGAACTGCGGCACGAAACCGTTGTTCAGGCCCGACATGGCCCCGTTGGCCTTCGCCTGGTTGTGCGTCACGATGCCGATCGCGTAGTCGACCAGGTATCCGTCCTCGATGCTCCAGGTCTTTGAGAGCTCGTCGGCTGCGGCATTGCCAAACGCGGAGCGGAAGACATCGGCGAGATCCGCGCTGTTGGTGGTCAGCGCGGTCGTGTAGCCCGCATACGAATCCGAGTGGGTCACGGCCGCCGCGGACTGCTTGGCGACCAGCATCACCTGCTCGCCAAGCAGAAGGTCGAGTTCGGTGCGCAGGTCGGCCGCCTTGGACGCGGCCGGGTTGCCAGAGCCGGTGGGCGTTACGGTGCGTGCGGCGGACGACGCGCTCGGGCTCGACTGGCTCGAGCACGAGATCAACGCAAACGCGACCGCCACCGCCGCGAGCAGCCTCAATCCGTCGCCATCGTAATGGCCGTCTTACGATGGTGCGACCTTGCCCGAGTGGCTGCTGGTGGACGGTTCGAGCTTCATCTTTCGCGCTTTCTACGCGATTCCGCAGACGATGCGGGGCCCCGACGGGACTCTCACCAACGCGGTGCGAGGATTCATGGACAACCTGGCGCGCCACATCACCGACCGCCGGCCGCGGCACGTCGCGGTTACCACCGATGAGGACTGGCGGCCGGACTGGCGCGTAGAGCTGATCCCCAGCTACAAGGAGCACCGGACCGCCGAGCCCATACCGCCGGCGCTCATCCCCCAGATGCCGATCATCATGGATTGCCTGGCCGCGGTCGGGATCGACGCAGTGGGCCTGGAAGGCTACGAAGCGGAAGACATCATCGCCTCGATCGCCTCTAAAGTCAGCCCGCCGATCGAGATCCTCAGCGGCGACCGCGACCTGTTCAGCCTGATTCGGGGCCGCGACGTGATCGTCCTGTACCCGGAGAAAGGCGGCCTCGCAGTGGTCGATGAGTCTGAGGTCGAGCGGCGTTACTCGATCCCGGGTCGCGCGTACTCGGATTTCGCGATCCTGCGCGGCGACCCCTCCGACGGCCTGCCGGGGCTGGCCGGTGTCGGGGCCAAGAAGGCCGCCGACCTGGTGCGGCGCTACGGCTCGATCGGCGCGATGCTCGATGCAGGGATCTTCCGCGCGGGGGACGCCGACTACCTGGAGAAGGCGCAGCGAGTGGTGCCCCCGGTGGCGGATCTCAAGATCGAGATGCCTCGCGGCCGTCGCGACCGCTGGCCCGAGGACCCCAGGAGGGTGGAGGATCTCGGCGCCAGGTACGGAATCGCGAGCTCGTTCGAGAGGCTGATCAAAGCGCTCCAGTCCATGCCGGCGCTTACAAACGCCTGATCCTCGGCGTTCGCTGATCTGACAACCTCCGGTCACCGTATATCCGGTCATGACGCTGACGTGGATCCGGTTTCGGCGCCGCCGCTCGAGCCGTTACATGATGTGGGGTTGTGGAAACAGGGCTCTGCGTCACATGCCGGCACTCCCGGAGGGTGCCGGGGAGCCGGAGCACGTTCTGGATGTGCGAGCGGTCCTTGACGGACGGGTCGTTCCCGCGCTACCCGAGGCTGCCCGTGCTCCGGTGCCGCGGCTTCGAGCCTGAGCCGACCAAGCCGCCGCCGCCGCCGCCGCCCGCATGACCGCCATCGCCTGAACCGCCAAAGGGCCGATCATTGGCCGGCGCCCACACGGAAGCGCGGCTTTTGCAACGACATCGGCTCGGGGCGTGTTAGGGAGACAGATGGAGGCGAGCGAGAAGGTCTTCGAGCGGATGGTCAATGAGCACCAGGACAGGATCTTTGCGCTCGGGTTCGCTCTGACCGGCAACCGCCACGACGCGGAGGAGGTGGCCCAGGACACGTTCCTGCGCGCCTACCGCGCGCTCGTGACCTACCCACCCGAGCGCATACGCGATCTCAAGCAGAGAGCCTGGCTGCACCGGATTGCGCTCAACGTGGTCCGGAACCGGGTGCGGGGCGTGAAGCCCCTGCTGGTCGAGCTGAACGGCAGCGAGCCGGACCGCTCGGCCGGTCCGGAAGAGGACGTGATGCGGCGCGCTGACATGGTCGACCTGGCCGCGCGCGTGGCGGGCCTGCCGCCGCGCTTTCGCGAGGCGGTGGTCCTCCGCCACGTTCAGGAGCTCTCGTACGAGGAGGCGGCGGCCGCGCTCGGCCAGCCGGTCGGGACGGTGAAGGCGAACGTCCACCGCGGACTGAAACTGCTCAGAGGAGACGACGATGACAACTCTCACGAATGACCTGAAGCTACTTGGCTCGGTCAGGGCGCCTCGAGGTTTTGCGGACCGGCTGCTGGCTCACGTCGGGATGGCCGACTCATTCGCCCGCTTCAACACCGTGCTCGGCCCCGTCTACGTAGCGTGGAATCGCCACGGTGTTTCGGCGGCGGCGCGCATGGCCTCGGCGGACGAATTCGAGGATTGGTTCCGCAAGGACGTCGGGCGGCAGCTCGCTCCGGCGCCCGCGCCGCCGGACCTGGCGGAGAAGATCACGGACGAGCTGCACGGCAGGCGCCGTCTCCGCTTCGACCTACGCGGTCTCACGCCTTTCGAGCAGGCGGTGCTGCGCAAGACTCTGGAGATCCCCCGCGGCGAGGTGAGGCCGTACGGGTGGATAGCACGCGAGATCGGCCACCCGGCCGCGGTCCGGGCGGTCGGGACCGCCCTGGCCAACAACCCGATCCCCTATTTCATCCCGTGCCATCGCGTGGTTCGCACGGACGGCAAGATCGGCAACTACGGTGGCGGCGGACCGGAGGCGAAGCGTTCGATCCTGACCATGGAGGGCGTGCAGCTGACGCGCCTGGAGGATTTCGCGCACCACGGTTATCGCTACGAGGGCGTACGCACCACCAAGGTGTTTTGCTTCCCCACCTGCTACCACGGCAGGGCCGCCAGAGAGCGGAACATCGTGCGGTTTCACGACGAGGCCGAGGCTCGCGCGGCTGGCTACCGGCCCTGCAAGCACTGCCGCCCCGCGGCCGCCTAGTCTTCCAGCGGCGCGACGGTGGCGCCGAGGGCCGAGCCGGCGCGGTGCAGGCGGTGCGTGCGCGACAGTCCGCCGTCGAAGTTGATCGCCCTGCCCCCGTGGTAACGCTCGGGCGTGGAACCGCGGTGGGGGGTGTGGCCGAATACGACGCGTCGGGAGCCGGTCAGCTCGAGCCAGCGCTCCAGGCGTTCCGGTTGCGTGGCGAATGCGCTGCGGCCGCTCAGCGCATCCCAAAGCCGCGCTTCGCCCGCGGAGGCAAGCAGATCGCGAACCGTCGAGTTGATGGCGGCCACGGGGTCGGGGACGTCGATCGAGATCAGCCCGAGGCAGTCGTCGTTGCCGCAGTGCTGGAGCAGCGTGCCGTCCGGCAGCCGCATCAAGGCCGGGCGCTCGCGGATCCACTGTTGGAGAGGCTCGTCCCCGGCAAGCTCCGCCAGGTCGTGTGGCTGCCCGCCGATCCCGACCCAGAAACCGACCCGCGTTGAGTCGCGGAGCGCCCAGAGCATCGCCACCTCGTGGTTCCCCAGCAGGACGTCGGAGTTGGGGCGGTCGCGCGCGAAGCGAAGGGCGCCGACCCCGAAATCGCCATAGTCGACGAGGTCTCCGAGAAAGATCGTGTGCCAGTCGGAAGCCGGGTAGGGCTTCAGCGCGGCGAACAGGCGCTTGAGATCTCCGTGCACGTCGCCGACGATAAGGACGGGAAGTTCGGCAGCGGCCACGTCCCCGATCGTAATCGGGCCCCGGAGGCGGCCATTCGGGCGTCGGTTAGAATTCGATTCGGTCCTTAGGGGCGTAGCTCAGTCTGGTCAGAGCATCGGTCTCCAAAACCGAGGGCCGAGGGTTCGAATCCTTCCGCCCCTGCCACTCACCTCAACGCTTGCGGCCCCCCGCCGCCCGGCCCTTTTCCAGGATTCGTAAAATCAAGCGACCCGGTTAGACTCCAAGTTTCGGAATCGAGGCGCCGGCCTCGAGGTCACGCCCTGGGCCGCTAGCTCAACTGGCAGAGCGCCGTGCTGATAACGCGGAGGTAGGTGGTTCGAGTCCACCGCGGCCCACCACGCATCGTCGGTACATGGGTCGTTCCACACTGGAAGTGACTTACGGCTCGCCATTATTGACCGTCAGCCTGCGGTCTTACCCGGGCGCGGCACGCAGCACCTCGAGAACCTCCTCGCCGTATCTGCGCACCTTTGACTCTCCCACTCCCGACACGCGCAATAGCTCGGTCAGAGTGGCCGGCCGTGCCACCGCGATTGCCGCGAGCGTGGCGTCGCGGAATACCACGTACGCGGGCACGCCGCCGGCGCGGGCGGTCTCGAGCCGCCATCGTCGCAATCGATCCAGCGTCTCTACCGGGACGTCGGTGGCCCCGACGCCCATCGGCTCGGCCGGCAGCGTGAGCGGTGGGGTGGTCCGCAGCGCCAGCGCGTCTCGGCCGGCGGACGTGATCTCGACGACCGGGTATTCGCCCGAGCTCTGACCGGCGAGCCCGGCCCTGATCAGCTCGGCGAGGAGCTGTCTGATCCGATCCTCCTTCCAACGGTTGAGTGCGCCGTGGAAGGGCAGCTGCTGGACCCAGGGCTGCGCGGTCGACCACTTGGTTCGCCGGCCGCCGAGCACTGCGGCCACGTTGGCGAGCCCGACCCGGCCGCTGAACCGAGTGATCGCCGCCAGCCCGGCCTGCACGGCCTCCACCGGCACAGGTTCCTCGGGGGGCGAAGCGGCGAGGCAGTTGTCGCAGGCGGTGCAGCGCCGCGCAACGCCCTCCTCGCCGAAGTAGTCTGCGATCCGGGCGTGCCGGCATTCGCGCATCTCGGCGTAAGCCATCATCTGCGCCAGCCGCGCGTAGGCATGGGCCTTAAGCGGCGAGCCGTCCTCCAAGCCCGACTGTTCGATGAAAAAGGCCTGGAGGTCGCGGTCCGCTGGGCTGTAGAGGAGCGTGCACTCCGCCGGCCTGCCGTCGCGCCCTGCGCGTCCGGCCTCCTGGTAGTACGCCTCAATGCTGCCCGGCAGGTGGTAGTGGATCACCCGCCTGATGCCGGCGATGTCCACTCCCATCCCGAACGCCGAGGTCGCCACGACGACCTGTGTGCGTCCGGCCGTGAAGTCGTCCTGGATACGGCGCCGCACGTCGGCCTCCTGGCGTCCGTGGTAGCACGCGACGCGGAGCTCGGCGGCCAGTTCCTCGGCCGCGGAGACCGTGCCCACATAGACGAGAGCCTGCTGCCCGGGGGTCGCGAGCAGGCTGCGCAGCCGATCGCGTTTGGCCCGTTCGCCGCGGCACCGGATGACGGCGAGCGTCAGTGTCGGCCGGTTGAATCCGCTGACCGAGACAAAAGGATCGCGCAGCTCCAGGCTGCTCGCGATATCGACTCGAACCTGTGGAGTCGCGGTCGCCGTGAATCCCGCCACGGGCGGCCGCCCGCACGCTGCGATCGCCGCGGCCAGGAGTCGGTAGTCAGGGCGGAAGTCGTGGCCCCAGGTGGAGATGCAATGCGCCTCGTCGACCACGATTCGCCGGATGCGTAGGTCGGCGAGCCCGTCCATGAAGCCTGGACGGCCCAGCCTTTCGGGCGCCAGGAAGAGCAGCCGGTACTCGCCCGCGATAGCGCGCCGGAGCCTCTCGCGCTGCTCAGAGCGTTCCACCGACGAGTTGATGAAAGTGGCCGCGACGCCGCAGGCCGTGAGGCGGTCGACCTGGTCCTTCATCAGCGCGATGAGCGGTGACACCACCATCGTCAGCCCCCCATCGACGACGGCCGGCACCCAGTAGCTGATGCTCTTCCCGGAGCCGGTCGGCGCGACCGACAGGACGTCCCGGCCGGCAAGCATCGCCGCCACCACATCCGCTTGTCCAGGCCGGAACGACTCCAGGCCAAAGACCTCCCGCAGCGTGCGCTCTGCCGTGTCGATCACGTCCTGGAGTCTGACGGAATGCCTCGACCGTGGACAGCGGTCTTAACGAGGCGCCGTCCAACCCGCTACCGAACGATCCCGATGAACAAGATTGCACCTGATAACTCCGCGGCACACCGATGAGTAAAGTCGTGATCCACGACGGCGGGGGTACAACGGTCAACGTTGCCTAACGCAGAGGTAGGTGGGTCGAGTCCACCGCGGCCCACCAACAGTTTGATCTGGATTAAGGCCCGTTGAGTGTGCGGGCCATCTTTTTGTCTGGAGCTCGGGGAGCCTGCTGAGCACGGATGGCACGGACAAAAGGGCCCGGACGTCTTGTGGTCTACACTCAGGCCAATATGGGATGGAACTACAGCCCCACGCCGCCTGCAACTGAGGCGGCGAACATGCTATCCGCGTATCAGGAGCGGCTGCGCCGCGCCGAGTTGGGCGACCTGCTCAAGGTCAACCTCGACACCGAGCCGCCCGCCTCCCGCCGTCTCAACGCTCAACGGCTCCGGAACGTGGTTTCGCTGATCCTCAAGCGAC
>DATKRJ010000415.1:0-3930 GCA_035532355.1 Thermomicrobiaceae bacterium | reverse complement strand
GACCAGCGCGATCCGGCCGCCGCGCACCAGCGCCGCCTCGGCGACCGGCCGCGCCGGCTCCATGGTCAGCAGGTTGCCGTTGACGACGGCGACGTCGGCCACGGGCTCACCCCCTCCGCCGCCCACGCCATGGCCCGGGCGACCACCACCACTGCGTTCGATACGACGCGCCCATTATCGCCGCTCCCCTCCGGCCGGCTCAACGGACGAGGTCGAGGCCGGAGGGCCGCAGGCCGGCCCGGATGCGACCCGCGCCACTCACCCATTGCCGGTCCGCCGTCGACGTCTCCGCCGCGGTGACCTCCACACGACGAGAGGCGGTCCGCGGCGGACCGCCTCCGAACGACCGCGAGCTGACGTCGGACGGCCGCCTCAGTGCGGCCGCCCCGGGAACACCGGCATCTCGGGGAACGTGCCCTCGTAGCTCCGCAGCTCGTCGGCCGGGGGCGGCGTGAGCGGCTCGGCCGCGACCGGGTAGTTCTTTGCGCGCTCCTCCCGGCTACCCTGCGGCTGTGCGACCGCCGCCTGCACGTCCCGCAGGCCCGGCCCGGCAAACGCCTGGTCCACGCTGGCACCCGCGGGCAGGACGACGGCCGACCGTGCTGGCCGGTCGGAAACCTGCGACGGCGGCTGCGCCCGGACGATCGCGACCAGCACCAGCGCTGCGAGCAGCAGAATGCTGATCACCGATAGGGCTATCTCCCTCCCGGGGACTCTGTGCGGGACGTGACGCGTCGTTGCCATAGCCCTTGCTCCTTCCATCGCCTCCGGGGTCCGTCCGGGCCCCCTGTTGATGGTCCGAGCATGCGCCGGGCAGCGTGTGCCCACATCCGACGAACTGCGGATTCCTGCGGAGGGTCTGGCGCTGGCAGGGCTCGGTATTTTCTGCAGCGTTGTTCGGCGGCTCAGAGGAGGCCGTCGTGGGCGGCGAAGGCGACGGCGGCGGCCCGCGAGCTGACCCCGAACTTGTTGAGAATGCTGGCGACGTGGCTGCCGACCGTGCGCGGGCTGATGAAGAGGTGCTCGGCGATCGCGCCGTCGGTCATCCCCTCGGCCACCAGCCGCAGCACCTCGACCTCCCGCTCACTCAGCCCGCCCGGGCGGCTCGGCCGCCTCTTGTGTGGAATGACCGCGAGCCTCCCCTCCAAAGCCGCGACCTGCTCCAGCGTCGGCCCGGCGCGTAGCGGCTCGCAGATGCTCTGCACCTCGGTCAGCAGTTCCCGGGCTTCGTCCGGCTTGTCCTCAGCGGCGCGCAGCCCGGCCAACTCCAGCAGGGTGAGGGCGCGCTCGAAGGGGGCGGCGCAGGCGCCGGCCATGGCCAACGACTCCCGCAGGTGCGCCTCGGCGTCGCCAGAGTGCCGCTCCGCCGTGTCGAGCGCGCCCAGGAAGCGGTGGACGGCGATCAACGCCAGCGGCTGGCGCGGCTCCGAGGCGTGAGCCAGCGCCTCCTCAGCGCGCCGCCGGGCGCGGTCGCGGCTGCGGTCGGCGAGGTGGTAGCGGGCCCAGTCGAGCGCACCCTCCGCCCGGCCCAGGACGGCGCCGGACCACGCGAGCCAGCGGTCGTGTGCCTCCAGCCAGGCCCGCGCGGTCGGCAGGTCGCCCGCGTCGAGCGCCAGATCCCCGGCCAGCCGTTGCAGGCTGACGGTCTGCTGAAAGGGGCGGTCGCCAGGCGGCGTCGCCGGCCCGTCCGGCACGCACTCGCGTACCACGCTCCAGGCCAGCGCACTGTCCCCCTGGGACCTCGCCAGCGACCCGAGCACGGGCGCGGCGAAGAGCAGAAAGGCGGCCGGGGCGGGGTAGGCGCGGAGCCCCCGAGCCAGGTCGCCGACCTCGTCCCAGGTACCCTCCAGCTGCAGCAGCGGCAGCAGGCCGTGACGAGGCGGCAAGCCGGCAAGCGTGCTGCTCGCCCGCGTGCCCGCGTCCTCGGATTCCCGCGCCACGCGTCGCCGCTCGAGCGGATCGTCAGTGCGGTACGGCAGCACGAGGAGCTGCAACTCGGACGCGGCGGTCCAGCAGACCTGGGCGTGATGCTGGGCCACCCGGAAAGCCTCGGCGGCACGCGCGAAGGCCGCGCGAGCCGCGTCCGGATGCCCCAAGGCCGCGCGGGCCTCCGCCACCGCGACCCAGGCGTCGCCGTATGCGCTGCCGCCCGCGTGGTAGGCGAGCGACGACGGCTGTCCGGCCAGGACCCGCTGCCCGTGAGCCAGGCCCTCCTCGTAGCATCCGGCATCGACGAGCAGGGCGGCCAGTGTGCCCCGGTTGTTGTCCGAGTCAACCTCCACGCCGAGCGCGTCCAGCCGCGCGCGCTCCGACGGAGTCAGCCCGTCGAGTACGGCCACCCCGGTCCTCATCGCGGCGAGGCCGTCGCGTAGCTGGCCGACGTAGCAGCGGAGCATCCCGACCTCGAACGAGAGGTCGGCCGCGAGCGCCCGGTCACCGGCCAGCACCGCCAGCCGAGCCGCTTCCTCCATGCGCGCCAGGCTCTGGGCGGGCTCCGCATACCGGCGCAGCCGGGCGACTCGGCTCAGGATCGCGGCCCGCTCCCAGGCGGCCGTCTCGTCGCCCGCCATGAGCGCCAACACGGCCTCGAAGTGCTCGGCGGCCGCCATCCAGGCGTACGACCACTCGGCCCGCTCGCCGGCCCGGGCCAGCCAGGCAGCCGCCCGCGGGTCACTCGCCTCCCGGAAGTGGTGCGCAACGACGTCGGGGTCGGCCTCCGACGTGCCGACCACCGCCTCGGCGACGCGTCGATGCAGCCCCCGACGTCTCGGCCAGACAAGGCCGGCGTAGAGCGCCTCCCGCATCAGAGCGTGGGCGAAGGCCATCCTCTCGCCGTGCCCCACCTCCACCAGCAGGTGCGCCTCCAGCCCCTCCTCGAGGGCAGCGGCGAGCGTCTCATCGTCGGCCCCGCCCACCTGCTGGCAGAGCTCCAACGGCGCCTCCTGCCCGATCACGGCCGCCACCTCGAGCAAGCCGCGCGTCTCCTTCTTCAGACGCCCCAGCCGCCCGTCGATCACCTGCCGCAGCAGCGGCGGCACCCGCACCCGCTCCAGGTCGCCCAGTTGCCAGGCGCCGGCCTGCTCGACCAGCACCCGGTCGTCCTCCAGCGTCCGCAGCAACTCCCCGGCGTACAGCGGGTTCCCCTCGGAACGTGTATGCAAGTACGCCTGCAGCCGGTCCAAGCCATCCGGTGACAGGGGGTACCGGCTCTCGATCAGGGTGCGCGTCGCCACGTCGTCCAGCGGGCGCACCTCCAGCCGCACGGCCCGCGCCTCCCTGGCCAGCAGCGGAATTAACTGGTACAGCGGGTGCCGTCGCGTCAACTCGTCGCTGCGGTAGGTGGCGACGACCAGGATCGGATGGGAGCGAACCTCGCGGGCCAGCACCCGCAGCAGGTCCAGGCTGGCCTGGTCGGCCCAGTGCAGGTCGTCGAGGAGCACGACCATCGCGCGTTGAGCGGCGGCCTCGGTGAAGAATCCCGTGACCTCTGCGAACAGCCGCTCCTGGCTGCCGAGGGCGGCCAGTGCCTCGGGGTCGTCGAGGAACGCCGGGAAGGGCGGCTCCAGTCCGGCCGCCTGGTAGCGGCGGGCGACCTCGATCCAGGGGCCGTAGGGCGGCGTGACCGTCAGGTCGTAGCTGCGCCCCCAGAGGGCCAGGCAGCCCGCCGCCTCGACCTGCCGTGCCAGGTCCTCGACCAGCGTCGTCTTGCCGATGCCGGCTTCCCCGACGACCAGCACCAGGCCCCCCTGCCCGGCCAGCGTCGCCTCCAGGCAGCCGCCCAGCAGGGCGCGCTCCCGCTCCCGCCCGACGACCGGGGGCTGGCGGGGTCGGATCGGCTCGACCGCATCGACCTGCTCGACCATGACGCACCTGACGCGACAGCGAATTCGTCCGGAGCCGCACGCCGTCTGTTTGTTCTGTCTTCGCGGT
>DATKRJ010000414.1:0-3215 GCA_035532355.1 Thermomicrobiaceae bacterium | reverse complement strand
GCCTTCGGTGAGGACGATGCCGTCGGCGGTGCCGCAGGCGTCCTCGAGCGCGAGCAGCGCGTCGATGTCGCGCTCGGGGTCGAACCCGGGAATCTCCCAGGGAGCGATGAGCAGCATGAAGACGACGTCGCCGAGCGTCGCGTAGGCCACTCGGCGCCGGTGGCGTGCCCCGCGGACGGCCAGCCCGGCGGACTCGAACGCCGCACGGTAGACCGCGTAGTGGTCGCCGAAGTCCTGCTTGGTGGGGAAGAACGCGCGCAGCTCCGGCCAGTTGTCGCCGTCGACCTGCTGGGTCACCACCGTACCGCCCGGTCGGAGGACGCGGACTGCCTCCCCCGGGTCGAGGGCCTCGTGGCGGTCGAGGACCAGGTCGAACGCGCCGTCGGGGAAGGGGAGCTCGAGGCTGGAGCAGCGCACGACGTCGACGCCCAGCGGCGTGAGACGGTGGCGGGCGAGCGGCGCGTTGATCTCCCACTCCTCGGTGGCCACCACCCGGCGGCGCGGCCCGCCCAGGATGCGCGCGAGCACCTCGCCGCCGCCGGTGCCGAGATCGAGCACGGCCTCGGCCCGTGCCAGGTGATCCCGGGCGATGGCCTCGTAGTCCCACGGCGGACCGGGCTCGAGCGGCCTGGGCTCCGCCGTGTCCAGGTCCCAGCCGGAGAACTCGCGGGCGCGGGCGATGAACGGTCGCAGGCCGAGCAGGGTCGCCTTACGTCGGTCCATGCTCTCTCCCTCCTCCCGGCACGGCGCCCGGGTTGCGCCGGCTCTGATGGTACCCGAACCCGCACCGGCCGCACCGGCGGCCGACGGACGCCGCGCCCGGCCGGAGCGCCTGCTACAATGCGCCCACCGCGGCAGCGTACGGAGGAAGAGGAGAGCGGCATGAGCACGCGAGGCCCGCTATCGCAGCCCGAGTACGATGTCGTGGCCAGCTGCAATCTGATGGTCCCGATGCGCGACGGCGTTCGCCTGGCGACCGACATCTACCTCCCGGCGCGCGGCAGCGAACCACTGCCGGGACCCTTCCCGACACTGCTGGTGCGCACCCCGTACGACAAGAGCAGCACCGGCAACATGCGGCCGAAGGGGGAATACTTCGCCCGGCGCGGCTACGTGGTGGCGCTGCAGGACGTGCGCGGCCGCTACGCCTCGGAGGGGACGTTCTACTTCCTGGTGCAGGAGGCCGAGGACGGCTACGACACGGTCGGGTGGCTGGCGACGCAATCCTGGTGCGATGGCCGGATCGGCACGTTCGGAACGTCCTACCTGGCGTGGGTGCAGAGCGCGCTGGCCTCGCTCAACCCGCCGCACCTGGCGGCGATGTACGTCAACGAGGGCGGCCACGACGCGCACTCCAGTTCGGTGCGGCACAACGGCGCCTTCGAACTGCGTTTCATGGCCTGGGCGTTCATGGGTGCGGCTACCAGCCCACCGGCCGCCGCGGACCCGACGATCCGCCAGGCTCTGACCGCGACCCGTTTTCGCGACTGGCTGCCGCGTCTGCCGCTCAAGCCGGGCCTCAGCCCGCTGGCGCTCGTGCCGAGCTACGAGCGCTGGGTGTTCGATATCTGGACGCGCGGCGACTACGAGGAGTTCTGGCGCCATCCCGGCCTGAACTTCGGCGAGCACGTGGCCGAGCACGCCGACGTGCCGATGCTCTTCACCGGCGCCTGGTACGACTCCTACACGCGGGCCACGCTGGAGAACTTCGTCGCCTTCTCGGCGGTCAAGCGCGGACCGGTGCGTGCCATCGTCGGACCATGGACGCACGGTGGCGATCCGCCCGACCGCACCTGGTCCGGCGACGTGGAGTTCGGGCCGGAGGCGTCGATGCGCGGCAACCTGGCCGCCGACGTCACGGAGCACCACCTGCGCTTCTTCGACCACTGGCTGAAGGGGCGCGACAACGAGGTGGCGAACGAGCCGCCGCTGCGCATCTTCGTCATGGGCGGCGGCGACGGCCACCGGACGCCGGAGGGGCGGCTTTACCACGGCGGGCGCTGGCGCTCCGAGCAGGAGTGGCCGCTGGACCGCACCGCGTACACCAACTACTACCTGCGCCCGGGTGGCGGGCTGAGCTCGCGCGAGCCGGGCTCCCAGCCCGCATCGAGCGGCTACCGGTTCGATCCGGCGGACCCGGTGCCCACGGTGGGCGGTAACATCTCCTCCCTCTCCGACTTCTATCCGGTCCCGTCCGAGATCGCCGACCGGGTGGCGCTGGAAGAGCGCTGGGGCAGCATCGTCTCGGTTGGCCCACAGGACCAACGCAGCACGCCGGGCACGTTCGGCGGCGGCGAACCCTGTCTGCCGCTTGCCAGCCGTCAGGACGTGCTGGTGTTCCAGAGCGAGCCGCTGGCGGACCCAATCGAGGTGACCGGCCCGCTGACGGTCGTGCTCTGGGTGTCATCGACGGCGCTCGACACGGACGTCACCGTCAAGCTGGTCGACGTCTACCCGTCCAGTGTCGACTACCCGGACGGCTATGCGATGAACATCTCGGACAGCATCCTCCGCCTGCGCTACCGGAAGGGGCGGGCGCCGGCCGAGCTGCTGACGCCGGGCGAGGTCTACCGGGTCGAGATTCCAATGTACCCGACGAGCAATCGATTCGGCGCCGGCCACCGCATCCGGCTGGACGTGTCGAGCAGCAACTTCCCGCGCTTCGACGTCAACCCGAACACGGGTGAGCCGCTGGGTCGCAACCAGCGCACCGAGGTCGCGGTGAACACGGTCCACCACGATCGGGAGCATCCGTCCCACGTCGTGCTGCCGGTCATTCCAGAGTGACGGGCGCGATGACCGCCGGGTGCGACACACCGGCCGCGATGACGTGACGCGAGCATGACAAGATTCCGGTGCGGCCGAGCCGGGGCGGCTGGGGAGCCGGCCTGGGGCGCGGTGATGCGGCGGCGCGGGCACGAGGGAGCGTGGCCACGATGGCAGGTAATGGGGCGCGTGCGACCGTCGGGGGCACCGCGCCGGAGCGGGCGGCTGGGCGATCCCGCCGGCGTCATTGGGGGCGCTGGCTCGTGGTGATCGCGGCGATCGTGCTGGTCGTGGCCGTGGCAATCGTGGGCGCGGTTGGCTGGGTCGCCTCGGAGCGGGCCATCCATCCGGCACCGAACACCTACCCGTGGTCGCTGGCCGACTATCCGAACCTGAAGGCGGAGCCGGTCACCTTCCGCAGCAGCACCGGCGTGACGATCGCCGGCCGG
>DATKRJ010000413.1:0-15770 GCA_035532355.1 Thermomicrobiaceae bacterium | reverse complement strand
GCCAGTCGATCCTCGACGGCGGCCAGCCGCTCCGGGTTCGCCTCCACCGCGTCGGCATAGCTCCGCACCGAGAGGGCCGCGTCCTCCAGCAGGTACTGCGCCTCGCGGAGCTGCGTCGCCAGCGGCTCGGTGGAGTCGTCCACGCGGGCCAGCTCCTCGCCCCGGGCCACGGCGAGTCGCAGGGTATCGAGCACTCCCGGCACCGGCTGCGGGCCGCCGACCTCCGCGCCCTCCAGCAGCTGATAGGCCTCGGCGGCCAGGTGCGCTAGCCGGTCGGCGTTGCCGAGCACCGCGCGCTCGTGGTCGAGCTCGTCTTGCTCCTCGGCGCGCGGCGCGGCGGCGTCGATCTCGTCCACCTGGAAGCGCAGCAGGTCGATACGGTGTGCCCGCTCCCGCTCGTCGGAGAGGATGCGCTCGATCTGCCGGCACGTCTCCTGGTGGGCGCGCACCAGCGTCGCGAGCTGCTGGCGCTCGTCGAGCGTGTCGGCATAGCGATCGAGCAGGTCGACGTGCTGGGCCGGCCGCAGCAGCGAGAGGTGCTCGCTCTGCCCGTGGATGTCGACCAGGAGCGCGCCGAACTGGCCGAGTGTGCCCGCAGTGACGGTGCGGCCGTTGATCCGCGCGCTGCTCCGTCCGCCGGCGCTCACGTCGCGCGTCAGGATGAGCGTGCCGTCCTCGGGCTGGACGCCCGTCTCGGCCAGGAGTGCCCGCCAATCCTCCCGCTCGCCCAGGCCCGAGACGTCGAAGACCGCCTCGACCCAGGCGCTCGGGGCGCCGGTGCGGACATGATCGGCCGAGACGCGGGCGCCCAGGACCGCGCCGAGCGCGTCGATGATGATCGACTTGCCGGCGCCGGTCTCACCGGTCAGCGCGTTGAAGCCGGGCGCGAAGCCGAGCCGCAGGTCGCGGATGATGGCGAAGTTGCGGATGGCCAGTTCGAGGAGCATTGGTCGTCGCCCGGTCCTTCGGTCTGGCTGGACAGCGGAGCCGCGTCTCGGGCCGCAGGGAGGCCGCGGGTGGTCCCGCGGAGCAGCGACAATTGTACAACGGGGCATCGCGCCGGCCGGCGGACGATGTCTACCGAGGCCGGCGATCTCCTGGCGGCTGCGCTCCCCGTCTGCCCTGTCGACGGTAGGGTCGCCAACCGCGGTCCCCGCGGCTCCTTCGTGGCCGACGTCCCGGTCGCCGAGATGGCTGACCGCGCGCCGGGCCTGCTCGCCTCCGGCTGAGGGACAGGGTGACGGCCCCGCCGGATTGCGGGGCCGTCGGCGCACGGTGACCGGCGGGTCAGTACAGGTCGATCTCGCCGCGGCGGCGCACCAGGCGCTCGAGCGCGCCGAAGCTGGCCGCGCCCAGCAGCGGCAGCGCCACGGCGAAGCCGGCCAGCGGCAGCAGCGACGGCGCCAGCGCTCCGAGCGAGGCGTGGTGCAGCGCCGCGCCGGTGATCGCCTCCATGCCGTAGCCCAGCGGCAGCGCCCGCGCCGGGATCCGCAGCCCCAGCGGCAGCCGCGACACCGGGTAGTAGGCGCCGCCCAGCAGCGTGACGACGGGGAAGACCAGGTTGGCGAGCTCGTTGGCCTTCTTGATGAGCAGCCCGATCCCGCTCAGGATCAGCCCGAGGCCGCAGAGGGCCAGCACGAACAGGACGACGCTCACGGCCAGCGAGGCGAAGTCGGGGTCGAGCCGCACGCCAAAGAGGGTCCGCCCGGCCAGCATGATCGCCAGCGCCGCGGCCGTCGTCTCGGCCACACCGGCCGCGGCGAAGCCGACCAGCCAGCTGAGTCGCGAGCAGGGCGTCAGGAAGAGCGAGACGAGCGTGCCGTTGATCCGCTCGCGGTCCAGGATCTCGCCGATCCTGAAGAGGGTCACCCAGACGAGCGAGTTGGCGCTCATCGCCACCACCAGGTACGGGATCAGGTCGCGCCCGCCACCGGCGTAGATCAGGGCGGCGATCGACAGGTCGAAGATCGGGCGGATCACCCAGACCGCGAAGTAGCCGCGCGCGTAGTCGTCCAGCCGCTCGCGCATCTTGGCGAGCCAGGCCCCGGCGATTGCGCCGGCCTCAGATGACATCCAGTTCAGCGCCAGACTTGGCGACATGCTCGACCCTCCGTAACAGCCAGGTCCCGACGGCCGCGAGGGCCGTCGAGGCGACGACGAGCCGGATCAGCGCGGGGGCGACCTGCCCCAGCCCCGCCCCGAGCAGCAGCGTCTGGCGCAGCGCGTCCATCCCGAAGCTGATCGGGAAGACGCGCGCCACGCTCCGCAGCGGGCCAGGCAGGCTGGAGATCGGGACCACCATGCCGCTGAGCAGGTAGATCGGGCTCTGCAGGAAGTTGGCGAGCAGGTTGGCGCGCCGGGTGAGGACGAAGAGCCCCGCCAGTGTGTAGCCGAGCACGCTCGCCGCGGCCGCGAGGCTCAGCGTCGCCAGCGCGGCGGCGAGCGGATCACGGACGTCGACGTGCGCGCCGCTCAGGAGTGCCAGCACCGCCAGCACCAGCACGTTCGGGATGACGTAGACGGCCATCGAGGCCAGCGTGTAGCCGAAGACGACCGCCGACCGGCTGGCCGGGCTCAGCAGCAGCGAGGGCAGCGTCCCCTCGAAGCGCTCGCGCTCGATGGCGTAGCCGCCGTTCCAGAGGGTCGCCTGCCACAGAATCATGCCCACGGTGCCGACCAGGAGAAACCCCGCCACCGGCATCCCGGCGACGACCGTGCGCCCGGAGATGTGGTAGGTCAGCAGCAGCGTGACGTAGTAGAGGAGTGGGCCGAGCGGCCAGCGGACCACGTCGATGACGTAGGCCACGCTGCGGCGCACGTGGGCGGCCGCGGTCGCACCGCAGACGGCGGCGAAGTCCGCGACGTTCGCGACAGCCGCGGCCGGCCGCCGGGGGCCGGCGACGCGTGTGCGCCGGCCGCTCAGTGAGTCGTTGCGCGCCTCGGCCACGTAGGCCGCCTGGCGCTCCTCGGCCAGTTTGCCCAACCCGTAGAGCATCGTCATGCTGCCGCTCCACTCGTCAGCGCCAGGAACGCGTCCTCCAGCGTCGGCTCGACCGCCTGGATGGAGGCGATCCGCGCGCCATGTCGCTGGAGGAGCCGCACGGCCGCGTCAATCACCGGCGCCCTGTCGTGGCAGGTCAGCGTCAGCGCGGTCGTCCCATCCGCCTCCAGATCCGCCGCGACCGCGTCGACCGCCGGGACCGCGGCCAGCGCGGCGACCAGCCCGGCGTCGTCGCGACCGTGGACGCGGACCAGGTAGCGCTGGCGGCCCGCCACCCGGCGCTTGATGCCCTCCGGCGTGTCCTCGACGAGCACCAGGCCGTGGTCCACGATGGCGATGCGGTCGCACAGCTCGTCGGCCTCCTGCAGGTAGTGGGTGGTCAGGAGCACCGTATGCTCCGGCACCAGGGCCTGTACGATCTGACGCAGGTTGACCGCGGCGGCCGGGTCGAGGCCGATGGTCGGCTCGTCGAGGAAGATCACCGGTGGGTCGTGGAGGAGTGCCCGCGCCAGGTGCAGACGCTGCTTCATGCCGCGTGAGAACCCCTCGGCCCGGTCGTCGGCGCGGTCCGCCAGCCCCACCAGGGTCAGCAGTTCGTCCGCGCGGCCGCCGAGCGTGCGGCCCGGCAGACCGTAGAGGCGGCCGAAGTAGACGAGATTGTCCCGGGCCGAGAGCTTGCCGTACAGCCCGCGGTCTCCGCCGAGCACCACGCCCAGCCGCCGCCGGACCTCCCGCTCCTGTCGGATCACGTCGAAGCCGGCGACGGCGGCGCGGCCCCCGCTGGGGATCAGCAGGGTCGAGAGCATCTTGATCGTAGTCGTCTTGCCCGCGCCATTGGGGCCCAGCAGCCCAAACACTGTACCCTGCCGCACCGCGAGGTCGACCCGCTCGACGGCGACGATCTCGCGTCCACCGCCGAAGAAGCGTCCGCCGGAATGGACGGTTCTGCGCAGGCCCTCGGCCTCGATTGCATCCATCATTGCCTCCCCCATCGTCTCGTCCGTTGTCGGGCCGCCTGCGGTCACCGGGTTCCTCCGGGCATCGCCGGGCGGTGGGTAGGCCACCCTATGCGTGGCCCACCGGCCTCTTCCCGTTGGTCGTCGTTCTCTTAATGAAGCTGCGCGCGGCCCTCGCCGCCGTGGGTCGTGCTAGCTGGCGCCGGCCTCGGTGCCGCCGCGGCGCGCGAGCGCGTCCAGCAGGCGCTCGGCCTCGGCCACCGAGATGGTGCCGGCCGCCAGCGCCGACAGGATGGCGCGCTCCTCACCGGCCCCAGAGGGCGCCGGCTCAGACTTCGGGGCTACCGTCTCGGACGCGTCGCCCGTCTCGACGTCCATCTTCGTATCCATGTCGACATCCACCTCGACGTCCACGTCGGTGTCCTCCGGGCTGTCGCTCCAGGCGGTCGACGACGCGGTGCGGCCGGCAGCCGCGCCGTCGAGCCACTTCAGGCGCACGTCGCCTCGCACCGAGCGTATGCGGATCTCTGCGCGCTGCGCGCCGTCGCCGATCCCGCCGACGAGCCGCCGCCCGAGCACGCTCTTGGGACCACGCTTGCCGACCGCGACCAGGGGGATATCCGAGTCGATGCTGCCGCTCACGGTCGTCGCCTCGATCCGCGCGGATAGCCCGCGCGGCACCGCCACGGTGATGTCGCCCGCGCCGGTGGTGAACTCGTGGTCGTCGGCACCGAGCACCGTGGCGCAGCTGACGTCACCCATACCGGTTTGAATGGCCACGGACCCGATAGCGCCGCCGGTGATGGACACGTCGCCCGCGCCGGTCTTGACCTCGGCGTGCTCGCCGCCGCGGTCGCGCATGACCATATCGCCGCGGCCGCTCTTGATCGCGACGTCCCCGTGGCCGCCGCGCAGCGTCACATCACCGGCACCGGACTGGATCGCCAGGGGTCCGTCGACGCCGGTCAGGCCGACATCGCCGGCGCCGGACGCGACGGCGATTGGCCCGCTGTACGCGTCGACCGATACGTCGCCGGCTCCCAGCTTCACCGCGAGCTCACCACGCCCGCCCCGCACCCGCAGGTCGCCATGGTCGACGCGCGCCTCGATGCCGCCGCGCGCCTGCTCCAGCACCACGTCGCCGCTCCGCACCCGCACACGTGCCTCCCGAACCGTGTCCGGCAGCTCGACGCGCAGGGAAGGGTTACTGAAGATGCCGAGCAAGCCCCGGGTCGATGCCCGGGTGACGCTGAGGGTGTCCCCGTCGAGCTCGACTTCCACCCCGGTCTCGTCGCCGCCGACGAGGACGTCTTCCCGCGCGCTCCAGCGCACGGAGAGGTCGCCGTCCCCCCCGTCGATCTCGACGCGCCGGACGTCCGCGCCGGGATAGCGCTGCTCGTGATCATTCATCGTCGTTTCCTCTCTGACGTCTGAAGTCTCATGGCTGTCGTGTCTCGTGAACCGATGCTCGCCGGGTCGTCTCATCGATCGATCGCGGCCGACTCGAGCGTGCCGCTCCCCGGTGAGAATGGCGCGTCGCGCGCGTCGAGCCGCCGCAGGTAGGGATTGACGGCCATGCTGGCGACCGTGGCCAGATAGCCGACCGCGACCGCGATCAGCGTCCAGGAGAGACCGACACCGTCGAGTAGGGAGCCGCTGACGAGCCGGCCGAGCGGGATGGCGGCCCAGGAGGCCGCGGTGAGCATGCCGAACACGCGCCCGCGCAGGAGCGCCGGAATGCGCTCCTGGTAGAGCGTGTAGAGGAGCGGGTTGAGCGGGCCGGCCGCCAGGCCCATCACGGCCAGGACGGCCACGGTGAGCGGCAGGGTGCGGACGCCGGCGAGTGCCCAGTAGCCGAGGCCGAGCCCGGCAAACCCGCCGATGAACGTGGCGCGCCGCGGCAGCCGCCCGGAGAGCACCGCGTAGACGAGCGCTCCGACGACCGCGCCGCCGCCGAGCGCGGCCGCCATCAGCCCCAGCGCGACCGCGCTGCCGTAGACGCGCTCGGCGAAGACGGGCAGGACGACGCTGAGGGAGGCGTCCAGCAGGTTCGTCGCCGTCAGGGTAAAGGTGAGCGCGAGGAGCAGGGCGTCGGCACGGATGAAGCGGGCCGCGTCACGGAGTTCCTCGAGGTAGCGGCCGCGGGTGCTCCCCGCCGGTCGGTCGTGGAGGATGGCGGGCACGAGCGCCGCGACCAGGGCGGCGGAGACGAGAAAGCTCGCGGCGTCGATCCACAGCGCGCTCGACGGCCCGGCGACGGCGATCAGCACGCCGGCCAGCGGCGCCCCGAGGAGGTTTGACGAGCGCTGAACCACCTGGGCCGCGGAGTTGACGCGCTCCAGGCCGACGTCGCCGAGCGCGGCGAGGTCGGGGATGAGGCTCTGGCGCGCGGCGCCACCCGGCGCGTCGAAGAGCACGCCGCAGAAGAGGAAGACCAGCAGTTCCCAGAAGGCGAGGTGGCCGAGCGCGGCCAGCAGCGGGATGAGCCCGATGGTGAGCCCGCTCGCCAGGTCGGCCAGCACGCTGGCGCGCCGGAAGCCGAGCCGGTCGACCAGCGTCCCGCCGAGGGCGCCGGCCACGATCTGCGGCACGGCGGCGACCGCGAGGGTGACGCCGGTGCGCGCGGCGCTATGGGTGGTCAGCAGGACGTACCAGGGAATGGCGACCATCGCCAGGACGTTGCCGACCATGGAGACGAGATTGGCCGCCAGCAGCGCGGCGATGGGAGCGCGGCGGCGCGCGGCGGCGGGGCTGGTCACGCGGCACCGCTCGGGCGCGCCACGCGACGCAGTAGGGACACGCCCTCGTCGACGCCGAGCTCGCCGCGGGAGACGCGGGCCAGGATCTCCTCGCGGGTGGCCGGCGGCTCGGCCGGGCGGGGCTGCGGTACTTCACCGAGCGCGCCGATGATCTCCTCCAGCTTGGCCCGCACCGTGGGATAGGACACCCCGAGCGTGCGCTCGACGTCGCTCAGGTTCCCGCGGCTGCGGACGAACAGGGTCAGGAAGTTCTGCTGGTCCGCGGTGAGCCGGCTGAAGGGGCTGGCCGCCCAGCGGCCGCGCACGACCGTCTCGCAACTGGGGCAGGCCAGCTCGCGCAACTCGAGCTCGTGACCGCAGGTAGGACACTTTCCGGGAGCGATAAACACGCTGCACCTCCTATCGATTCAGAATCTACCGCCGAATCGCACCGATGTCAAGAAGTCTATCAGAATTAGTCACCAACGACCCAGAGTCGTTCAGAAATGGCGGTCGCCCCGGAGGGTTGACGCGCCGGCTCCTTTGCGTCGTGGCTCAAGATTTGCCAGAAGACCAGCGACTCCGCAGGATCGGTCGTTCCAGTCGGAGCGAGCGTGAGGAGTAGCCGCTCGCGACCGTTTGCCCCCGCTTTGGACCCCTGCACCGGCCGATGGACACTGGTCCCCGCGGAGCGCCAAGAGTCGGCGTGGCACGCCGCGCCATGGTGGCCGGCGGAAGTGGGGGTTGTCAGGCATGCAGCGACAGACTATCCAGCGACAACGAATCGGGCCGGCCATTCGCCGCCTGAGGCAGGGGCGGGAGATGACGCTGGACGCGCTGGCGGCGGAGGCGGGGATCTCGGCGTCCCACCTCAGCCGGCTCGAGCGCAGCCAGACCTTGCCGAGCTTCACGGTGCTGGCCAAGATCGCCGAGGTGCTGGGCGTCAACGTGGACGACTTCGTGCGCCTGGAGCGCGACGTGACGCTCCTGGACACCGAGCTCCACCGCTACCTGGACCTGCTCGACGTGCGCCATCCGGTGCGGGACGAGATCTTCGAGCTCTCGATCGAGGCGCGACGCAGCCTGGTCTCGCAGCTGCGGCAGCTCGGTGATGCCCTGGTGACCCCCCGGGCCACCCAGGAGGCGGCCAGACGCATGCTCGACGAGCACGACGTGCCCGAGGTCTGGAAGGCGCTCAACCGTCTCGTTCGCCAGTCGGGCATGGGCGGGCCGGCCTTCATGCGCGGCTGGATGCGGGTGATCGAGACCCCCGGTCCGCGCCTGGCGCTCATCGCCGACCGCAGCTTCTTCATGCTGCCGCCCGAGGCGGACCTGCTGCGCGCCTACCGGTCGGTCTTCGCGGAGGCGCCGCTCGACCCGATGGTGGCGGCCTGGTGGGAGACGTCCGACTCGCTGCGCGACCCGAGCGTGCTACGCCGCTGGCCGGTGCGCATGGTCGTGCGTCGCTCGCTGGTGGACGAGGCGCGCGACTGCGGGCAGCTGGTGCCGGGCGTGGAGCTCGGCGCGGACGCGGTTCGTCGCCTGCTCGGGCGGCTCGTCGACCGGCTGGAGCAGGACCCGCAGTTCGAGCTGGCCCTGTCCGACACCGAGCTCGGGCCGTTCAACTTCCTGTTCGCCAACGACGTGACCGGGATCCTCGAGCGGCCGCTCGAGCGCCGGCCGCGCGAGACGGCGCCGCGCGTCGGCGTGTGGCTGAACGGATGCGAGGTCGCGCGGGGCTTCATCGCGCGGGTGAACGGCATTTGGGACGAGCTCCCGGCTGCCGACAAGGATCGCGAGGCGGTCATCGGCTGGTTGCGCGGACGGCTGGACGATCCCGCCGCCTGAGCGACCGGCGCGCCGGCGGGCTCAGGCGCCCCCCGCCAGCTGCTCGAGCCGGCGGAGCTCCGCCTCGGTGCCGATCGCCACGATGGAGTCGCCGGCTTGCAGGCGGTAGTTGGCGGCCGGGCTGGCGGTGATCTGCCCACCGGCGTCGATCACCGCCAGTACGGTCGCCCCGGTCGCGGCACGCAGATCAAGCTCGGCCAGCGTCTGCCCGACGAAGGGGGAGCGCTCGATCAGGGTGAACTCCTCGAGCCCGTACTCGATGCCGTCGCGCTGCAGCGCCGTCTCGACGATGTCGACCACGTTGGGACGCGTAATCAGGGCCGCCATGCGCCGGCCGCTGATGGCGTAGGGCGACACGACGCGGTTCGCCCCGGCGTGCAGCAGCTTGGCCTCGCTCTCCGGGCGACCCGCCCGCGAGACGATGTAGAGCGCGCCGTTCAGGGCGCGGCCCGTGAGCGTGATGAACACGTTCTTGGCGTCGTCGTCGAGCGCGATCGCGAGGCCGCGCGCGCGGTCGATCCCCGCCTCTTGTAGCACCTCATCCTGGGTCGCGTCGCCGAGCACCGCGAGGAAGCGGTCCCGCAGGCAGTCGTTGAAGCGCTCCTGGTCCTGCTCCACGACGATCAGCGGGATGCTCTCGTGGCGTAGCTGCGCGGCGACCGCGGCGCCGACCCGGCCGTAGCCGCACACGATGACGTGGGCGTGCAGGTCGCGAATGCGCCGCTGCAGCTGCTGGCGCAGCACCCGTCCGCTCATCTCGCCCTCGACGATGGAGCGCGTGACGGTGGTCAGGCCATAGGCCAGCGTGCCGACCCCGCCGAGGATCAGGAGCGAGGTGAAGGCGCGCCCGGAGCCGTCGAGCGGATGCACCTCGCCGTACCCGACGGTCGACAGGGTGATGATCGTCATGAATAGCGCGTCGGCGAGCGGCCAGCCCTCGAGCACCACGTAGCCCGCGGTGCCGAACGCGATCAGGAGCAGCACGAGCGAGAGCGGGAGGAAGAGCCGGCGCGCTCTGGGATGAGCCATCACGGTCGGGATTGGCGACCCCATCGCGCACCCTCCGCCGGGCGCGGGCAGCCCGGCCCGCCCGCCGCGCCCCGTTTGACCCGTCCCGAAGGCGAATGGTAGCATAGCCGCGGCGCGAACGAGGACGAAGTGGGCGGATTGCGGTCGACGTGCGTTGACCGCGGGCCCGCGTGTTTGCGCTGATCGAGCAGCGGACGGGGTCGGCGGCTACCGACCGTCGGGGCGGTCCGGGCGACCGCCAGACCGGCCCTGGAGACCATGGAGACCATGGAGGCGGATTGGATGCGACGCGGTGACATCCCGGACATTGTGATCCGGCGCCTGCCCATCTACGCGCGCACCCTCAAGCGGATGCTCGAAGCGGGACTGCAGAGCGTCTCGTCCGAGGAGCTTGGCGAGCGCATCGGCGTCACCGCGGCCCAGATCCGGCGCGATCTCTCCTATTTCGGCAAGTTCGGCAAACAGGGCAAGGGCTACGACATCCACGGGCTGGCCGACGAGATCCAGCACATCCTCAACCTGGACCACCAGTGGGACGTCGCCCTGGTCGGCTTCGGCCACCTGGGCCAGGCCATCGCCCACTATCGCGGCTTCGAGCCCAACGGCTTCCGTATCGCCGCGATGTTCGCGCGCAACCCCGAGCAGATTGGGCAGCAGGTCGATGACGTCGTCGTGCTGCACGACCGCGAGCTGACCCGCGTCGTGCGTGAGATGGGGATCAAGATCGGAATCGTGGCGGTGCCGGCCGAGGCGGCGCAGGACGTGGCCGAGCGCATGCTGGCCGGCGGAGTGCGCGCCATCCTGAACTACGCGCCGGTGATCCTGAAGGTCCCGGACAACGTCTGGGTGCGGGAGATCGACCCGACCGGGGCGCTACAGAGCCTGACCTACTACCTGGATCCCCACCCCACATCGCCCTTTGATGACAGCCTGACGCACGAGGCCGCCGGCGGCTGATGCGCGCGGCATCCGTGCCGGTGCCGGCGGCTGATGCGCGCGTCCATCCGTCGGGTCTCCCGTGCCGGCCCAGCCCACCATCGTCCGTCCTGACGCGATACCCGTGTGGCAGCGGACCGGACGACCAACCGGTTTTCGTTGTCCCGACGCGGAAATCCGACGTCCGGCCCGGCGTCCGACCGCTGCCCGGCTCAGTGGACCAGCAGCGAGTGCAGGTTGTGCGGGAAGATGTCGACCAGCGACACCAGCAGCAGCAGATCGCCCACCAGCAGCACCACGACCAGGGCCAGCGGCGCCACGATGCCGACCTCTTGCAGGTAGGTGCCGATCCCGACCAGATCGGTCGTCGTCGCCAGGAACACCAACCAGCCCACCACCACGAAGATCGTGCCCAGGATCTGCACGTTGGAGTAGGGCAGATCGCGTGCGACCAGCAGCGCCAGGTTCAGGATAGTCAGCACCAACCCCGGCAGCACCGCCATGGCGACAGCCATCCAGACCGGACGCACCTGGCCGACCACGCCCCAGCCGCCTGCCGGGCGCCGCATCTGCGGCCAGGCGCCGTCGACGAACTCCTCGATGGCCTCGATGGTGAAAAGCATCGCAACGCTCAGGCCAATCAGCAGCCAGAGCCGTGTGTCCAGCAGCACCTCGGCCTCCCTCACCCGTCCCGGCGGTCCGACCCGCGTCCCGTGGTACTTGACATCCCTACGAGTCGGAGCCTAGCAGCGCCACCCCCGACTTGACAAGTCGCCGTTGGAGCGAACCGGGGCAGTCGACAGTCCCGCCGGGCGCGATCCAGTCGTCTGGCCCGCGGCCGGTTCGTCCACTCCCTGCGCGGGAAGCGTGCCAGCGATCCGGTACTCCCAGCGCCGCCGCCGACCCCAGTTGGCGTCGCCGATCACGTGCCGCCCAGCACGAGCGCGGGCAGGCCTCGGCAGCCCGCGCAGTGATGTCACCCGCGCATTTTCAGCCGGAGCCGGCCACTACCGTGAGCCTGCGGGCTCGGGATCGCCGGCGGTGGTGCGGTCGTGGCGAGCGGTTCACGGGGCGTCGGCTCCTGCCACCCATTCGCTGGGCTTCATCTCGTTGCCCACCGGACCGGGATGGGGTGGGCCGCGCCCGACCGGCGCGGCCCAACTGTCTGACTACCAGCCGCGCTGGGTCAGGAGGTCCGCGCCGAGCCGGCGCAGCAGCACCTTGTAGGGGTCGGGGTTGTTCGGGTGGTACTCGAACACCGCCCGCTCGAAGTACTGCGTCACCAGCCCGGTCGTCGGATCGACGTACTCCTCGCTGATCGGGTAGCCGAAGAGGGCCAGCGACTCACGGTAGGAGACGCCGGGGTCCCCGAACTCCAGTCCGTGGCTCTGCCAGTAGGCCTTGAAGCCGTTGCAGAGCCGGTGGCCGGTCGCCGCGAAGAACTGGCAGTTGCCGTTCGACGCCGCCGAAACGGGCATGAAGGGCGCGCTCGTCGCGATTCCATGGTGCTGCGCGTCCTCGGCGCCGAGCAGCCCGAGCTCGACCATGTACGGCGTCCCGTCGAACTCCGGGTGAGCCTCGAAGCGCTGGCGCTCGAGGTACTGCGCCACGAAGCCGTGCTCCGTGAAGACGTCGGTCATCGGGTAGCCGAAGACCGGCAGCCCGCCGGACTGCTGCCAGAACTCCCGGAAGGCGCCGGAGAGCGCGTGGCCGGTCGCCGCATAGTAGCTGCGGTTCGGGTCGCCGTTGTCCGGGCGCGGCGCGCTCGGGAGGACGTCGTTGATCGGCAGGGTGTACACCTCGGGGCTGCCGCTGCCGGACTTCGGCTGGTGCTCGTAGACCAGGGCCCCGCCGCGCGCCGCGGGCGCGGTGTTGTAGCCGGCGGCCACCACGACCGGGAACTCGCTGCCGGTCAGCAGGTCGTAGCCGGTGATGTCCGCGGTCAGCGTGCCGTTCTGGAGCTGACTGACCAGGTTGGTGGGCTCGCCGCTGGTGCGGTAGTCCTGCCAGAAGACATAGCGCCCGTCGACCGTCGGGTTCTGCGCCGGCCGGAAGTCGTTACCCTCGGGCACGGCGATCTCGGTGCGCACGTTCGTCATGAGGTCCACCGCGGTCAGGTGGAGGTCGGCGCTGTAGACGAGGATGTTGCCGGAAAGGTCGAAGCTGGGGGTGCTCAGGGCGCCCATCGGCCCGCCGATGTCCAGGTCCTCCTCGGCCACGGTCGTCGCCGTGGGCTCGCCGAGCAGCTGCGTCTTGAGCTGCCAGTGGACGACGTGCGGGCCGATCTGCGCCAGGCGGACCCAGGCCAACCGCTTGCCGTTGATCACGGGATGGAGGAATCCGCCGCCGCCGCCGCCGACCGGCGCCTGGTCCAGCGTGATCGGGTCGGCCATCGTGGCGATGTTGCGGACCTCGAGCGTCTGGGTCGCGCCCGCGGAGTTGCCCGCCGGCGCACTGACGTAGGCGACGAAGTCTCCGAAGATGGCCGGATAGACCTCGTTGCGGTCGCTGGCAGCGACGGCGAAGGCCTGACCGGTGCCGTCGAGCCGCTTGGCGCGGACGTCGAAGTCACCGTTGCCGTTGGTCTCCTGCCAGACGGCGACGCCACCGTCGATGTCGGGCAGCATGGCCTGGCTATCACCGATCGCGACCGGGAACTGGGTGCGGCCGACGAGGGTCGCGGCGGCCACGTCGTTGTCGCCCGACTGGCCCGACGTCTGGTAGACGACGGTGGTGCCGTCGGTGCGGGGCGCCATGCCGGCGGCGAGCCGGCCGGCGGTCGCGCTCGCGCCGGAACTGAGCCCGCCGAGCAGGCCCACTGCCAGGGCGAGCGCCAGCGCGAGCCGCGCCAGAACTCGCGAGGCGAGGTAGTGGAAGGTTGAAGGAGTCATCGAGTGCTCTGCTTTCTCGGGCGCGGCTCGGCCCGTCTGCGATCGAGGTCTCACTATGGGCTGTCGACGCCCGCCACGCCGTATCTCTCCAGCCGGTGCGGGGCTACGGTTTCAGGTCCTGCCCATTCAAGCCACCTGAGCGGGGATGCGCCGGACAGACGACGTGCCGGCCAGCCGACCGCCCGCGCGCACCAGGAGCCGGCCCGCGGCGCCGCGCAGGTCGCGCTTCACGTCGTTCGCCACCCCGGCGCTCAACCGGTCGCGTGCCGCTTCCGCGCGTCGCTCGTCCAGCAGCCGCGTCGCCACCATCCCGTGGAGGATCATCCCGTACATCGTCGCGCTCCCGATCCGCCCGGTCTCCGGGCTCCGATAACTGTCTAAGGCCACTTAGCCAGTTATAGCGGACTCGCGATAACCTGTCAATAGCCATATGACGGTTTCATCATGGTGAGTCCGGACGGTCTCCGGCGCTCGGCGATGCGGACGCCGGCGATCGGCACGATCTCGATCGTCTCGCCCGACTCGGTGCTGCGCATCTCGGGCATGCCTGGGACTACGCCACCCCTCTGCATTGCGCGACGAAACCCGGCTGCTGACGGGCTGGGGGGCGCGTTCCCCGACGGTGTCGTCTGGGTGGACCTCGCCCCGCTCGGATCAGCGGACCTGGTGCTGCCGGCGGTCGCGCGGGCGGTCGGTGTCCCGGACGCAGGCCGGCAGCGGCGCTCGACAGCCTGTCGGCGAGGCTGGGCACCCGGCGCGTCCGGCTGGTGTTGGACAACGTCGAGCACGTGGCACGTGGTGGTGGCGCTGGAGGTGACGACGCTGCCGTGGGCATGTCCGCGGCTGGCGGCGCGCGTGACCAGGCGGACAGCGCTGCGCGTGCGCGGCGAACGCGAGCTGGCCGTGCCGCCGTGCTGCATTACCTCGCCCAGGCCATGATCGCGTGGGGCGACGACGGCTGGGCGCGGGACCTGCTGCGCGAGAGCCTGGACGTCCGTCGGGACCACGACTACCGGGCGCTGCTGGTGGGCGGGCTGGAGGTCGCGGCGCACCGGGCGGAGAGCCTGGCCCGCTGGGACGAGGCGGTGGCGGCTCCTGGGCTCGGCCGACGCGCTGCGGGAGGATCTGGACATGATGCGGTCGTGCCAGGGGAGCCGGGCGACGGAGCCGACGCTCGCCGCCGCGCGGGCGGCACTCGGCGAAGCCGCGTTCCGCGCCGCCTGGGACGCCGGGCAGGGGCTCGCGGCCGAGGATGCACTGGACGCCGCCCTGGCGACGACCGCCTGACCGGCCCTCACCCCGTCGCCCCTCTCCCGAGTTCGGGAGAGGGGAGGCGAGCGGCAGCGAGCCGGGGTGAGGGCGGCTCCTACCGGAGGACCAGCTCCGCGGCGGGCGCTTCGGCCGCTCCCTCAGCCGCCTCCGCGACCTCGGCGCGGCCCTCGCGCCCGGCGATCAGCTTGAAGACCACCGGGATGACGATCAGCGTCAGTAGGGTCGAGGTCAAGAGGCCGCCGATGACCACCACCGCCAGGTCGGAGGCGATGATCGCGCCGCCCGTGCTCAGCGAGAGCGGGATCAGCGCCAGGATCGTCGCCAGCGCCGTCATCAGGATGGGCCGCAGCCGGGTCCGGCCGCCCTCCACCAGCGCCTCGTCGACCGCCAGGCCGCGGCGGCGCAGGTCGAGCACCAGCTCCAGCAGCACGATGGCGTTGGTGACCACGATCCCGACCAGCATCAGCACGCCAATCAGCGCCGGCAGCCCAAGCGTCTTGCCGGTCACGGCCAGCCCGCCGAGCACGCCGATCACGGCCAGCGGCAGGCTGAACAGGATCACGAACGGGGTGGTGAGCGAGCCGAAGCTGGCCACCATGGCGATGTAGACCAGCAGCACTGCCACCACCAGCGCCACGCCCATGCTGCGGAAGGCGTCGCCCTGCTGCTGCGCGACGCCGGCCGAGGTGACGGTCACGCCGGCCGGCGCCCGGTAGTTCGAGATGATCCGGGCGACGTCGCGCGTCGCCGCGCCCGTCGCCGTGCTGGTGATCGTGCCGGTGATGGTCGCGGCTCGATCACCGTCGACCCGCACCACCTGCACCGGTCCCGTGCCCTGGGCCACCGTTCCCACCTGGCCGAGCGGCGCGTTGCTCGTGGTGCCGACCGGAAGCTGCTCGAGGGCGGTCACGCCGGTCGAGGCGCCGGAGACCTGCTCCATCACCTGGTAGGGGTGGTTGGCGATCACGACCTGGCCGATCGGCGTGCTGGTCAGCGCCTGGCGCACCTGGGCCGCGATCTGGGCCGTGGTCGAGCCGAGCGCGACGGCCCGGTTCGAGTCGATCGTCACGTCCACCTCGGGCTTGGCATTGACGACGTC
>DATKRJ010000412.1:0-7783 GCA_035532355.1 Thermomicrobiaceae bacterium | reverse complement strand
GCTGTTTGCCCAGCGCTTCACCGTGCAGGAGCGCATCGGCCAGCAGATCGCCGACACGCTGGAGGCCATGCTGGCGCCGCACGGGGTGGCGGTCTACCTGGAGGCGCGGCACCTGTGCACGCAGATGCGCGGGGTGCGGGAGGTCTCGCCGCTGACGCGCACGACCTTCTGGCGCGGAGCCTACGACGAGAACCCCGCCCTGCGCGCCGAGTTCTTCACCGCCTGTGGTGTAGCGCGGTCGGCACGCGTTGAGTGAGAGAGGAGCGTACCTTGGCCACGGTGCACCTGCGGATCCGCCGGGCCGACCCCGACGAGAAGCGGCGCTGGTGGCAGGAGTACGACGTCCCGGCCGAGCCCACCGATCGCATCCTCGACCTGCTCAACCAGGTCAAGTGGTATCAGGACGGGACGCTGACCTTCCGCCGCAGCTGCGCCCACGGCGTCTGCGGCTCCGACGCCATGCGCATCGACGGCCGCAACCGCCTGGCCTGCCGCGAACTGGTCAAGCACTACGGCGCCACGATCGTAATCGAGCCGCTGCTGGCGTTCCGGGTGCTCAAGGACCTGGTCGTGGACCTCGAGCCCTTCTTCGCCCAGTACCGCTCGGTGATGCCCTACCTGGTCAACGACGATCCCGCACCCGCGGCCGAACGGCTTCAGAGCCCGGAGGAGCGTGCCCGCTTCGACGACACGACCAAATGCATCCTGTGCGCCGCCTGCACCAGTGCGTGCCCATCCTACTGGGTCAACCCCAACTACCTCGGCCCAGCGGCGATCGTCAACGGGCACCGCTTCCTGTTCGACAGCCGGGATCAGGCAGCGGAGGCGCGGCTGGCGACCCTCGGGGAGAAGAACGGGGTGTGGCGGTGCCGGACGATCTTCAACTGCACCGAGGCGTGCCCCCGGGGCATCCAGGTCGAGCACGCCATCGGCGAGGTCAAGAAGGCGATCCTGTTCGACGAGCCCTGACTTCGGCCGGCTCCCGCCGGGGAGCGCCAATTTCGACGCACCGGCCACGGCGACCCCTATCGGTTGGTGCCAGAGACGGCTGGCAACCGTGGTCAGCGGCAGAACGGAGCCGGACATGACCGTGATCGATGACCTCGTCGAGCACCTGGCCAATCACCACTGGGAACCCCTCACGATCGAACGCGACGACGACCACCTCGAGCTCGTGCCGCTCCACGGCAAGGTCGGCGTCGGATTCACGCTGTGGGAGCGCCGGCCGCCCCACGGCTGGGCCGTCGTGGTCAGCGGCCATTGGGAAGCGGTGCTGAGTGGGACCGCGATCGGCGGGCAGACGTTCGCCAGGTTTGGCGTCCCGCTGGAGCTCCGGGCCGAGGTGCGCCGCCGGATGCGGCGCCTGTTGCGGTCGACGCGACGTGCTCCGTCAGTCGACCAGGCACGCGCATCGATCGTATCTACGCCGGACAACCGGCTGGACGAGCACGCAGAGCCGGCCCGCTGAGGGGGTCCGAGAACTGCCGTGAGTGATCGACCGGGAATCGACTCCGAAAACCGCCAGGCACGTGGGTCGGTCTCGGGCCTCGTGCGCTCAGAGCGCGCCGACCCCGTTCCCGCGTCGGCGCGTCCGCCCGTCGAGACTCGCGAGACGGATCGGGCGCGTGCGTGGCGGCGACGGCGCCACACGTCGTCGCCGCCGTCTGCCATGGCACGCGCCACCAGTGAGGGATCACGTCACGGACCGTCGCCGACGTCGCAGCGTCACCGGAAGGGGCCGCGCGAAGAACCAGGAGTTAGCTCGCGGGCTGCGCCTGCCGCGTGACGTGCACCTTCCACACCTCCGGCCCCGACTCTACGTAGTCCCAGCCGGCCTCACCGGGATGCTCGGCCGTGAACTGGTAGTAGAGCGGCTTCGGATCGTGGTCGTTGACCAGCACCAAGCCGTCACCGACCGCGAGGTCGGCGAAGCGCTGGAGAATCAGCGGATGTCGCTCCCGCGGTGCGATCTCTCGGACGTCCAGCGTCGCGGTCTCCACGCCTTGAGCGGCGACTGGGAACTCTGAGCTCATCGAACCTCTCGCCTCTCTGCCGTGCCCGCGTCACGCCCGCTGGCAGCGAGCAACTGATTCAGACCAGGCCGCGGACTTCGCGCCGGCAGCCAGTGGCACGCGATGCCGACCACGTTCGCCAGAAAGCAGGCCAGTCCCACGCTCAGCGTGACGCCGGCCGCCCGGGCCAGCAGGGGATCGCCGGCGACGAGCGCCACCAGTGACAGCAGGAGTCCGCTGAGCCAGCCGATCCAGCCGGCGAGCGCGAGGCGCCGCCGGTACATCGACTCCAGGCGCGGCACGCGCTGGCGCCCGGCCAGCGGCGCATAGCGGTGGAGCCAGACGAGGAAGGTTGCGATCTTGTAGAAGAAACCCTGGATCGCCGTCTCGGCAAGCCCGGCGAGCGCCAGCCAGACGACGGCCACCCAAAGCCGCGAGCCCGGGCCCGCGCCGACCGCCAACCCGCCAAGCAGCAGGGCGGCTGCGCCGGTCCCCATCGTGGCCGCGAGCAGGACGAACGGTAGCGACACCTCGAACCCCCGCCGCCGTCGCGCCCGGTACAGGTGGAGGAGCTGGCCGGCGAACGCGGCCTGGCCGGCAAGGATGCCGGCCGCACCGGCCAGCCGCAGGGGCGCGGCGAGATCGAGCGCGAAGCCGAGCGCCACGAGCCAGGCACCCAGCGTCGAGGTGGCCAGCGCGGTCCAGGCGAGGGGACGCCACAGCCGATCGTCGGCGAGGGTGAACATACCGACCAGTCGGTAGGCGACGCCGGCCAGCAGTACGGCGATCCAGCCGCCGAGCATCAGGGTCGCGTGCGCCGCCACCAGCCGGTAGGTCAACCCGCCCAGCATGCCGCTGGCCATGTTGAACGCCAGGACCACGCCGAGAACGACGCCCGCGCCCAGGCTTGCCAGCGAGGCCGCCATGTGCCAGGCGACGACGTCGTGGTGCGGGGCGCGGCGCACGGTCAACCCGACGACGGCGACGTGGATGCCGAACCCCACCAGCAACAGCGTGGCCCCGACTGCCACGGCCGGCAGCCACAGCGTGAAGATCCCCGGCACGAACAGCCCCACCCCGGCCAGCAGCAGCCAGAATGAGACGCGCCCGGCGGTCGGCGACGCGAGCGGCGTTTGGAGCGCGACCGGCACGAGCTGGTAGCTGGCGCCGACCGCCATCATGGCCACCACGCCGACGGTGTTGAGGTGGATGAACGCGAGCAGGTGCGGATCGGCCGCGCTACCGAGGAGCAGCGGCAGGGCGATAGGCGCCGTCAGTGTGACGACCAGCATTGACAGCATCGCCACCAGCATGAAGCGCGCGGGCAGGTCGAGCGCGGGCGCGTCGGTGGTACTCAGCGAGCGCGCACCGGCCGGGGTAGCGGATCGGCCCGCCAGCGCCGTCATCGGTCATCGCCGGGTGCGGTCTTGACGATCAGCACCTCGACGCGATCCGGCGCGGGCTCGTGAGTCTCGTGCCGATATCCGAGCGCGTCAAGCCGGGGATACAGGTGCATGGGCCGGCGGACGTGGTGGACGAGCAGCGTGGCGCCATCCGGCAGCGACTCCAGCGCCTCCAGGATCCGGACCATCGGCTCGGGCGGTACCAGCTCACTGACGTCGATGGTCAGGGTCGCGCTGGGCGACTGCCACGGGAGCCCGTCTCCACGCTCGTCCGGCGCGGCCGAGGACGCGCCGTCGCCGGTCGAAGGCCCGGGCGCATCGGCGTGGAAGAAGCGGATCACCCACTCCTCGGGGCCGCGCCGCTCCGCCCAGTGAACGAAGCCGCGCCGCCCGAGCACGTCGTACAGCGGGACCGGCTCGAAGGTGTTGACGAGCAGGAAGGCACGGCCGGGCAGCACCCGGTGCGCCGCGGCCATGATCGCGCTGAACGGTTCCTGACCGGCCACCTGGAGCGGCCGTACGTCGATCGTCTCGTCGAGCGGCGCCGTCGCCACCCAGGACGGGGCCGCGTCGACCGACTCGGGCGTGGCCGTGGGCCGGCCGTTGAGAACGGACCCACTCAAGCCTGCTGCGCGGTTGAGCGTCTGAATTAGCGCGTCCGGCGCCAGCCCGGCGATCTCCGCCGCCTGCGCCACGGTTACCAGCCGGCTCTGCACGCGCCGCATGACCGGATTGCGCAGCATGCGGAAGGTGGGGCTGAGTCCTACCAACTCGTCGATCAGCGCCGGGTAGCGCGCGATGACCTGGCTGACCTTCCAGTTCGGCTCGATCGGTCGTGACGCGGTCGTGACCTCATCGGTCCGCATCGCTGTTCGCTCTCAGTCCCGCGGCGCGTGGGCACCGCGCTCAATATCATCCCAGCTCGGTCCGCCCGGCGGCGGTGATCATCTCCGGCCGCCAAGGCGGATCCCAGACCAGGTTGACGCTGACCGCGCTGACGCCGGGGACGAACACCCGCACCGCCCGGTCGACCGCCTCGGCCAGCATGTCGTGCAGCGGGCAGCCCGGGGTCGTCAGCGTCATGGTGACGGTCACGTCTCGATCGCGCAGCGCGACTTCGTAGACCAGGCCGAGGTCGACGACGTTGACGCCCAGCTCGGGGTCGTAGACCTCGTGCAACGCGGCCAGCACCATGTCCGCGTTCAAGAGCAATCCGGTCAACCGTCACCCCCTCGGGTCGCGTGCTCACCCTGGCGACCTGGCCGGCAGCCAGCCGGCCGCAGTCAGCGCTTCTGGAAGTACTCGCGGTTGATCTTGAGGAACTCGGACCACTGCTGGGGCAGGTCGTCCTCAAAGAAGATCGCCTCGACCGGGCAGACCTCGGCGCAGAGGCCGCAGTCGATGCACTCGTCCGGGTCGATGAAGTACAGCTCGGCCGCGTCGTCGGTATGGATGCAGTCGACCGGGCAGACTTCGACGCACGATCCGTCCTTGACGCCGATGCAGGGCTGCGCGATGACGTACGTCAGACTTCACCTCCGGTGATTCATCGGGGTCGCGGCGCATCGCCTATCCGCCGGCGGCGGCCCGTCGCAGATCCCCGAGCATGGCGTCGACGGGCTGCCGATAGATCGCGCAGGCGTCGCCGACCGTCTCGAAACGCGCCAGCGGGCAGCCAACGCAGTGCATCCGGCGCCTGACAAACACCGCCGCCGCGCGCGGGAAGTGGTCGAGCAGCGCGTCGATGGTGGTGTCGGCGCGGATCGTGGGAGCGCCCTGAGCGGACATGGCTGCCTCCTCCGGTTGGCGTCCGGCAACCGCCTGGGGCGAACTGCTAAACGGAGGATGGCATGGGCACGGGCAGCGGTCTTTGTGCTGGCGCAAGGAGTACGCGGAACTAAGTCCTCGGGCTCACTCCGCCCCGGGTGGGGTGAGGTCGTCGGCGATGGCGACTAGATCATGCGGCCGGAGGATGGTGACGCGCTCGCGACCGGCGGCGATGAGGCCGCGCTGATCCCAGCCGCTCAGGGTGCGACTGGCCGTGCTCAGCGTCGTGCCGGCGAGCTCCGCCAGATCCTGGCGCGAGAGGGGGACGTCGATCCTGATGCCGTCGGGCGTCTTCACGCCGGCCCTGTCTGCCAGACGCAGCAGTGTGTGCGCGATGCGTCGCTCCACCCGCTGCGTCTGCAGCTCCTCGATGCGGCGCTCGGCGACACGCAGTCGCTGCACGAGTTGATGGATAACCGCCACGGCGAAGTCGGGGTACTCGGCGGTCAACGCGGTGAAGGTCCGCGCCGGCAGACGGAGCACGGTCGCCGGTCCCAGGGCGACCGCGCTGGCCGGGTAGCGCTCTTCCCCCCAGCCTCCCGCGCCGCCAAAGAGCTCGCCAGGCTGGATTACGCGGAGGATGACCTCCTGTCCCGCTTCGGTCTCCCGGATCACCTTGATCCGGCCGGCAGCGAGCAGATTGACGGCGTCGGCCGCCGTGCCGGCCAGGAAAACGAACGCGCCGTTCGGGAAGCGGCGCACCTGAAACTGCGCGGCGACGGCCGACAGCGTCTCTGGGAAGAGACTCCCGAACAGCGGCACCGTCGTCAGGAACGCGCGCCGCTCGCCGACGTGCCACGCCGCACCCTGCGCATCGTTCGTCGCCATCTCGCTCCGTCAGGACGAGGACCCCCGAGTGGTCGCTTCGTGCAACCCTGTGCCGCGACAGTATACCGCCGGCACCGACCCGACCAGACTTCTCCATGCCCGAGCGGTCGCGCATGCCGCGTGCCCTACCTATCGATCACCGGCGCCTCTACCGGCAACCTGGACCCCATCCGCCGGGGGCGAATCCTTCCCCGACGTCGTCGGTGACTCGGACTTCACGTGCTGGCACCGACGGCGCAACGAGCGGATGGCTCCTGCCTCGGATCGAGCTGTGCCGACCAGCAGTCGATGGCAAGAAGGGCTGTCCGAACTCTCCGCGGTGGCAATACCAACTGCCACCCACTGGGTGGGCGCCGGCTGACTCGTGTAGTAGCGGCAGTCGTGCGCGCCCAGGGGCTCCGCATCGCGCGGTGGACGCACGTCCGGCGACGGACTTCGATCAACGTACACAGTCTCTCCTCCTGCCGAGTGATCAGCGCAGGTCGTTCGCCTGCTCGATCTCATCCTGCACGGCGAGGGGCGCCGGATCGTTGTTCCAGCGCAAAGCGGGCCGGCAGGTCCCTCCGCCCGCTGTCGAGTGCCTGCTGAGTCGTCGCTGGAGATCGCTCGTAGCCGCGAGATTCCAGCGTGGCTGAACGCATGATGTGTCCGGGCAAAGCCACGTCGTCGACACAGCGTGATGGCTGGAGCCAGCTCTTGAGTCGACGTCACGACGACCACCGGGACCCGGTCGAGGCGACCGAGCGCTGGTACGCCTGGGACAACCCGGTCTGTCCGGCGTTCGTGGCGGCGCTGATCCGGATCGCGAGCGTGGGTCTCCAGCGCGCACGTCCCCTCCCGCGATCCCCAGTCCAGGGTGCGGCACCGTCGGACACCGCACCACCGCACCCGAAGACTTCACGAGTGCTATCATCCTTTACTTGACATCGATTGGTTGGTCTCGTATAGTCGGCTTCGACTGACTAATGTGGAGGAGCGAAGGGGAACACTCCCGTGTCGTCACAGCCACAGCCGCTGACGCCCCGGCGACGCGGCGACGCCGCCGAACCGGCGCGAACTGGGCGGCGCTCCACGCGCGCGCTGCCTCGCACCCCACTGGCCCTGGCGGTGCTCAACCTGCTGAACGAGCACCCGATGCACCCCTACGAGATGAAGTCGCTGATGCGCGAGCGGGGCCACGTGCGCGCCATCCGGCTCAAGGACGCGTCGCTCTACGACACCGTCGAGCGCCTGGCCGAACTCGGCTTCATCGAGGCCGTCGAGGTGTCCCGTGAGGGCCGACGACCCGAGCGCACCGTCTACGCGATCACGGACGGCGGCCGGGACGAACTGGTGGTCTGGCTGCGGGAGCTCACCAGCCTGCCCTCTCCCGAGTACCCCCGCTTTGCCGCCGCGCTCATGTTCATCTACGCCCTGGGCAAGGACGGCGCGATCGCGGCGCTCAGCCTGCGCGCCGCCGGCCTCGAAGGCGAGATCGCGCGGATCGATGCCTACCAGCGGGCCATCCACCAACACTTTGACGAGGCGTACCGGGCCGCGGCCGGTGGCGCGGCCGGCGATATCCCCCGCCTATTCACCCTGGAGGAAGAGTACGCCCAGGCCATGCGCCAGGCGGAGCTGGCGTGGGTGCGCCAGACGATCGCGGCGCTCCACGATGGGACGCTCGAGTGGCCCGTCGGGCCAGAGCCCACAGAGGAGGAGCAGAGCAGTTGA
>DATKRJ010000411.1:0-5525 GCA_035532355.1 Thermomicrobiaceae bacterium | reverse complement strand
GCCGGCCACTGCTCGGCCAGGAGGCTGAAGAGGGCCGCCAGCGCAGCGGGATCACCGGCCGCCTCCAGCGCCGCCCCGTCCGGCTGCTCGCGCGCGCTCAGGCGCGCCGGCTCACCCGGCCGCAGCTCGAGCCGCAGCGGGACCGAGCCCTCGGGCAGGCTGCCGGTCGAGGCGACCGGGAGGTCGACTCCGCCGCTCTCCATGCCCAGGCGCGCCGCGAAGTCGACCAGCGCGCGGCCGACGGCGGACGGGAGCTCGGCGGGGATCAGCACGCAGAGGCGGGTGCCGTCCGGCGCGCCGTCGCCGTCGGCGTCGAGGAGCAACCCGCCGGTCTCGAACAGCTCCAGGAGGTCGAGCCGGGCCGGCCGCTCCGATCGGGGCCTCGCCTCGCCGTTCGCGCCGGCCCCGGCGCGCGCGAGCGTGCTCGCCGCGCCCGCGCCTTCGACGATGACCGCGGGACGTCCGCGCCAGCCGTCGGGGCGGTACTCGGGCCGGTCGGCGTCACCGGCGCGGACGACGATGGGCAGCGTGTCCGGCCCGGGATCGTCGTCGACGAGCGGGAGCGACAGTCCGGCCGTCTCGACGCCCAGGCGCGCGGCCAGATCGAGGACGGCGGCCCAGAGCTCCGGATCCGGCTCCCCGTCGAGGACGATGCGCGCGCGCAGGTCGTCGACGTAGCCGTCGCCGTTGCCGTCGGCGAGGAACCCGCCGATGCCGAAGAGCCCGTCGATCATCTGGTCCTGCTTGATACCGGTCACGGCGCCCCTCCCACGACCCGCGACCGCGCGCCGTCCGCGCGATCCGACGGGTCACCCCGACCCATCTTAGAACGGCATCGCGCGGCGGGCCAGAGCATGCGCCCGGCGGTCACGCCGGGGTGTAGCATCGGAGCCATGGGGTCGACGCTACGAGAGTGAGGTCGGTGAGTGCAGGCGGTGACGACGCTCGAGCGCTGCCGGGAGCTGGTCCGGGCGGCGTTCCCCTGGCTCGATGCCGGGCACATCGAGCCGTTGGGCGCCGGCTGGGACTGCACAGCGTTCGTGGTCGACGGCCGGCTGGTCTTCCGCTTCCCGCGGCGCGCGGAGGTCGTCGCCGCGCTGGCCGTCGAGGTCGCGCTGCTCGCGGAGCTCGGGCCGTCGCTATCGCTGCCGGTACCGCGCCCAGACCACGTGGCGCCGTCGGCGCTCGACTTCCGCTGGCCGTTCGCCGGCTACCCGCTGCTGCCGGGTGTGCCGCTCGACCCGTCGGCGCTCGACGACGCGGCCACGGAGCGAGTCGCCAACGAACTCGGCGGCTTCCTGAGCGCGCTCCACCGCTTCCCGACCGACCGCGCGGCAGAGCTCGGCGTTCCGGTCTACACGCCGGAGGCGTGGGTGGCGCGGACGGCCGAGCTCTGGCGCGGCGCGCAGCCGCTCGTGGTGGAGGGGCTGGGGGTCGAGCGGGCGCGGTCCCTGGATGCCGGCTGGGAGACACGGCTGGGCAACCCCGCGCTGATGGACTTCAGGCCGGTGCTCGTCCACGGTGACCTGGCGCTCGAGCACGTGCTGGTCGAGCCGCGATCGGGCGTGGTCAGCGGGGTGATCGACTTCGGCGACGCGATGGTGGCCGACCCCGCGCTCGACTACGCGGGCTTCCCCGAGTCCTTCGCCCGCCGAGTCCTGCGGGCCTCGGGGGAGCGGGAGGACGCGGCGTTCTGGGCGCGCCGGGCGCTCTGCGTGCAAGCGGCCCCGCTCCACGCCGTACTCGCCGGGGTCGAGCTCGGCCGCGACGAGCTGCTCGCCCAGGGGCTGGAACGGCTCGCGCGGCAGGAGGGGAGCCACCAGGGATGAGCGTGCGGCCCCCTCGTTTCACACCGCGGGCGGTCGCGTGTCTCATATGCAGAAGCGAGTGGCCCCGGCGGAAAGGGCGGGCGCGTGATCGAGACCGTGACCTTCGAGGAGTTGGTTGATCGCCATCAGGGTGAGATCTACGCCTACCTGCTGCGTATGGTGCGGGACGACGGCGAGGCGCAGGACCTGTGTCAGGACGTCTTCCTGCGCGCCTACCGGGCGTTCGGCGACCTCGAGGGCGCGCCGAACTTCCGCGCCTGGCTCTACCGGATCGCCACCAACCTCGCACTCAACGCGATTCGTCATCGCCGCAGCGGGGAGCGTGTGACCGGCGCGCTGGCGAGCGTGGGTGTCACCAGCGTCGACGACGACCACGCCGAGACCCTGGGGCACCGTGAGTTGCTCGGTCGCGTGGAGGAGGCGATCGGCACCCTGCCGCTCAAGCAGCGGGTGGCATTCACGCAGCGGCGGTTCCTCGGTCTCAGCTATGCGGAGATCGCCGCGGCGACGGGCAGCACCGAGGAGGGCGCCCGCGCCAACGTCTACCAGGCCGTGCGCAAGCTGCGGACGCAGTTTTCGGCCGAGCTCAATGAGGTGGGGATATGAAGGACCTGAGCTGCGACGAGGTCATGGAGCGCGTGCCGGCGCTGGTCATCGGTGATCTCACGCCGCTCGAGCAGCAGGAGATCTCGCTGCACACCGCGATCTGCGCGGAGTGCGCCCAGGAGATCGACGCCTGCTGCGTCCTCTCCGAGACGCTGGACTCGCTGGCGGAGTCGGAGTCGATCCAGGCACGGGCCGTCGCCGCGCTTCCCGGCCTGCGCGATCGCCTGCTGGCGGCACTGCCCGGGCGGGCGGCCTACGACCGGCTCGACTCGCCGGTGGGGCCGCTCTGGGTGGTGGTGTCGGAGCGGGGCCTCTGTCGCGTGGCCTTCGGCGGCACCGAGGAGGAGACCGTCGAGTGGGCCGGGCGGGTCGGGATGGAGCCGGTGCGCGACCCGGGCGCAGTGCGGCCCTACGCGGAGGAACTGGACGAGTACTTCGCCGGCCGGCGCCGCGCCTTCGACCTGCCGGTCGACCTGTCGGCGGTCTCCGCCTTCGCGCGGCGCGTGCTCGAGGCCACGGCGCGCATCCCGTTCGGCCGGCTGGCCAGCTACCGCGACATCGCTCGCGCCATCGGCAAGCCCGGCGCGACCCGCGCGGTCGGCAACGCGCTGGGCGACAACCCGGTACCGATCATCGTGCCCTGCCACCGCATCGTGCGGAGCAACGGCGCCATCGGTGGCTACACCGGCGGACTCGACATCAAGTGGCGGCTGCTCACCCTGGAGGGCGCGAGTCTGCCGGTCGGGGGACAGTAGTGCTGCGTCGCGGTCATGCCGGAGATCGCGCGAGTCGGCGCGCCCGTGATGGCGCCTGGCATCGACGTGGCGGCGGTGCCGGTGCAACCACGTGACCACGCACCCGGCCCAGTGAGCCGGCCGCGCACGTAGCACGATCAGGCGTGGGCCGCCAGCCAGTCGAGGATCGCGGCCAGAGCCTCGGGTTCCAGGCGGGTGTCGGGCCCGTTGTAGCCGGTCTCCGCCTCGGCCGGCACGAGCTCGGCACGGGGCCGCCGCTCCTCCTTGAGGACGTGGTTGGCGTTGTCCGGGAAGAGGAAGGTCACGTTCGCGCGCCCCGCCGCGGCCTGCTGCAGCGGCCCGCCGTCGGCGTGCCAGTCGACCTGGACGTCCTTCTTGCCGATGACGACCAGCACGGGGACGTCCACCCGCGCGAGCGGGGTCACCGCCTCGGCCAGCCAGAGCTCACGGGCAAACGGCTGATTGATCGGCGTCTCCAGGCTCTGGAGCAGCAACTGGACGCCCTCGGGCAGGACCGGGTCCGGATTCATGGGCTCGCCGGCCTGGAAGCGAGCGATAGCCTGGTCGTAGAGCGCCAGCAGCGCGTCGCCGTTCGGGATGGCCCTGGCCTGCTCCGCCAGCTGGGAGCGCGCCACCGCGCCGACGGCCCGTCCCGGTGGGCCGATCAGGATGAGCCCCGCCAGCGGGATCGGCGGGCTCTGGGCCTGATAGTTGAGGACGTGGAGGGTGCCCTCGCTGTTGCCGAGCCCGAAGATCCGGTCGTCTCGGATGTCCGGACGGTCGGCCAGGGTGCGCACGGCGCCCGCGAGCTCGTCGAGGTGGCTCCGCATGCTGACCTTGCCCATCAGGGCCTGCAGATTCTCGCGGGCGTGGGGACCGACGACCCGCTTGTCGTAGCGCAGCGAGGCGAAGCCGGCCCGCGCCAGCGCCTCGGCCAGCAGGCGGGCGCTGCCGTTGGTCCCGGGAAGGAGCGGCGAGGTCCAGTCGCGGTCGGTGGGGCCGCTGCCCGCCACCATCACCACGACGGGGAACGGCCCGGGCCCGGACGGTCGGACCAGCGTGCCCTCGACGGTGGTGTCGTCCAGCTGCCAGCTGACGTCCACGCTCGTGCCGGCCGCGTCGCGATCGGTCATGATTGGTCTCCTCTCAGGTACTCGGGGGCCGGCAGCAAGACGCTGGCCACCATGCGCCGCCGCCGCCCCTTGCCTGGAGGGTTGGCCAGACGCGGCTGGACGATGGTGGTGATGTCGTGCAGGAACTCGGCATACTCGGCGTCGGTGAGCCACATGGCCGACTCACCATAGCTGACGCCGTCGCGGCCGAACTCGGGCGGACCGGCGGCGAGGTAGCGGTCGAAGTCGGCCAGCAGCCCCGCGATGAAGGCCGTGAAGGCCTGGGCATGCTCGTCGGGAGTCATGGTTGCGGCGTCGCCCGGCCCGACCTGCGCGGCGAGGAGCCGGAGCATGTAGGTGCGCTCGACGGCGCCGCGGACGCGGCGCTCGGCGACGACCTGAAGCACACCGGCCCTGGTCAGGAGCGCGACGTGGCGGTAGAGGCTGCCGGCGGGTACGTCGTCGAGCTCCGCGGCGAGCTGGCTCGTGGTGAGCGCCCGGTCGCCCAGGAACGCCTTGAGGATGCGCAGTCGAACCGGGTGCAGCAGCAGTTCGGCGCGGGCCATGTCGGGAAGCCTAGCACAGCGCTCACAGAACTGCTAACGTTCATAGAATCGTGAGCGATAGGTGCCAGGTCCAGCAGGCCCGCCTGGCGGCGCGGCAGGGAGGGTAGCGGCATCGCCTACCTGACCGTCGGCAAGGACCGCTGAGTGCGCCGCGCACCTTGGGCTGGCCGGGGACGCGCTTCAGGACCTTCGGGGACTGAAGCGCCTCAACCTCCCGGCTATAATGCGCACAGGAGCAATACTGGCGGAAGCCGGAGGCCGGATGCGCAACCTCCTCGGACGGCTCCTCGACAGGTCACCACAGAGCCTGGGCGCGATCGCCCGCTTCTGGGAGGTCGAGCTGCGAGGCCGCGACCCGCACCAGGACGTGGGCCACCTCTATCGCGAGCTGACGAACCCATGGGCCTTCGCCGTCGCCTGGCAGCGCCTGCCGGCGCCCGCTCGCGCGATCGTGCGGCTGCTGGCCGAGGTCGAGGAGCCACTGGTGGCGGGGGATATCGCGGCACGGCTGTCGGTGTCCGTCGATGCCGCCACCATGACCCTTCGGGAGCTCTACCGCGCCGGCTTCGTTTTCCAGGAGCAGAACGATCCGGAGACCGCACCGCCCGGTCCCGACCGGTTCTTCGTCCCGCGCGAGCTGGCGTACCTGTCCGGCCG
>DATKRJ010000410.1:0-12560 GCA_035532355.1 Thermomicrobiaceae bacterium | reverse complement strand
GGCGCGCGAGCCGGACCCGGCCGCCGACGAGGCGGACATCGTCCGGCGCCTGCCGCTGGGGCGGCTGGGGCGTCCCGAGGAGATCGCCCGGGCGGCGCTCTTCCTGGCGAGCGACGACGCCTCCTTCGTCACCGGCACCGCGCTGGTCGCGGACGGCGGCTGGACTGCCCGCTGACCGGCCGCGCGGCCATTCGGTCGCACCGGCGGCCAGCCGCCGCGGCGCGCACGACTGCTTCCCCGGCCATCTGACCGAATAGTCGGCCCGTGCCACCGGGAAGAAAGCCTCTTGTGCGAGACGCTGGGCACGCTCCAGCATGAGCGCGTCGAAGCCGGGTGCGCCGGGGATTGTCTCGTGGGCAGCGAGTTGGCCACGGCCGGCTAGCCGTGGACGGGTGCAGGCGTCCTTCCGCGGCGAACCCGATATCGGAAAGAGAGCGGTAGATTGGGCATGCGGAGCACGCATGAGGGACAGGGCCGCGGCGGGCGTGGGCGGGCGCTGCGGGTCCTGCTCGGGCTGACACTGGGCGCGGCCGCGGTGCTGGCCGGGCTCGGCGGTGCGCTGGCCGGGCCGGTCACTCAGGGCTCTATCGGCGCCGGAGGCGCCTTCGCCTGCGGGGTCGCCGCCGACGGCACGCTCGACTGCTGGGGGAACGATGCCTATAGCCAGGTGAGCACCAAACCGACCGGCACGTTCACCGCCGTCAGCGCCGGGATCAACTTCGGCTGCGCCATCGCCAGCGACGGCTCACTCCACTGCTGGGGAGTCGACTCCTCCGGCGAGTCGAGCCCGCCCACCGGGACCTTCACCGATGTCAGCGCCGGAGACGCCGTCGCCTGCGGCATCCAGACCGGTGGCGCCCTCGCATGCTGGGGGTTGTACGTGTCCCCGGTCAAGACCGGGTTTCCCGCGGGCACCTTCACCGACGTCGGCGTCGGGAACTTCACCGCCTGCGCGGTAGCCACCAACGGCGCTCTCCATTGCTGGGGGGACCCCAACAACGGGCTGCTGACCCCGCCCGCCGGCACCTTCACCGCCGTCAGCGTCGGCGCCCAGTACGCCTGCGGGCTGGCCACCGACGCCACCCTCCACTGCTGGGGGACGATCGGCGGCAACGCGACGGCGCCGTCCGGGACCTTCACCGCCGTCAGCGTCGGGGCCAACTTCGCCTGCGCCATCGCCACCGGCGGGACGCTCGACTGCTGGGGGACGGTCTATGGGACGCCGCCGCCCGGCACCGCCGACGCCGTCAGCGTCGGCCTGGACTTCGGCTGCGCGATCCTCAGCGACGGCAGCGTCCAGTGCTGGGGGGACAACAGCGACAACCAGGTCCAGCCCTCGCTCACGAACACGCCCCCCAACCCGACCGTGGGTACGGCCTACAGCTTCACCTTCGGCACCACGAGCATCAACCCGGCTCCGGCCTTCGCCCTTGCCGCCGGCAGCCAGCTCCCGGCCGGCCTGAGCCTCAGCCCGACCGGCGTCATCAGCGGCACCACCACCACTGCCGGTGCCTTCAGCTTCACCGTCAGCGCGGTTGATGGCCATGCGCCCACCATCTCCGGAACCTTCAGTATCACCGTCAACCCCGGCCCGCCGGCCACGGTCTCGCTGTCGCCCGGCGACACGAGCGGCACGGTCGGGACGTCCGTGACCGAGACGGCCACGGTGAAGGACCAGTACGGCAACCTCGTCGCCGACGGCACGCCGGTCCAGTGGACGATCGGCGGAGCGACCTCGGGGACCGCCGGCATCACCCAGCAGGACGCGACGACGACGAACGGGCAGGCCGTCCTTGCCTATACCAACACCGCGGCCGGGCAGGACTCGGTTCAGGTGGTGGCCGGTACGAGCCCGAACACCGCCTCGATGTCCGCGACCGTGACCTGGACCCCGGGCCCGCCGGCCGCGGTCACGCTCGCGCCCGGCACCACGACCGACGCGGTCGGGACGCCGCTCACCGAGACGGCGACGGTGCGCGACCAGTACGGCAACGCGGTCGCGGACGGCACGACCGTGAATTTCAGCGTGAGCGGCACCACCACGACCGGCGGCAGCGCGACGACGACCAACGGCCAGGCGAGCTTCGCGTACGACGCCATCTTCCCCGGCACCGACATGCTGGCCGCGACGGCCGAAGGAGGCAGCACTCCCTCGGCCACGGCGACGATCACCTGGACGCTGCCGGCCAGCACGCCCGGGGCGCATCTGGGCCTGGCGAACCGGAGCAACCCCTACGTCTACGGCGCGATCTCGAGCGGGGCGGGCGGCGTGCTGACCTGGCGCAGCACCCCGGTCAACTTCCTGACGCTACATCTCACGGCGCTGGTGGCGAGCGGACCCAACGCCACCCTGTTCGGCACGGCCACCCTCTCGAGTGGACAGGCGGTGACCTTCCGGCTCGACGCCGTGGCTGGAAGCAGGACCGTGCGGCTGCGCCTGAGCACCGGCTACGACTCGGGCACGCTGCACCTCCTCAGCGTCACCGTCAGCCCGTAGGCACGTACCCCACCACGACGCCGGGTCACCAGGGCCGCCGGGGCAGAATCCGCGCGGCCCATTTCCCTACCAGCCAGGACAGTCCAGCCGTCACCGCCACCGCCCTTCTGGCTCCTCCGCCCGACGAGGCCGCCTCCACCTCCTGCCCCCGGATCTGACCGGGTGGTCGCCACGCACGTCTCTGTCACTTTCCTGAAACACCCCCTCCCCGCTCATTCACAACTTCGGCACGCGGCTGCAAGGACACTGTCGGCGGATGGTCTGGAGGGGTGCACCGCGGCTGTCGGAGACCGTGTGCCGTGACTGCTGCCCGGCCGGCCGAGAGAGGATCGCTGCTATGTTTCGTGCCCGGCCGCCACGGTGGGCACTGGTCCTGACGCTGCTGGGCCTGTTCGCCTTGGGCCTCATGCACTCGCCCTCGGCCAGGGGCGCGCCCATCGCATGCGACGTCACTGCCCTGAAGTCCGCCATCACCACCGCGAACACAGCGAACCCAGTCGGCGGCGCCACGATCGACCTGGCGGCCGGGTGCACCTACACGTTGACCACAGTGGACAACAACGGCATCAACGGGCTCCCGCTGATCACCGCGAGTAACGGCATCACGATCAACGGCAACGGCGCTACCATCCAGCGCAGCACTGCGGCTGGTACGCCAGCCTTCCGCATCTTTGAGGTCCGTCAGTACGGCCAGCTGACGCTCGACAACGTGACCGTCACCGGCGGCTCTCCCTCCAGCGGCTCCGGCGGCGGGATCTATGCCTACGGGAACCTCACGGTGCGGAACGGGAGCAGCGTCTCCTACAACTCCAGCCCGGGTGGTGGTGGCGGGATCACGGCCGTCGGCACCTGCGTGCTGACCGTGGACTCGAGCGGCATCGACCACAACACCAGCGCCACCGGTCAGGGCGGCGGGATCTACAGTCTCAGTGCCGGGGTCACCATCAGCGTCACCAACAGCAGCGTATCTGCCAACGCCGGCGGCGGCATCAACGCCTACCACGGCATGACCGTGACCGGCAGTCATGTCGACAGCAACACCGGCGGACAGGGGATCTACAGCTATGGCACGGGAATTCTGGCTATAGAGAACAGCACCATCAACAATAACCGGAACACCGGACCAGTGAGCCTGGGCGGGGGTGTCTACAACGGCGGCGCGGCGACCGGCAACACGATCATCGGCAGCACCATCGGCGGGAACGCGGTCGGCAGCGCCACCGTCACCGGTTATGGCGGCGGGATCTACAATGTTAACTTCAAGAGCCTCGAGGTGACCAACAGCCTCGTCGAGAACAACACCGCGATGCACGGCGGGCTGGGCGGCGGGATTTACAACTACGGCACGCTGACTCTGAGCGGCAGCACCATCAGCGGCAACCAGGCGCCCTACCTCTCGCCGACGAGCGGGACTGGTGGCGGCATCTACAACGGGCGTACGATGACCGTGGATCGCAGCACGGTGAGCGTCAATGGCGCCTACCGTGGGGCGGGTATCTATAACGTCAATGCCACTGCCAACCTGATTTTGACCAACAGCACCATCATTGGAAACACCACTGCCGGATTCGGCGACACGAGCGGAGCGGGTATATACAATTACCTTTCCGCCCAACTGACGGTTACGAATGTCACGATTACCGGTAACACCTCAACTTACAATGGAGCCGGCATCTACAACTGGAGCGGTGGACTCACGACTATCACCAGTACCACCATCGCCGGTAACTCCACCACCCTCGCCGGCGGAGGCGTCTACAGCTCCTCCGCGACCACCACGCTGCGGAGCACCATCGTCGCCAACAACACCGCCGGCAGCAGCGTCAACTGCGGCAAGTACGGGACGGGCGTCATCGCCGACGGCGGCTACAACCTCGACTCGGGCACGAGCTGCGCCTTCAGCAGCGCGAACAACTCGCTGAGCAACACCGACCCGCTGCTCGGCCCACTGGCCGATAACAGCGGCCCCACCCAGACCATGGCCCTCCTGACCGGCAGCCCGGCCATCGACCAAATCCCAATCAACACCAATGGCTGCGGGACGACCATCACGGCCGACCAGCGCGGGGTCACCCGGCCGCAGGGCACTTCCTGCGATATCGGCGCCTTTGAGCTGAGCGCCACCCCGCAGGCCGACCTCGCCGTGACCGTGAGCGGCTCACCGGACCCGGTCGTCGCCGGCACAGACCTCACCTACACCATCATCGTGACCAACAACGGGCCGTCGGATGCCAGCAGCGTGAGCCTGAGCGACACGCTCTCCAGTGGCACCACCTTCGTGTCCCTGACTCAGAACACGGGCCCGACCTGGACCTGCACCGGCGGAGCGACCGTGACCTGCACGATCGCCAGCCTCCCCAATGGGGCCTCGGCGACCTTCACGCTGCAGGTCCGGGTGGCCCCGAGCGTGCCCGACGGGAGCACGCTCAGCAACACGGTGACCGTCACCGGCACCACGACGGACTCGAACGGGGCCAACAACAGCGCCACGGTTACCACCGCGACGATCGCGCGTGCCGACCTCGCCGTGGCCATGGTCGACGAGCCGGACCCGGTCGTCGCCGGCGATCCAGTCACCTACACCACCACCGTGACCAACTACGGGCCGTCGACAGCCAGTAACGTCGGCCTCTCCGACCCGCTCCCCGCCGGCACCACTTTCCTGCCCGCGAGCTCGACGCCGGGCTGGTCCTTCGGCCCGGGGAACACCGGGAGCTACACGGTCGGCAACCTGGCCCCCGGCGCCTCGGTGAGCGTCACCCTCGCGGCGCTGGTGAGCCCGAGCGTGCTTGCCGGGACGACGCTCGACAACACGGTGACCGTCACCACCACCACGACGGATCCGAACCCCGGCAACAACAGCGCCACCGTCGGCACCACGGTCGTCTCTGGCCCCACGGTGGTCACCGGCGCCGCCAGCAACGTCACTACCACCGGCGCCACCCTGGCCGGCACCGTCACCGGTGACGGCGGCGCCACTGTCACCGCCTGCGGCGTCGTCTACGCCCCGTCCAGCACGCCCGGCCTCACGCTCGAGCTCGGCGCTCCCGGCACCACCACCGTGCCGGCGGCGAGCTGCACCGGCGCCTTCAGCGTCAACCTGAGTGGCCTGACCCCCGGGACGGAGTACAGCTACGCCGCCTACGCCACCAACGTCCACGACACCGGCTACGGCGCCATCGCCACCGTCACCACCCAGTTCATCCCAACCGTTACCCCCGCCAACGCCACGGCCCAGGACGTCGATGCGAGCGTGACGCTCTCCGCCACCGTCGCCACGAGCTGCGCCACCAACGGCTCCTGCCCGGTCGTCAACGAGGGCACGGTCACCTTCACCGTCACCGACGCCTCGGACACCACGGTCGGCACGGCGATCAGCGGCAGCGTCTCCGGCGGCGGCGCGAGTGCCAGCTTCGCCATCCCGGCAGGCACGGCCCCCGGCAGCTACACCATCACCGCGGCCTACCACGACACGGCCGGCACCTTCGCCGACAGCACCGGCACCGCCACGCTGACCATCACGCCCGGACCGCCGTCCACCCTCAGCCTCGCGCCCGGCACCACCACGGCCACCGTCGACACCACCGTCACCGAGACCGCCACGGTCGAGGACGCGCTGGGCTACCCGGTCGCCAACGGTACGACCGTCACCTTCGCGGTTAGCGGCATTACCACGACGAGCGGCAGCCCCACCACGACCAACGGGCAGGCATCCTTCAGCTACAGCGCCATCCTGCCTGGGGTCGACACCCTGGCCGCCACGGCACAGGACGGCTCCTACCCCTCGGCTACGGCGACCATCACCTGGGTGCTGCCGGCCAGCACGCACTACGCGAGCCTGGGGGTGGCCAACTTCACCACGCCGTACATCTACGGCGGGGTCACGACGGGGTCCGACGGTCCGAGCGGCACGCTCACCTGGCGCAGCAGCGCGGTCAGCTTCCTCACCCTGCGCTTCACGGCGCTGGTGGCGAGCGGACCGAACGCGACGCTGTTCGGGACGGCGACGCTGTCCACTGGGCAGCCGGTGACCTTCCGCCTGGACGCGACGGGGGGCATCGGCGGGACGGTGCGGCTGCGGCTGAGCGACGGCTATAACTCGGGCACGCTGCACGTGCTGAGCGTGCGCGTCAGCCCATAAGCGCCACGAACTGACGAGCCGGCCGCACGCGGCGGCCGGCTCAGTCCCCGAGGTAGGCGACGGCCTCGATCTCGACCAGCAGGTCCGGGGACGCCAGCGCCCGCGGCACCACGAAGGTGCTGGCGAACGTCCCGGGCTGGCAGTAGCGGTCGCGCACCGCCAGGATCGGCAGGCGGTACTCGGGCTCTAACGCGTAGATGGTCATCTTGACGAGCGCGGAGAAGTCGGCGCCGGCCGCGGCGAGGACCTCGCCCAGGTTGCGGAAGACCTGTTCGGCCTGCGCCGCGACGTCCCCTGCCACGACCTGCCCGTCCGGGCGGCGTGCGATGTGCCCGGCCAGGTAGAGCGTGTCCCCGGCGCGCACGCCCCGGGCGTAGCCGGCCGTTGGGTAGCTGCCCTGGGGATGGACGATCTGCTTCGCCACCGGGACCCCTTTCTTTCGACGTGAGTCCGCCGCACGATCCGCCGGCCGCAGCCTACCCGAAGCCGGACGAACGCGGTCGAGTCCGGTGGGGCGGGACGCGTGATGGTGGGAACGGCGCGGGGCCTGGCGTCGCCACCAGGCCCCGGGTGTACTGGGTCGAGCTGCCGGTCCGAGCGTCAGCCGGAGAAGCTTCCGCCCGGGAAGCCGCCCCGCCGCGGCGAGATCGGGGACGCCGGCACGCTGGTGCGCGTCACCGTGAAGCCGGCCCCATTTGAGGACAGCCCCGACGGCTGGGCCAGCGGCTGCCCGGTCGCGCCGTACATGGTGATCGCCTGTCCGCCTGCCTGTGCGATCGACTGGGTCTTTCCGTTCTCGACGGTGCTGGCGCCGGAGAACGTGACCGTGCCGAAGTTGTCCAGCGGCAGCAGGAAGTTCTGTCCGACCGCGGGCGCCTCCTCCACCCACTCCGCCGAGGAGTTCGACGACGCGTAGCTCACACTCTTCTGATAGGACTGCCCCGAGGTCGTGTCCCGGATCGTGATCTGCCACATCCCGCTTGCCTGCTGGGCGATCGACACGCTTACGTGGTCCCCGGCCGCGATCGCCAGCGGCACCGTCTGCTGCGCCTGCGGCAGCGTCTCGATCCAGGCGGCGTAGGTCACCTGGCCGCCCTGAACGGCGGCATCGGTGCCCGCCTGGATCAGGTCGGTCGAGGTCACGCCGCCGATCCCAACCCAGGCCGCGTCGGCCGCCGGGGCGCTGCTCGGGCTGACCTGCGGCACCGTCCAGCTACCGGACACGGCGCTGAAGTTCCCGCCGGTAGCGGCGTAGCCCGCCCAGTTCTGGGACTGTCCGGCTCCCCCGGCGGGCACGGCCGGTGCGATCGGCGACACCGGACTGGGGTTCCCGCCCGGGCTCGACGTCGTCGACGGCGGCGTCTGCGGCGCGCCCGGCTGCTGATCGTCCTGCACCTTCCAGGTGCCATTTTGCAGGACGAGCGTGTAGACGTTGGTGTTCGTGTCCTGCTGGGTGGCGCCGTTGGCGAGCGTGGTGTTCCACGTCTCGACCGTGGTGGCCTGGGCCGTGGTCGCATTCGTCAGCGTGATGGGCCCCCAGGTGAGCTTGACGAGCCCTATGGAGGAGACACCCGCGCTGGCCAGGGCGTTCTGCGTCTGGACGAGCTGGGTGTAGTAGCTCGACGTGGACGTGTCCTGCATCAGCGCGGGGTTTCCGGCGGCCAGGGCCTGCGTCTGCTCCTGGTTACCGCGCTGGATGACGCTCTTGATCGCGGCCGCCACCGCGGCGCTGGGCGTGGTCCCGGCCGGGGTGGCCGCCGGACTCGCCGGAGCGCTCGCGGACGACGGCGTGGGGGTGGTCGAGGCCGTCGGAGCCGTGGTCGAGGTCGGACTCGGCGACGGCGTCGTTCCGACGGACGGGTTGGTCGGCGCAGTCGTCGCCGCCGCGCCGGAGGTCGCGCCGGTCGAGGCGGCCGCCGCCGTCGCGGACGGCGTCACCCCCACGCTCCGGGTAACCGAGCAGGCCGCCAGCGGCACCGCCAGCATCGCCAGGACCAGGACCAGCCGGGCTGCTCGCGCCGGCCGATGCCCCGCCCAGACGCCGATGCGGGATCGAATGGCCTTGAGCACTGTACTGAAGATTGCGTTCATCTCGACATCCCTCTGTGATTCGACCGCCCTGGGATCCTCGCCGGCGATCGCGGGCGGTGGCGCGTCCCGCGATCGCCGGCCCCGTCCCGAACCCCGGCGTGACTCTGTCCACGCCGAACCATCCCATCGATCTGCGGCCCGCCTGCCCGCGGCGTCGGCGCATCGCGCGTGGGCCGGCTCGGGATGCTCTGGACAGTCGCCGCTCGACTCCGCGGGGTGGTTCCCCGCAGCTATTACCGTATCGCTCAGGCGTTAATGGACCATGACCACGCGATGAACCGGTGCTGAAAAGCCTGCGCGGATTGGCGATACGCGGAGAAGTCCTCGGCGGCAGTCGCCGGACCCTCGCGAGAGTCGATCCCGCCCGGCCACCTCCCCGATCGGCTAGGATCGGCCCTCCCCGTTCCACCGTTCCCTGGCGCCCGGTAAACGGGGTACTCTGGTGACGTTCGGAGACCACGGCGGCGATCATGTGCCGGCGTGATATACTTGATGGTCTATCTAAGGAGTGTCCTTGCACCACGGTGGATTCATGTCGCGATTCGACAAGCCCGAGCGCCAGGCGCGCCCGGGCACCTTCCGGCGCATCGTCGCGTTCTTCCGCCCGTACTGGCGGCAAGTCAGCCTCGTGCTCGGCGCAATCCTGATGACGTCGCTGCTCGGGCTGGTCAACCCCTATGTCCTCAAATTGATCATCGACTCGGCCATTCCCAAGCGCAACCTGGGGCTGCTCAACCTGCTGGTTGCCCTAATGATCGGGGTGCCGGTCATCAGTGGCCTGGTGGGCGTCGCCCAGACCTACCTGAGCAACGTGGTCGGCCAGCGTGTCATGCGCGACCTGCGCAACGCGCTCTACACGCACCTGCAGCACATGCCGCTGCGCTTTTTCACCAGCACGCGCACCGGCGAGATCCAGAGCCGGCTGTCCAACGACGTCGGCGGCGTGCAATCGGTCGTAACCTCCACCGCCGCCAGCATCGTGAGCAACGTCGCCACCGTGTTGAGCACGGTCGCGCTGATGCTCGTCATCGACGTGCGGCTGACGCTGCTGTCGCTCGCGCTGGCGCCGATCTTCCTGTTCCTGACGCGGCGCGTGGGAGCGATCCGCAAGGTGCTGAGCACGTCAACCCAGCGCAGCCTGGCGGATCTGACGGCGATCACCCAGGAGACCCTCTCGGTCTCCGGCGTGTTGCTGACCAAGACCTTCGGCCGGCAGCGCGAGGCGATTGGCCGCTTCGGCGACGAGAACGAGCGGCTGGCCGGGCTCCAGATCCGCCAGCAGATGGTCGGTCGCTACTTCTTCATGATCATCAACGTCTTCTTCTCGATCACTCCGGCGCTGGTCTACTGGTTCGCCGGCCGCGCGATCGTCGGCGGCTCCGCGACCATGACGATCGGCGACATCGTCGCCTTCACCACGCTGCAGAGCCGCCTCTACTTCCCGCTCGGTCAGCTCCTCAACGTCCACGTCGACATCCAGGGTGCGCTGGCCCTCTTCGACCGCATCTTCGAGTACCTCGACCTCGTGCCGGAAATCACGGACCGACCGGGGGCGCTGGCGCTCGACCCGGCACAGGTGGCCGGCCGGGTGACCTACGACCACGTCAGCTTCCGCTACGCCCGCGATCAGCGCCCCGAGGAGACCCCGTCCGACGGGCTGGAGATCGTGCCGGCCGAGCCGCCGCTGGCGCTCGAGGACGTCGACTTCGAGATCGAGCCGGGGCAACTGGTGGCGCTGGTCGGGCCGAGCGGTGCCGGCAAGACGACGATCACCTACCTCCTGCCGCGCCTCTACGACGTGACGGCGGGAGCCGTGCGCATCGATGGGCACGACGTGCGCGACCTCACGCTGGAGAGCATGGGTCGGGTCATCGGCTTCGTCACCCAGGAGACCTACCTGTTCCACTCCTCCGTGCGGGAGAACCTCCTCTACGGGCGACCGGACGCCACGCAGGAGCAGCTCGAGGCGGCCGCGCGGGCCGCGGCGATCCACGACCGGATCATGGACCTGCCCGACGGCTACGACACCATGGTCGGCGAGCGCGGCTACAAGCTCTCCGGCGGGGAGAAGCAGCGGCTGGCACTGGCCCGGGTCATCCTGAAGGACCCGCGCATCCTGATCCTCGACGAGGCGACCTCGGCGCTCGACACGCTCTCCGAGCGGCTGATCCAGGCGGCGCTCGAGCCCTTGATGGAGGGACGCACCACGATCGCGATCGCGCACCGGCTCTCGACGATCCTGGCGGCGGACCAGATCCTGGTGATCGACCACGGCCGGGTCGTCGAGCACGGCACCCACGCCGAGCTGCTGGCGCGCAGCGGGCTCTACGCCTCGCTCTACCGCGAGCAGTTCGCGGTCGACGCCGAGCGTGTCCTCGACGCCGCGGGCACGCTCGGGCCGGAGCCGGTCCGCATCCTGGGATGACCACCAGGACTGTCAGCCGCAAGACTTGGGCGGGATTCGCGTCGTGTGGGAGCGGGTTTGAGTTCCGCCCTTCACCCGTGTCTCAGCGCTGCTCCTCGACCAATCGCCGCAGGTCGGGCGGCGTCCAGACCTCGCCCTGGCCCGAGTCGAGCACCCAGTTGGCCATCTCCTCGAGCGTGGCCCACCAGACCCCCTCGAACTGGTTGATGTAGTTGATCATGCGCTCCAGCAGCAGCACCCGCGACGGCCGGCCGCTGACAAACGGGTGCATCGTCAGAATGTAGCAGCCGTCGTAGCGGTAGTAGCCCTGGAACTCGGTCGACCAGACCTCGAAGACCTTCTCCGGGCTGGAGATTCCGCCGCCCGAGTTCATCGCGTAGTGCGGGTAGTCGTCGAGGATCCACTGGATCGGCAGCTCCACCAGGTTGCCCTCGGGCGTGTCGATCAGGTAAGGGATGTCGTTGCCCATCAGGCTGGTGTCGTAGAGGAAGTCGTAGCGCTTGAGCAGCCCCGGCGTGCCCGGCTTGATCTCCCAGGCCGGCGAGCGGTAGCCGACCGGCTTGCGCCCGGTCAGCCGCTCGAGGACCTCGATGCCGCGCACCAGCACCGCCTCCTCCTCCGCATCGGAGAGCCGGTCGGGGCGCTCGTGCAGGTAGCCATGGTGGCCGACCTCGTGCCCGCCGGCGAGCATGGCCGCGATCATCTCGGGATGCAGCTCTGCCGTGAAGCCGGGCACGAAGAAGGTCGCCTTGATGCCGAAGCCCCCGAGCAGGTCCAGGATGCGGGGCACCCCCACGGTCGGCCCGTAGACCGAGCTCGAGATCAGGGTCAGCCGCTCGGCGCCGTGCTCGCGATCCTGCACCAGCGGGATCGTCTCGCCGTCGGCATCGAACGTGAGCGCCACCGCGCAGCGCTTGCCGTCGGGCCAGCTGAAGCGCGCCATGGTCGTCCTCCCTTCCCAGGCAGCGGGCCGGTCAGCGTCCCAGCTCCCACAAATGCTCGTGCGCGGAGACGTCGAGCAGGTATTCGGCGCCGGTCTCGGTGACCCGGATCAGGTCCTCGACGTGGAAGCTGTCGCCCGGGTAATCCCGGTAGCCGGTCTCGATCATCATCACCATCCCAGGCTGGAGCGGGTCGTCGATCCAGGTGTAGAGCTGGGGCGACTCGTGCACGCCCAGACCCAGGCCATGCCCCAGAATGTTCCACTTGAACTCGATACCCAGGTCGGCGTACGCCTGGATGCCGATCCGGGAAACCTCGGAGGCGGCCATGCCGGGCCGGATGCCGGCCACGATGCGGTGCTTGACCTCGGTCACCTTGTGGTGCAGGTCGCGCTGCCGGTCGGTGGCCTTGCCCATCACGGCCGTGCGGGCGATGTCGGAGTAGTAGCCGTCGAGCAGCCCGCC
>DATKRJ010000409.1:0-2571 GCA_035532355.1 Thermomicrobiaceae bacterium | reverse complement strand
GGTGTGTCCCTTGGCGCGTGGGGCCGGACCGACAGTGATGAGGGCGCGACAAGACCAGCTCGCGGGCCCAGCACCCGGTGTTTCGGGGGAGGACGGATGCCTCTGGCATCGGTCCTCGCACGCGCCTTGTTCCCGCCGGCGTCGGGTCCTGCTGGCTATCACCCCCGACGGGCCGCCCTCGACGTGGACGTCCTGGGGCCTGGACTGAACTACGGCGGCCGAACGCCCCGGTCACCCACTCGATCCGGGGTGCGGCTAGCGATGTCGACGGCGACGTCAGCGTTGAGGGCGACAACAGCGCGCAGCACCTCCAGCAGACGAGCGGGTCGCGGTAGCGAGCGCGCCAGCGGCCGTTGCGTCGTTCGATGTACCCCATCTCGTCCTCCTCGCTCGGCTCCCCGTGGGAGCGTGCGGGGAGCACGCGGGGAGCGAAACAGGGGGTTTCAGGGGTTTCGGACGGTCACCGCCGGTCTGTCACGGACAAACCGAGTATGGCCCCTGACCTGCCACTTTCGAGGAAGAATCGGTGGAGGCGGCGAGCGGAATCGAACCGCTGTACAGGGCTTTGCAGATGGCAAAGTGGCACTGAAGCGCACGTAGATGAACACAAACTCCCTGTTCAGAACGCTGGTGGACGAGACCGAACATCGCTGAATCTGAGCGGCCGCGGTACGCACGCGGCATGCGGGTCCGTCGTTCGCGGCTCCCCAGACGGAACAGTCGTCGCCTGGCGATCACCCATCGACCATGATGGACGGGAGAGGAGGTGATCCCGACGGCCCACGACGACATCCGGTTCCACGTCCCGCTCTACACGGTGGCCGAGGCGGCTCGCGCTCTCGGGGTGCCCCCGAGCACGTTCTCGACGTGGGCGTTCGGCTACGAACGTCGGCGCTCGGACGGAAGAGTGCAGCGAGCGGCGCCGGTGCTCACTGCGACGGGAACCGTGCCCGGCCCGACCGTTCCCTTCGTGGGGCTGGCCGAGGGCATGGTCCTCGCCGCCATACGACGTGCAGGGGTGCCGCTCCAGCGGGTTCGCCCTGCCCTCGACGTGCTCCAGCGCCAGATCGGGATTGAGCATGCCCTCGCGTCGAGGCGCTTGTACACCGACGGGGCAGAGCTGCTCTACGACCACGCTGCGAGCCTCCCGGACGACGAGGCACAGGCCGTCCACGAGCTCGTCGTCGTCCGGAGTGGCCAGCGGGTCTTCGCCGAGGTGATCAAGGACTACCTGAGCCGGATCGAGTACGGACGGGACGGCTACGCCGAGGTCCTCGAGCTGCCGGCCTACCCTCGCGCGTCGGTAATCGCCGATCCGACCCGAGCATTCGGCCAACCGATCTTCGTCCACGGCGGCGCGCGGGTAAGCGACGTCCTCGACCGCTTCCAGTCCGGCGACGACATCGAGACCCTTTCGGCAGAGTTCGGCGTCCCGGAGCCGGAGATCGAGGACGTCCTGCGTGCCGCATCCCGACGGGCTGCCTGACCTCTTCCTCGACAGGAGCCTGGGCCGGATCGCCGTTCCGCGATTGCTCCGCGAGTTCGGACTCCGGCTTGTCACGCTCGCCGAACGTTACGGCGTCCCCGAGGACGAGCGGGTGACGGACGAGCAGTGGCTGGGCGACGCAGGCCGCCACCGCGAGGTCGTCTTCATGAAGGACGGACGTGTCAGGTACAACGCCGCGGAGAAGCAGGCCATCAGCCGGTTCGAGGTGCGTTGCTTCTGTCTCGCCCGACAAGACCTCCCCGGTCCGGAGATGGCGCAGCGGTTCCTCGCGAACCTGCCCCGGATCGTCGACGCTTGTCGCGAGCCCGGGCCGTTTCTCTACGCGGTCCACGCCGGTCGCATCGACCGGCTCCTTTGAGTCCTTCGGCCAGCTCGTTCAGCATCGCCTTGTCGAGCTCGGCCTCGGCGAGCAGCTTCTTCAGGCGTGCGTTCTCGATCTCGAACTCCTTCAGGCGCTTCGCGTCGCTCGCCTTCATGCCGCCGTGCTGGGCGACCCAGCGGTGCCAGGTCGACTCGGCGATCTCGAGGTGCTGGCAGACCTGGTCGAGCTCGGCCTCGGCGAGCAGCTTGTTGCCCTCGGCGAGCTTGCGGATGATCTGGTCGGGCGTGTGCCTCCGTCTCGGCATCTGCTCGGATGCCCGATGCGGAGATGGATATGAAGGCGTCCGGCACCTTCCTCCGGAGGTCGGACACGTCTTCGGACAGAAGGAGCAACCGCTCTTGATCTCGAGCGTGGCGCTCGGGTGGTTTTTGGCGCCGCCCGCCGGAGTGATGGTCCGATGGGGGCGTCACATGGGTGACGTCGCCGGCACTGGCGACCATCCACCGATGAGACTCGTAACCCCTCCATATATTGATGGACTCGAACCCGAGTACTTGAAGCTCCGCGAGAACTTTTCGCCGAGCGCCGTTCTGCTCCCCCCTTAGGGTCCGTTAGAGAATTACGCGGCTGTAGTGTGCCGACCGGTGATGACGTAGTTCCACTCGCCGTGAAACTCGTGGCGGGTGATCGGCACCGCAGCGAGCTCGGCGTCGGTGACCTTGATCCCGGTCGGGTAGTAGCC
>DATKRJ010000408.1:0-11713 GCA_035532355.1 Thermomicrobiaceae bacterium | reverse complement strand
CTGGGTGCGCTTGACGCCCAGCACCTGACCCCGGGCCAGCCGCGCGTACTGGACCCAGCCGGTGACCACCAGCACGATGATGAGGTTGGTCAGCCCCGCGCCCAGCACCGAGATGATGGTGATCGCCAGCAGGATGAACGGGAACGCCAGGAACAGATCGGCCACCCGCATCAGCACCTCGTCGATCCAGCCGCCGTAGTAGCCGGCGAACAGGCCGAGAAGGACGCCAAAGGCGGCGGCGAGGATCGTCACGATGATCCCCACCGAGAGCGAGACGCGCGCCCCGTAGATGATACGGCTCAGCAGGTCCCGGCCGACCGGGTCGGTGCCGAGCAGATGCCTCGTCGACCCCTTTGCCAGCCAGGCCGGCGGGGTGTTGCGCGCCACCAGATCGGTCGAGTTCGGGTCGTAGGGGGAGATGACCGGCGCGGCGATCGCGGCGAAGATGAGCAGTGCCAGGAGCACGCCGCCGAAGACCGCGCCCGGGTCGGTCAGGAAGCGGCCAACGATGCCGTAGCGCCAGGAGCGGCGGTGAGCCGCGTTACGACCGAGTTCGCTCTCCACCGGTGCAGTCGCCACGTAGCCACCCCTTCAGACGGATCCTTATGAGTAGTGAATCCGCGGATCGATGACGGCGTACAGCAGGTCGACGGTGAGGTTGGCCAGAATCAGGATGGCCGCCAGCAAGGTCACCGCCGCCTGCACGATCGGGTAGTCCCGGTTGTTGATCGCGTCGACGACCAGGCGGCCGACACCCGGCCAGGAGAAGACGACCTCGACGATGACGGCGCCGCCGAGGAGGAAGCCGATCTGCAGGCCGGCGAGCGTCACCACCGGGATCAACGCGTTGCGCAGCGCGTGGCGCACCAGGATCGGCGTGTCCCGCAGCCCCTTGGCCCGGGCCGTCCGCACGAAGTCGGCGTGGAGCACCTCGAGCATGCTCGAGCGCAGGAGGCGGCTGAGGGTCGCGGCGTAGGCCAGCCCCAGCGTCACTGCCGGCATGACCAGTGAGCGCACGCTACCGACAAAGCCCTCGCCGCGCCCGGAGACCGGCAGCCACTTGAGCCAGACGCCGAAGAGCAGGATCAGCATCAGGCCGAGCCAGAAGTTGGGGAACGAGATGCCGATCAAGCTGATGAGCCGGGTGAAGAGGTCGGTGGCGCCGCCGCGCTTGACGGCGGACAGAATGCCACTGGGGATGGCCAGCACGAGCGCGAACAGGTACGAAGCCACCGCGAGTTCCAGGGTGGCCGGCATCCGCGACATGACCTCCTGGAAGGCCGGGTCCTTGTAGCGCAGCGAGTTGCCGAAGTCGCCGTGGACGGCACCGGTGATGAAGCTGATGTACTGCAGGTAGAGCGGCTGGTCGAGGTGCATGGCGTGGCGCAGGTTGTCGATGTCCTGCTTGGTCGGCGTGCCGTTCTGGAGCAGCATCTGGACGGGGTCGCCGGTGAGCCGCAGCGTGATGAAGACGAGCAGAGTCACCCCGAACAGGACCACGATCGCGTAGAGGAGCCGCCGGATGACATAGGTCAGCATGCCGGAGTGGCCCTTTCTCAGCGGGAGGGTGGCGACCTGCCACCCCCCCGGCGGGGATCGGTCTCGGCGAGCCGGTCTGGAGCTAACCCTTGACTCCGACGTCGAGCCACCACAGGCGCTCGTCCGGCGGGATCGAGAAGTTGACGACCCGGTTGCTCACGCCCCAGAGGTAGGTGTTCTGGTAGAGCGCGACGTCCGGGTAGTCGTTGTAGATCAGCTGGTTGAGCTGCTGGCCGATCTGGAGCCGCTGATTCTGATCGAGGGTGTTGCGCTCCTGATCGAGCAGCTTGTCGACCTGGGGGTTGGAGTAGCTCGGGTTGTACGACTGCTTGGTGTAGTACATCGAGTAGTAGGTGTTGTCGTAGTCCAGGGTCCAGCCGCCCCAGCCGAACGGCACGATGTTGCCGAGCTTGCCGGCCGCGTAGTCGTTGTAGAACGTGGCCTGATCGCGCAGGTTAATGCTGGCGTTGATGCCGACCTTGGACAGCATATCCTTGACCGCGCTCGCCATCTCCTTGCCCTGCGTGTCGGTGCCGATCACGTCGTAGCTCACGTTGATCGGCGTCTGGATGTTGGCCTGCTTCAGGATCTGCGTGGCCATGTTCGGGTCGTAGCTGTAGGGCGGCATGTCCTGGAAGCCGAACGAGAAGGGGCTCTGCCAGATGCCGACCGCGGTGGCGTCCCCGGCGAAGATCGTAGCGATGATCGTCTTCAGGTCGATCGCGTGGGCGATCGCCTGGCGCACTTCCTTCTTGTCGGTCGGGGCCTTGCTGGTGTCAAGGCGCAGGCCGGAGACGGTCGGCACGCCGATGGTGACGACCTTGACGTTGGGGTTGCCCTGGGCGGCGCCGGCCTGGCTGACGTTGAGGGTGAGGACGTCGACGTTGCCGGCCATGAACTCGGACAGCCGGGTGTTGTCGTCGGGGATGATGCGGTAGGTGATCGTCGAGATGCTCGGCTTCTTCGGCCCCCAGTAGCCGTCCCACGCCGCGAGCGTCAGGTGGTCGTCCTTGACGTACTCGGTCACCTTGTACGGGCCGTTGCCGGCCGGCTTGGTCTGGAAGGTGGTGTGGTCCTGGGTGGCCTTCGGCGGAGTGATGAAGCCACCGTAACCGGCCAGCTTGGTGATCATCACCGGGTCGACCTCTTTGAAGTGGATCTTGATGGTCTGGGCGTCGACCACCTCGACGGTGTCGATCGAGGTGTAGTTGAAGGCCTGCGGCGACTTGTTGGTGGGGTCGAGCATACGGGTGAAGGTCGACTTGACGGCGTTGGCGTCGAACGGCTCGCCGTTGTGGAAGGTGACGCCGCTGCGGAGCGTCATCTCGAGCGTCTTGTCGTCGAGGTACTTCCATGACTCGGCCAGGCCGAAGCCCTGGGACGGCGGCGGGTTGCCGTTCTGGCCGTCGAAGAGGACCAGGTTCGTGTCGCGCCACACGAGCGGGCTGTAGACGTTGGTCTCCCAGCGGCCGTTGTTGAGGGTGTAGGTGTCGATCGGGTCGAGGCTGGTCGGGTCGAACTGGATGGCCACCTTGAGCTGGCCGCCGGACGCCGGAGTACCCGGGTTGACCAGCTTGGCCGCCGCCTTCTGCGGCGCACCGGCAGCCGGCGACGCGGCGCCGGACGGGGTCGCGGCCTGGCCGGTCGTCGCGGAGGTCGCGGCCGCGCCGGTCGTCGCGGACGTAGCGGCCGCGCCGGACGTCCCGGAGGTAGCAGCCGCGCCGCTGGTGGTCGCCGCCGGGGTCGTCCCACCACCGCCGCCGCAGGCCGCGAGCAGGGCCTGCACCGCGGCGAAACCCGCGACGCCACCGCCCAGCCGCAGCAGGTCGCGGCGGTTCATCTGCCGGCCGAAGACGACCATGCCTTCCGGGGTCTCGATGACGCCGTCTGAATCTGGGTCTCGTGGAGCATCGGGGACACGCTTCATCGCTGTCTCCTCCTCACGGCTGCGAGCCGCCACGTTCCAACCGGACCACGATCCAATCGCGGCGAAACCGCGGACCGCCTACCGCGTCCGCATCCCTCCTGTTCGGGAATCCCCCACCGGCGGGCCAATCGCCGTCGCACCCCAGGGCGCGCGACCCGCGTTCCTCCGCCCCGCGTGAACGGGTCCCCTGACGGCGATACTAAACCACCGCGCGCGCCGGCACGTCAACGCGCCGCGCGGCCGGCGCCCAGGGCGAATGGGCGGCCGGCATTACCCGCCTGGTGACGTCCGTTCCCGCACCCTGGCGCCGACGCTCGGGGGCGTTGTCTCGCCAGTCCGCGGCCGCCGCCGGTGATTTCCCACCGCTCGGTGTGTTCGTAGGAGTAGGAGCCGCCGGCGTCCTGTCCAGAGGGCGCCCGGTGACCGCGGCCGTCGTCGTCGTCGACGTCCGGAAAGGACTGGGGAGATGGACGATCCGGAGCACGCGGAGCACGCGGAGCACGCGCGCGAGCACGCCTATGCCGAGCTTTGCCGCCGCATGGCCGGCCTGCGCGACCAGGACCCGAACAAGCTACGGTTCTACTGGGGCAGCCTCTTCGTCCACGTGCTGTGCGACCTCGGCGGGCTCAGCTGGGACGACGTCGAGCCGCTCTGGCACCGCTGGCGTGGGACCGCTCAGGAGCTACGGACGAGTCCAAGCGGAGATCGGCGCCGAGCTCGTCACGGACGGAGCCGTCACCGCCGCGGACGCCGGCGCCGTGTGCGGTTGGAGGAGCCGTTCCCATTGCCGGAGCCTGCCGGGTCGCACGCCCGGAAACCGCGCCGCGACGCCGATTCCCGGGGCGGTGCTTCGCGGGTCGGCCAGTTGCCGTCGGCTGGTCAGTTCGTTCACCCAGTACAGGACTCCGCTGTGCCCCGAGCCTGGGTCCGGCACGGTACTGCAACGCCGGGCCGCGAATAGTGACACGCCTGCGACGTGAGGTGACCTACGGTAGAGGAAGAGGGCCGATCTGCTGGCAGCGCGATTACCGCCGGCGTCGCCTCTTACCCGCACTCCTCGTGGCTGGGCTCGCAACCCGATGCAGTACTACCTGGGAGGATGGGAGGCTAGCAGCTAGACGCGGCGGGACTGGTTCGGATTGCCCCGATTGGAGGTCCGGTGATGGCTACCGTGGTCGTTGCGGCACGCCCGCAGACGATCCGCCAGACGCGACCGTTTCTCCCCCGACTGCTGGGAGCGGCATTCCTGGTCGTCATCGTCACCAGTTTGGCCGGTGGTCTCCTGCTCGATTCAGCGCTCGGGTCCGGAGATCGTTCCGACCTCCTGCCGCACCTTTCCACCGGGATCACCATGGCCCGGGCTGGCGCCGTGGTCGACCTCGTGACCAGCGGTGCGATTATCGCGCTGGCGGCGCTCCTCTACGCGGTCTTACACCGGCACGGCCGGGTCGTCGCGCTCGTGGCCCTTGGTTGGTGGCTCGCTGAAGCGTTGCTGATGGCGCTCAGCCGTCTCGGCGCGCTGGCCCTGACGCAGCTCAGCCAGAGCTTCGTCGACGCCGGTTCGCCCGCGCAATCCGCCTATCAAGTCGTGGGCGAGTCGCTCTACAAGGGCCTCTACAGCCAGGCCTACACGGTGCACATGTTCTTCTACTGCATCGGCGGGCTGCTCTGGTACGCCCTGTTCTACCGATCCAACGTGGTTCCGCGCGTGATCTCGCTCTGGGGCATCCTGGCGGCGGCCGTGGGATTGGGTGGAATCGTCGCTGAGCTGTTCGGCGCGAGTGTTCCCACGCCCGTGTTCCTGCCCCTCCTGGGGTTCGAACTGGCCATCGGGCTCTGGCTCATGACGCAAGGCATCCGCGAGGAGCCAGAGCAGACCATGGTGTGAGCGAGCGTCCCCAGCCGCGCCGGTTACGCCCAAAGCGCGCGTGGCGGGCCAACGGGTCGCGCGAGGACGCGATGCGGACAATCCAAGTACCTGCGACGGATCGGGGCCGCGAAGCCTCCCCTATCGATGGTCGCGAACGGCCACGAATCGGCCGCTCCACTGATGGCTTCGTCCGCACGCTCACCAGCGCGCTCCCGCCCGGCTTGCCGCCCGCCGACGTGAAGCTGAGGGCCGCGGCGTCGACGGCAGGCAATTGCCAACGCGCGCGACAGTGCGTACCCTGCGAGACAACGAGAATCCGCCGCGGCACGGCGGTCTACCGAGTGAGGGAGCACGCAATGCCCGACCGGACGCCTGCCGACGAGTACTATGTGGACTCGCCGGTCGTCCGCGACTTCATCGCCGAGGTGCTCGCCGCGCGCGCCGCCGAGCCCGACCCCAGCCTGCTGGTCGAGGCGCTCCGCCCCGCCTTCGGCCGGCTGCTCGCGGCCGAGGGCTGGCTGCCGGACGCCTTCGCCCAGCCCTACGCGGCCAGCGGCATGGGTGGCGGCATCGGCCAGTACCTGCTGTACCGCGCGGCCGACCACGCGCTGACCCTCTTCTCGCTGGTGGTGCCGGCCGGCTCGACCACCCCGGTCCACGACCACCTCGCCTGGGGTCTGGTGGGCCTCTACCGGGGCCGGCAGCGCGAGAAGGTTTACGCGCCGATCGTCGAGGACGTCGCGGCCGGTATCGCCGAGCTCGAGCTGCTCGAGGAGCGCACGCTCGAGGCGGGCGAGTTCTACACGCTGCTGCCGCCGGCTGGCGACGTCCACAGCGTCGAGACGACCTCGCCGGAAGCCTCGATCTCGATCCACCTGCTCGGCAACGACGCCGGCTGCGTACCGCGCCACCGCTTCGATCCCGCCGCCGGCACCGTGGCGGCGTTCCGCTCCGGCTACAGCAACGTACCCTGCGAGGACGTGTTGCCCAGCGCGGCGGGTCAGGCGGGGCGGTAGGCGCGGCCCCGCGCGAGGGAGGTGGCCAGTGCGGCACCGGCGCAGCCTGCTCTTTGGTCTGCTGACCGTCGGCCTGGGCCTGTTCGCCTGGCGACGGCTCGCGACCCGGCTGGCCTCCCGCCGCATGCTGCAGGAGCGCCCGCGCGGGCTGCTGCGCCTCGCCTTTCGCCTGCCGATCGTGCTCTTCCGGCTCAATCTGGGCTGGCTGGCCGGGCACCGCGCGCTGCTGCTGACGCACCGTGGCCGCCGCACGGGTCGGCTGCACCGGACCGTGCTCGAGGTCGTGCGCTACGACCCCTTCACAGAGGAGAGCGTCGTCGTCTCGGGCTGGGGCGAGCGTTCCGACTGGTACCGCAACCTCAGGGCGCACCCGGCCGTCGAGGTGCAAACCGGTGGAGAGCGCTACGTCCCGGCGCAGCGCATGCTCACGCCGGACGAGGTGTACGGCGAGATCGTCGACTACGAGCGTCGCTACCCGCGCTATGCACGGATCTTCGCCGGCCAGCTCGGAGTCAGGCTCGACGGCTCGGAGGACGCGCGAGGGGCGTTCGCCGCTCGGGTGAGGATGGTCGCCTTCCGGCCGCCCGCGGACACGGCCCGGGTGCCTCGTGGCTTCCGGCCGCGTTGAGCCGGGCAGTGGTGGTTCTCCCGGCGGCGCGCCTGGGGGGTGAACGCGACACCGCGCGTGTGTCGCGCGAGCGACCCGGACGCCGGAGCGGGGCCCGGGCGGATGATCCGACGCACTGAGATGGAGAGGTAGCGCGCATGGGACAGCCGTTGATCCAGGTCGATGCCTTCACCGACCGGCCGTTTCGGGGCAACCCGGCCGCGGTCTGCGTGCTGCCGGGCCCGGCCGACGCGGGCTGGATGCAGAGCGTGGCGCGGGAGATGAACCTCTCCGAGACAGCCTTCCTCCACCGTGAGGAGGGCGTCTTCCGGCTGCGCTGGTTCACGCCGAGCGTCGAGGTCGCGCTCTGCGGCCACGCCACGCTGGCGAGCGCGCACGTCCTCTGGTCGGAGGGCCACCTGGCCCCCAGCGCGCAGGCCCGCTTCGCCACGTTGAGCGGACTGCTGACGGCGGAGCGTCGGGGCGACTGGATTGAGCTCGACTTCCCGCTGGAGCCGGCCGTTGCGGGCGACGCGCCGGCGGAGATCCTCGACTCACTTGGCGCCCCGGCCGTCTGGGTCGGCGCCGACCGCAACGGCCGCTACCTGATCGAGCTCGCGTCCGAGGCAGCGGTGCGCGATCTGGCGCCGGACTTCGCTCGCATGGCCTCGAGGCCCAACCACGGCGTCATCGTCACCGCCCGCGCCGGCACACCGGGGGTGGACTTCGTGTCGCGCTTCTTCGCGCCGAATCTCGGCATCGACGAGGACCCCGTGACCGGCTCGGCCCACTGCGCGCTCGCGCCCTACTGGGCCGAGCGACTGGGCAGGACGGAGATGACCGGCCACCAGGTCTCGGCGCGCGGCGGCGTGGTCCGCGTCGGCATGGCGGGTGAGCGGGTCACGCTGCAGGGGCAGGCGGTCACGGTGCTGCGCGGCGAGCTGACCGGAGCGGCCGGCGCGGCCGCGTGATCGGTGCTCCGCGCGATCCCCTGGCGTTACAGCGTTATTCAGCACGACTGTCTGCCCGACGACGACCTGGGCGCGATGAATCGCGCCCCTACACGCGACGCGGCGAGCCTAGGCGGTCAAAGCCACTGCACATGGCTCTAAATGACAAGGGGCGTGCTCGCCTCGCGGCAAGCACGCCCCTTATCGCCAGTCAGGTCAACCGTGAGAGAGGTCAGTCCGGCTCGATCGTGGCCGATCGATCAAGCCCTCTTCGAGGGGGTCTGGGGAAGCGAGCCCCGAAGGGCCGCTCTTCAGAGGAAAATAGGGGGTTGTGTCGAGCCTGGCATACGCGCGAGCGCGCTGCCCAGCGACCCGAACAACCGGCCAATGACGCGGTTGACCCTCCGAATGGCGCGCCGTGGCGCGCCGGGAGACAGCTTGTTAATGCCGATCCCCCGTCTAGGCGGGGTGATCGTCGGCGATTCGCTCGAGGTCCGCGGCCAGCTGCCGCAGCCGTCGCGCGTTGATCGCGTAGTACTTCATCCCGTTGCACGGCCGAACTTTGACGATGTCCGCGGCCTCCATCATGGCCAGGTGTCGCGACACCGCGGACTGACTGATGCCGAGCCGTCCAACGATCTCCTGCGCGTACAGCTCCTGGTGCTGCAGCATCTCGACGATGCGCAGCCGCGTGCCGTCGGCCAGGGAACGGAGTCCCGGCAAGAGGTCGGCCGAGACGCCGGAGTCCTGCACCGGCTGGGTGGCGGCGCTCGTGCGCTGGCAGTTGAAGTAGAGGATCAACTCCGGCGGGTAGAGAATGAACTGGGCGAAGTTGCCCAGGTGGTACGACGGGCAGAAGGTGACCCGCTCCACGTGTGGCAGGGCGAACTGCACCTCCTCGGGCAGCCGGTGGCCGCTGAGTTCCTCAAAGGCCATCGCCACGCTCGGGTAGGTGGTGGAGCGCGCCTGCCGGAGCGCCCGGCGCATCTCCGGCAGCGCCCGGGCGAATTCCTCGCCGTAGGAGTCGTGCCAGAAGCGCTCGAGCATCGAGACCGTACGCGCCTTCAGTTGTTCAGGTGCCAGAGCCAGGTCGGCGACCTCATTGAGGTCCGCTCGGGTGATTCCCGGCTCGATGAACGCCCGCCACGCCGCCGGATCCCGGGACTCTGGGGGCGCCTCAGTCACTCCTCGGTCGCGATATACCCTGAGCAATGACTGTGCCATCATACTCTGGTAGGCCCAGGCCGGCAGGCTCCGCAGGTGTCCGATGTACGCCGTGAAGTCCGCCTCGAGCTGGGTTGGCTCGAACGGATTGAACGACATCAGCAGCTCTTCAACGAAGTAGAGCAGCCGCCCGGAGAACCCCAGAACCGTGTCCAGGTCGTGCTGGACCTGGGAATCCAGTGATTGTCGTGCCTCAACCAGCCACGGGTCAAACCGCCGCGGGTCCGTCGCCCGATACACCAGCGAGATCGCCGATGTGAGGTCGAGCGGCACCGACACCGCGAATTCCAGCTTGAGCGCAGGCCGGCTCAGGATCAGTTCACCCATCTACCGATCCGGTTCGTGCATCGCCCGCTGGAACCGTTCCTATCGCCATATGAGCATATCACTGTGCCCGGAGCCTGTCAACGCGGCTCCCGTCAGCGCGATGCCCCCTAGCGCCGGCTGGCCTCCTCCATGGCTCGCGCGTAGTCCTCGCGGGGTGGGTTGAAGATGTCGAGCACCAGGCAGCCGTCGCCGTGGGTCGTCGCCCGATGGACGACGCCGCCCGGGATGGTATAGGCGGCGCCGGGCCGCAGCATTCGCGTCTCGTCACCGATGGTCAGCTCCATGGCCCCTTCGAGCATGACGCCGAACTGCTCGTGCGGATGCTGGTGGGCGGGCATCTCGGTGTTGGGCGCCAGCCGCACCCAGTTGCCCATCATCGTGCCGCCGGTGATGGCCGTGCAACTGATGCCGGGCAGCGGTGAGAACTCCGCCAACTCCGCGAGCTCGTAGAACTTCGGCTCGAAGGCCGGGCGATCGCTCATACTGACCTCCCTCAGCGTCCCGCGCCCCATGTCGATGCGGATCCGGTGCAGTATAGCGCGCCCATGCCGTCCGCGGATCCGCCATGGGCACGGTGATAGAATCCGTCGCAGCCGGCGCTCTGGCCGGCGCGCCATGCGCGGTCCCCGCGACCTACCCACTAGACGGAGGACGGGTTGCCGGACGAGACGCCCCGCTTTCTGCGTGCCTGCCGGTGTGAGCCGGTCGATCGCACGCCCGTCTGGTTCATGCGCCAGGCGGGCCGCTACCTCCCCGAGTACCGCGCCATTCGCGCCCGCCACGGGCTGCTCGACATCTGCGCCCGGCCGGAGCTGGCCGCCGAGGTGACGCTGCAGCCGATCGAGCGACTGGGCGTCGACGCGGCCATCATCTTCGCCGACATCCTGCTCCCGCTCGTGCCGATGGGGGTCGACCTCGAGTTCGCGGCCGGCGAGGGACCGGTGATCCACAACCCGGTGCGCACCGCGGCCGACGTCGAGCGCCTGGTCGTGCGCCCGGCCGAGGAGGCGCTGCGGCAGGTGCTCGAGGCGATCGCGCTGGTGCGTCGCGCGCTCGACGGTCGGGGCGTGCCGCTGATCGGCTTCGCCGGCGCGCCCTTCACGGTGGCGAGCTACCTGGTCGAGGGCGGCAGCTCGCGCCACTACCGGCGCACCAAGGAGCTGATGTATGGGGACCCCGCGGCCTGGGCCGCGCTGATGGAGAAGCTCGCCGCCATGACCGCCGGCTACCTGGCCGCCCAGGTACGGGCGGGCGCCCAGGCGGTGCAGCTCTTCGACAGCTGGGCCGGCGCCCTCTCGCCGCGCGACTACCGGGAGCACGTGTTGCCGTGGGTACGGCGCATCGTGGCCGCGCTGGCGCCGCTGGGCGTGCCGGTCATCCTCTTCGGCACCGGCACTGCCGGCATCCTGCCGCTGCTGGCCGAGGCGGGGGCGGACGTGGTCGGAGTGGACTGGCGCATCGGGCTGGACGACGCCTGGGAGCGGGTCGGCCCGGAGCACGCCGTACAGGGCAACCTCGACCCGCTCGTCCTGTTCGCTCCGGCGGAGGAGATCGAGCGCCAGGTGCGCGCCGTACTGGCCGAGGCGGCGGGGAGGCCGGGGCACGTCTTCAACCTCGGCCACGGCATCCTGCCGGAGACGCCGGTCGATAGCGTGCGCCGGGTGGTCGAGCTCGTGCACGAGCTGACGGTGCGTCACACGTAGCGCTGGGGCTCCAACTCGCCGGGTAAGGGCGCGAGGTATCGCGCCGACCCAGCCAGGGAGGGATCGATGCGGGTTCTGATCATCGGCGGGACGCGTTTCATGGGGCCGTGGGTGGTGCGGCGACTGGTCGAGACGGGGCACGAGGTCACCCTCTTCCACCGCGGGCAGACCGAGACCGAGCTGCCGGAATCCGTGCGGCATCTGCACGGCGAGCGCGCGGAGCTGCCGCGTCTGGCGGCGGAGCTCGGCGATCAGACGCCGGACATCGTGCTGGACATGTTCGCCATGACCGAGGCGGACGCGCGGACGGTCGTCGCGACCTTCACCGGCGTCGCCCGCCGGCTGGTAGCCATCAGCAGCATGGACGTGTACCGGGCCTTCGGTGTGCTGATCAATACCGAGCCCGGGCCGGTCGAGCCGGTGCCGCTGACCGAGGATTCTCCGGTCCGCTCGCGCCTCTACCCCTACCGCAGCGAGCCGCGGCGGGCGGCCGACGACCCACAGCGCTGGCGCGACGACTACGACAAGATCCTGGTCGAGCGGGTCGTGC
>DATKRJ010000407.1:0-26338 GCA_035532355.1 Thermomicrobiaceae bacterium | reverse complement strand
CCACGCGCACTCCTCGTCCGGCATCCGCCAGGCGTTGGAGGCCGGCGTGGACACGCTGGAGCACGGGTCGCTGCTGGACGACGAGCTGATCGAGATGCTGGTCCGCCAGGGTACGTGGCTCTGTCCGACCATGGCTATCAGTGAGTACATCGTGTCCGAGGGTGCGGCCCGGGGCGTGCCGCCGGCGTCGCTGGCCAAGGCGCGGGACATGCATGATGCCCACATCGAATCGATGCGTCAGGCCTACCGCGCCGGGGCGCGCATGTTCATGGGGACGGACTCGTGCAACACGATGGCGTTCGGCCGGCATGCATGGGAGCTCGAGCTAATGCAATGTCAGATCGGTATGACGCCGATGGAGGTGATCGTGGCGTCGACCTCGTCGGCCGCGGAGGCTCTGGACCTCGGTGACGTGACCGGTGCCGTGGTTCCGGGGAGGCGGGCGGACTTCGTCGTCGTGGACGGCGACCCTCTGGCCGACCTCGCGCTTCTCCAGGATGCCGCGCGGATTCTGGGCGTCTTCCGCGATGGGCGGCTGCTCGTCGATCGAGGTCTGCCGCCATTCTCGGGCGCGCACTGACGTGCCCGGAGGGTGGCCAGGGGTGCATGCTGTTAGGACGCCTTTGATAGCCGCCGCCGAAGTAGCTCGTACAACGCGATCGAGCCGGCCACCGCCGCGTTCAGCGATTCGACCCGACCGAGCATCGGTAAGGACACCACCAGATCGACGTGGTCGACGACCGACGGCGACACACCGTGGCCCTCCGAGCCGACCACGAGCAGCGTCGGCTTGGGGACCTCGGTCGCAAACAGGGGCTGCGCGTCGGCCTCGGCATCCAGCGCGATGGCCCAGTATCCTGCAGCCTTGGCCTGCTCCATCGCTCGTCCCAGGTTGGCGACCAGCGCCACCGGCAGGTGCTCGACGGCCCCGGCCGACGCGTTCACCACGGCCGGCGTGATTCCCGCCGAGCGCCGCTCCGGGATGAGGAGCCCTCCGCACCCGGTCGCCTCCGCTGTGCGGATCAGCGTGCCCAGGTTCTGGGGGTCCTGCACGTGATCGAGCGCGACGATCAATCTGCCGCCCGCCTCGGCCAGGAGCGTTGACAGGTCACGGTAGGGGAACGCGCTCGCCTCGAGCGCGATTCCCTGGTGGTTGACCGTCGGCAACCGGCGGTCGAGCTCCTCCGGTGGGAGGCGGGTCACCGGCACGTTGCCGGCGGTCGCATCGCTCAGCGCCCGGGCGACGCGCGGTTGGTGCGCGGCCGCCTCCGTCACGTAGAGGTGGCGAGCCCGCCGCCGTCCGCGCAGGGCTTCGATCACCGCGTTCCGACCGTAGAGCAGTTCCCGCTCGGGTGGGCGCGGCCCGCCTCCGCCCTGGCGCGCTAGCCTCGGCGCCATGCCGTTCCCGTCGGATTGTCCTCCAGTTTGATGCCGAGCTCAGCCAATCCGATCCGGATCCGGTCGGCGAGCTCCCACTGCCGCTCGCGCCGCAGCTCCTGGCGGACCTGGACGAGCAGCTCAATGAATTGTTCGACCGCCTGGTCCTCGCGCTGCGCCGGCTCCCGCAGCGTCAGGCCGAGCACTTCGGCCAGTTCCGACAGGGTCGCCTGGGCATAGCTGATCGCGGTTGGATCGGCGTCCGCGTCCTGGGCGCGGTTGATCGCGCGCGCCAAGTCGAACACACGGGCGAGGGCGACCGGCGTGTTGAAGTCGTCGTCCATCGCGTCACGGAAGCTGGCGACGGTCTGGCGCGCGAGCGCTGCTACCGAGTCGGTGGGCGGCTCGGCCGGTTCCAGGTCGGTCCGCGCGTTGCGGATCGCTCCCTGCAGTCGGGCGAGACCGCGTCGCGCTGCCTCGAAGCTCTCCTCGGAGTAGGTGAGTGGGTTGCGGTAGTGGGAGCTAAGCACCATGAAGCGAAACGTCTCGCCGTCCCCGGCGTCGATGAGGTCGCGAATCGGAATCAAGTTGCCGACCGACTTGCTCATCTTCTCGCCGCCCAGCTGAAGCAGGCCGTTGTGCACCCAGTAGCGTGCCAGCGGTTCCCGATGCAGAAAGGCCTCGGACTGCGCGATCTCGTTTTCGTGGTGCGGGAAGATCAGGTCGGCGCCGCCGCCGTGGATGTCGATCTCGGGTCCGAGGTGTCGGATGATCATCGCGCTGCACTCGATGTGCCAGCCCGGTCTGCCCGGCCCCCACGGGCTGTCCCACGCCGGCTCGCCGGGCTTCGCCGCCTTCCACAGGGCGAAGTCCATCGGGTTCTCCTTGCGCGGGTCCACCTCGATCCGCGCCCCGGCCAGCATGTCCGACAGGTCGCGGTGAGAGAGCTTGCCGTAGCCGCGGAACGACGCCACGCGGTAGAAGACGTCGCCGCCGGGCACCGAATACGCGCTGCCGCCCGACTCGAGCCCCTGGATCATCTCGATGATCGTGGGAATCTCCAGCGTGGCTCGCGGGTAGAGCGTGGCCGGCTTGACGTTGAGCTGGGCAGTCTCGTCCAGCCACTCCTCGATCAGCTGCTGCGCGAGCTGCTGCGGTGGAATACCCAGCGTCGCGGCGCGCTGGATGATCTTGTCGTCGACATCGGTGAAGTTCTGCGCGTGGACGACGTCGTAGCCCGAGTACTCCAGGTAGCGTCGGATGGTATCGAACACGATCGCCGACATCGCATGGCCGATGTGGGCCTGAGAGTAGACCGTGGGCCCGCACACGTACATGGTGACCTTGCCGGGCTCCAACGGCTCGAAGATCTCCTTCTCGCGGGTCAGGGTATTCGTGATCCGCAACGTCATCGGGTGCTCCTCACCGGGTGCTGTGCTCGCCGCCGGCCTCTCGCAGGGTCGAACCAGCATGCCGCGATCCGTCAGATGTCGTCGACATGGCCCGCGACAGGAGCGACCGCGATGATGGGCGCGGCTGGGGATGAGGTCCTCGTCTGGATGGGCCGATGGAGGTAGGTGCGCGGGCTGTCGTCAGTCGCGCGCGTCTCCGCCATCCGCGCACCGGACGCGCTGCCGGCGGGCATCACGCTGCGGCGGGAGCGCCGACGTCGCCGACGCTCCCGAGCGACAGGAGCAACGGTGCCGGAATGGCGTGCGATGAGGGTTCGTCGTCCGGTGAGAGGTCACGACCGTCCCGCCTGCCGGTTAGTTGTCCGCGGCGGCCGGCACCGCCTCTGTCTTGGTCGTGGTGGAAGACGTTTCCTTCGTCGTGGTGGAAGGCGCCTCGGATCCAGCTGGCTTTCCGTCGCCAGTTTCGCCGGCACCGGTGGACTTGCGACTGTCGGTGATGTACCACCCGCTGCCCTTGAAGATGATGCCGGTCGGGTGGAACACCCGGTGTACCGACGAGCCGCACTCGGGGCATTCCTCCACCGGTTCGTCGCTGAACCGTTGTCGGAGCTCAAACCGATGCCCACAGGTTGCGCATGCGTACTCGTAGATCGGCATCCCCGTGCGACCTCCTCTGGATCTGCGTGACCGCTTCGGATTCAATTCTACATCGGAACGCGGAGCGGAGCAAGGTAGTATCATCAACCTTGAGCTACAACGGCTCTAGTTGATCCCAGTTCGCTCCGGCGGCGACTTCCACCACCAGCGGCACGCTGAGGGCCACGACGTGCTCCATCACCTGCATCGCCAGATCGGCCATCGGGTGCAGTTCGGACCGCGGCACCTCGAACAGCAGTTCATCGTGTACCTGGAGCAGCATGCGGCTGCGCAATCGATGTCGGCGTATCTCCTCGTGCACGCGGATCATGGCGATCTTCATGATGTCGGCGGCCGACCCCTGCAGCGGCATGTTGATGGCCATGCGTTCGGCCGCCTGCCGCCGCATGCCGTTCGACGAGTCGATGTCGGGCACGTAGCGCCGCCGGCCGAACATGCTGCTCACGTAGCCCTGCGCGGCTGCCTGCCGCTTCGTTTCCTGGAGGAACTGGCCCACCCCAGGCAGTCGCGCCATGTAGCGTTCGATGAACCGCTGGGCGTCCTGGCGGCTCATGCCGGTGTCGCGCGACAGCCCGTAGGCCTGCATACCGTACATGATGCCGAAGTTGACCGTCTTGGCGACGCGGCGCATGTCGGAGGTGACGTCCGGCAGGTCCACGCCGAAGACGTCCGCGGCGGTGGCGGCGTGGATGTCCTTCCCCTCCTGGAAGGCGCTGGTGAGGGTCTCATCACCGCTCAGGTGCGCCATGAGCCGCAGCTCGATCTGGCTGTAATCCGCCGATAGGAACACCGCTTCTTCATCGAACGGTTGGTAGCCGGGGCGATTGTCGGCGATGAACGCCCGGCGCACGCTGCGGCCGATATCGGTTCGCACCGGGATGTTCTGCAGGTTCGGGTCGATCGAGCTGAGCCTGCCCGTCGCCGCGATGGTCTGGTTGAACGAGGTGTGGACGCGCCCTGTCCGGGGGTTGATCTGCTCCGGCAGCGTGTCGACGTAGGTCGACTTCAGCTTCAGCAGTTGGCGATACTCCAGGATCGAGTCGACGATCGGCGCCTCGAAGCGCAACCCCTCCAGGACCTCCTGGCTGACCGAGTAGCCGGTCTTGGTGCGGCGGCCGGTGGGCAGTCCCTGTTCGTCGAAGAGCACCGTCCCGAGCTGGCGGGTCGAGTTAATGTTGAACTCGTGCTTGGCCAGGCGGTAGATCTCTCCCTCGAGCTCCCCGATCTGGCCGGCGAGCTGGCGCCCCAGGCTCCGCAGGAGCTCGCCGTCGATGGCGATCCCCGCCTCCTCCATGTCGATCAGCACGTCGACCAGCGGCAGCTCGATGTCGTGCAGCAGCGACGTCTGCTGCTGAGCCTCCACGTCCGGCCGCAGCACCTCCACCAGACGGTAAGTCGCCTCAACGTCGGCGGAGGCGTAGTCCCCCGCCCGGGCGATCTCGGTCAGGTCCATCGTGATCTGATTCCGCCCGCGGCCGATCAGCTCCGTAATCTCGGTCATCTCCATGCCGAGTCGGGTGAAGGCCAGCGACTTCAGATCGATCGAGGTCTCGCCGAGGAGGTAGGCCGCGATCATCGTGTCGAAGCCGATGTGAGGGCGTGGGTAGCCGGCGCGCTCCATGACGATCGCGTCGTACTTGCCGTGGTGCGTGTAGATCACCGTGTTGGGATCGGCCAGGATCGGCGACAGCGCGCCGCGCACCTCGTCGGCGTCCAGTTGCCCGTCGTCCCCGACATGGGACAGCGGGACGTAGTAGCTTCGCTCCGGTGATGTCGCCAGGGCAATGCCCACCAGGTCGGCGCGCATCGGGTCCACCGCCGTGGTCTCGACGTCCAGCGCGATGGCGGGCGCGTCGATCAACTCCTGAACGAGCCCCGCCAGCTGGTCGTCGAGGCGGATGATCGTGCGGCTGCCCTTGGCTGGACCGCCCACCGGGCGGCGCTGCGGGCGGGTCTGATCGGGCAGGCGACTCACCAGGGTGCGGAACTCCAGCTCGCGAAACACCGCGACGACGCCGTCGCGGTCGAAGTCCCCAAGGACGCAGCGTTCCAGGTCGAGCTCCAGATCGAGCCCTCTCACGATCGTGGCCAGTTCGCGACCCTGAAGTGCCTCGTCGAAGTGCTCCGTGAGCGCGTTGCGCGCGCGGGTCGGGCTGACCTGGTCCAGGTGGTCGTGCATGGCTTCGAGGCTAGGGAACTGCTGGATGAGGCCCGTCGCGCCCTTGGCCCCAATCCCCGGCACCCCCGGGATGTTGTCCGACGTGTCGCCCACCAGCGCCTTGTAGTCTGGAATGCGCTCGGGATCGAAGCCGTAGCGCTCGTGGACCGCCGCCCGGTCATACACGCGGTAGTCACCGAAACGCTGGCGGCCGGGCAGCACGATCTCGACTCCCGGATCGGCGAGTTGCAGGAGGTCGCTGTCGCCGGTCACGATCAGCACCCGCATGCCGAGCCCTACGGCCAGGCGAGAGAGCGTGCCGATGACGTCGTCGGCCTCGTAGCCCTCCTTGGTGAAGACGGGGATATTGAGCGCGGTCAACACCTGGTGGATGCGCTGCATCTGATGGCGCAGGTCTTCCGGCATCGGCGCCCGGTGCGCCTTGTATTCTTCGAAGGCATCGTGGCGAAATGTCCGGCCGACGTCGAAGCTCACGACCACGAAGTCCGGGTGGTGCTGGCGCAGTGCGTCCAGGAGCATCGAGGTGAAGCCGAACACCGCGTTCGTCGCCTCACCGCCCGCCGTTGCCAGCGTCTCCGGCACGGCGTGAAACGCGCGATAGGCCAGACCGTGGCCGTCCACGAGCATGATCGTACGGCCCGCATCGTCCTCGTGTGTCGTCACCCCGGGGCTCCTCTCCACGGTTCGCAATTATACGGGACCCGCGCGTGCCCGATTCGAAACCGCCACGCGCCACGGCGCGTAGTACCAGATGTTGGACTGGAGTCGGTGTCGACGGGACGGGGTCTGCCTCCGTCGCCGCCTTTGCTGCGGGCTGTTGATATAATCGGGACATGGTGCAGGGATGGTCCTAGTCTTGCTGTGTGGCCCGCGCGACGCGGTCACGGTTCCCGGGCTCCTCGCCGGGCGAACGCCGTCGGCCCTTTCGACCGCGCAGGGGCACCTTCTCCCCAAGCCTCGCTACGGCTTGACGTAACCGCCTGGCGTGAGCCACGCTCTCCGTCGACGGAGGAAAGGGTCATCATGGAGTCGGTGCAGTCACTCTCCGATCGCCTCGTGCGCAACGTCGAAGACGTGATCGTCGGCAAACGCCACGAGGTTCAGCTCGTCCTCGTGGCATTACTCTGCCGCGGCCACGTCCTCATCGAGGACGTGCCGGGGGTGGGCAAGACGATGCTGGCCAAGGCGATCGCCCGCAGCATCGGCTCCAGCTTCAAGCGTATTCAGTTCACACCGGACTTGCTGCCGAGCGACGTGACCGGCGTGAGCGTCTTCAACCAGCGTTCGGCCGAGTTCGAGTACCGCCCCGGGCCCGTCGTGGCGCAGATCGTCCTGGCCGACGAGATCAACCGCGCGACGCCCAAGACGCAATCGGCGCTGCTGGAGGCCATGGAGGAGGCACAGGTCACGGTCGATGGGATCACCCACGCCCTGCCCAGCCCGTTCGTGGTGCTGGCGACGGAGAATCCGATCGAATACGAGGGAACCTTCCCACTCCCGGAGGCGCAACTCGACCGGTTCCTGATTCGTATCTCACTCGGGTACCCGGGGCACCGCGGGGAGATCGAGATCCTCAACCGCCAGCATTTCCAGCACCCGCTGGACCGCCTCCAGCAGGTCGTGGCCGTGGAGGAGTTGACGGAGGCTCAGGCCAATACGAAGCAGGTCTACGTCGACGACTCGCTCAAGGAGTACATCGTGGCGCTGGTCGAGGCCACCCGCGAGCACGATGACATCTACCTCGGCGCGGGTCCGCGGGGAACGCTAGCCCTCTACAACACCTCCCGCGCCTGGGCGGCCATGAGCGGCCGCGACTACGTGATTCCGGATGACATCAAAGCGTTGGCCGAGGCGGCGCTGGCGCACCGGCTTATCGTGAGCCCGGCCGCTCGCATGAAGAACGTTGACGGGAAGATGGTCGTGCGCGAGCTCCTGATGGCCGTTCCCGTTCCCGGCGGACGCCCCGGGGCGGGTCGCCCGGAGCGCGGCGTGGTACGACGTGCCGGGACGGGGGCGTGAACGGCGCCAAACTCGCCGTGCTCATGGTCGTCGTGCTGGTCCTCGGCGAGATCAGCCGCTGGGACCTGCTCGAGAAGCTCTTCTTCGTCCTGGCCGGTCTGTTCGTTGTCTCGCTCCTCTGGAGCCGGCTCAGCCTGCGCGGGCTGGTCGTCACCCGGGAGACAAAGGCGGATCGGGCACAGGTGGGGCAGGCTCTCACCGAGCGCATCCGCATCCAGAACCTGGCACGCTTCGGTAAGCTCTGGGTCGAGATCCTCGACCACTCCGATGTGCCGGGCCATCGCATGAGCCGGGTGGTCAATCTGGGCGGCCAGGACGCGCGCAACTGGCGAGTGGAGACCTGGTGCTCGCGGCGCGGGCGGTTTCGCATCGGGCCGATCACACTGCGGTCCGGTGACCCATTCGGCCTGTTCCCCACGAGCCGGCTCGTGCCGTATGTCCAGGAGTTGCTCGTCTATCCGGCAACCGTCGAGTTGACCGCCTTTCGCCTGCCAGTCGGTGATCTCCCAGGCGGGAACTCGATCCAGCGGCGCACGCCCTTTGTCACACCCAACGCGGCCGGCGTTCGGCAGTATCTGCCCGGCGACAGCTTCAACCGGATGGCCTGGGGAGCTACCGCCCGTACCGGGCAGCTCATGGTCAAGGAGTTCGAGCTGGATCCGACGGCGGATATCTGGCTCGTGCTCGATCTGGACGGCGGGCAGCACGCCGCCGCGACGCGCCCGGCCGTGGAACTCAACCGGCACAACGCGGGAGACATCCCGCTCGCCTACTGGCTCGACTCGACCGAGGAGTACGGCGTGACCGTCGCCGCGTCGCTGGCGCGGCACTTCCTGGATCAGAATCGCAACGTCGGGCTGATCACCAACAACAGCCAGCCGACCATCCTGCCCACGGACCGGGGCGGACGACAGATGGTCAAGATCCTCGAGTTGCTCGCGGTCGTCCATGCGGACGGCGCTCAGCCCCTCGAGGAGACACTGCTCGCCGAGGGCGGGAACTTCTCGCGCAACAGCACCGTGATCGTCGTCAGCCCCTCCACCAGCGAACGCTGGGTACAGGCGGTGATGAACCTCGTCGCTCGCAACATCGGCGTGGTGACCATCCTGGTGGAGCGGAGTACCTTCGACGGCGGCGAGGGCAGCCTGATGGTCATCAGTGACCTCGCGGCCATCGGTGTGCCGACCTACCTCGTGAAGCACGGCGACGACATCGGACGCTCACTGTCGACGCAGAGCGCTACCTTGCTGAGTCGGCGTTCCGCATAACGGCACCGTAGACGAGCGCGTGCCGGCCGGCGGCGGCTCGATCCTGGAACTTGGGGACACCACGACCATGATGCAGCGTTTGTCACTCCGCGGCGGCTGGACGACGTTCCTGCTCGTCGCCCTCGTGGTCTTCACCGCAACCTGGTCCGTTCAGTGGGCGGATTGGGCAGATGGTCTGCAGATCCTGACCGTTATCACGTTGAGCGGTCTGCTCGTCGGCTTGGTGCTGGCCGAGCAGGAGCGCGTCCCGCCCGTCCTGGCGCACCTCGCCGCGCTGGTCGTGGGCGCGCTCGTGGTCCTGTACGAGGTGACGGGGTTCCTGAGCTCGACGCTCGGATCCCGCACCCAGCGCCTGGACTACCTGTGGGTTCGTTGGCAGCACTGGTTCCAGGCCGTCTCGCACGGGCAGCGTGCCGACGACCTGTATCTCTTCATCCTGCTGATGGCCGCGCTGCTGTGGTTGCTCAGCTACGTCTCGGTGTGGTTCGTGTTCCGCTCGCACTGGGTGTGGCTCACGCTCCTGCTCCCTGGAGTGGTCCTGCTGCTGGACATGGGCTACTCGGACCGTGTCCCTACCTCGCTCGTCGTGCTCTACGTGTTCGCGGCGATTTTGCTCTTGATGCGCTTCACCTTCGCCGAACGCGAGATTTCCTGGCGGCGGTTCAGCGTGCCATTCCCGGAGTCCCTCCCCTGGCGTGGCTTCTGGGTGGCGAGCTACCTCGGCCTGACCGTCATTCTGGCCGGGTGGGTGCTGCCGGTGTCGCTGCAGAGCAGCCAGATCGTTTCCGCTTGGGACCACGTCAATGGTCCGTGGCGCAATCTCGAGGATTCGTTCAATCAGTGGTTCTCGTCGTTGCGCGGGCCCGCGGTGCCGGGCTCAGGTGGGTTCACCGCGTTTGGCGACAAGTTCCAGCTTGGCGGACCGCTCAAGCTGAGCAATGACCCGGTCGTCCTGCTCAAGGGCTCAGTGGCTCCGTATTTGATCGCGCATACCTACGACGTCTTCACCGGGAGCGGCTGGCAGTCGGACGTCGACCAGACGTTCCACCCGACCCCGAATCAGACGTCGAACCCCCTATCGCCGTTGCTGCAGTACGACGGCGGCCAGAGTATCCCCATCCCGACCAGCACCACCAAAAGCCGGGTCTCCCAGCAATCGTCGGTGCAGATCCTGCAGCCGCGCGGCGCTGTGATCTACTCGTCGGGCCAGCCGTCGCAGGTGAGCGTGCCCGTTCAGGTTCAGGTGTCGTGGTACACCTATTCCAATCAGGTCCTGGACGTCAAGACGGCAACGCAGCAGTCGACCCCGCCAATGCTCTGGCCGCTGGTGAGCCTGCTGCAGTCGGCGGACTTCACCCCGCCGGCCACGCCCACGGCGACTCCCGGCACGACGTCCGTCGCGACTCCGGGCGCCTCGAGTGTCGCGACTCCTGACGCCACGCCATCCACTACCCCGGGCGCGACGCCGACCGCAACTCCCGCCCCGCCCGGACCGCCCGATACCAGTTCGGCGCAGCGGGCGCTCACGACAACTCCCGGCATCACCGGGCAGGGTCGATCCGCCCAGACGGACGCGTTCCAGCAGCGACGGGACATCCTCCAGGCGCAGCGCGCGCTGCAGGACAAAGGCATCCAGACGCGCTGGCAGGTCGGCTCGGACTACAAAGTCCTCAACATGACCTTCAGCGGGCAGCTGCCGGTGATGGCAGACGTCGAGGCGCTCTACGCGCGCGACGGCGTGCGCAGCGGCGACCAGTACCAGGTTCAGTCCCTGGTCAGCCAGGCGACGCCGGCGCAGCTCCGGGTCGCCGGAACCGACTACCCGCCCGAGATCACCCAGCGCTACCTCCAACTGCCGGCGTACAGCGATCGCACCAAGGCGCTGGCCGAGTCGCTCGTCCAGGGCCGGAACAATCCCTACGACGTGGCCGCGAATATCGAGGCGTGGCTGCGTCAGAACATGCGCTACAACGAGAACGTGTCTAACCCGCCCGCCAACCGCGATCTCGTCGACTACTTCCTGTTCGACAGCAAGCAGGGCTACTGCACCTACTACGCCTCAGCCATGGCGGAGATGCTCCGTATCCTCGGCATCCCGAGCCGGGTGGACGTCGGCTTCTACCCCGCCGACTTCGATTCAGCGTCCGCGGGTTATCTGTATCGGGACCGCAACGCGCACGCCTGGGTCGAGGCATATTTCCCGGGCTACGGCTGGATCCCGTTCGAGCCAACCTCCGCTCGCAGCCCGATCTCCCGCGGCGCCCCGGCTACCTCGCCGGTTTCGATCTCGGCGTCGGCCGCCGGTACCGACAACTCGGCCGCGCAGAGCCGCTTTGACGAACTGCAGGACCCCGGGCTCGGTGGTGGCGGCGGCGGCGTGGTCGTGACGACGAGCCAGGATTCTCGCCTCACCTGGGTGCTGCGTGGTGGCATCGGGCTGGTGTTGCTGGGGTTTGCCGTGGTGACGTTCCTGTGGGTGCGCGGCACGCGCGGGATGACTCCGGCGGCGCGGTTCTTTACCAAGGTCGAGCGCGGCGCCGGCTGGGGCGGAGTGCCGGCGGACCCATCGATGACGCCGTTCGAGTACGCGTCGATCGTCGGCCGCCGTATGCCCGGATCTCGCCAGCATGTCCAGGTCCTGGCCGAGCTCTACGTGAGAGAGCGCTACGGTACTCGTCCGCCCACGTCCGCCGAGTTGAGCCGCGCCCGAACGGCCTGGCTCAGGCTCCGATCGCTGATCGTCCGCTACGCGTTGTTGCAGCGCTGGCGTGTCCGCCCGTCAGAAACGGTCGGCGACGACTAGGATGGGGCGCGTGGTGGTTGCCGGGAGCATCAACACGGACCTGGTCGTCCGCGTGGCGCGCTTCCCCGTGCCGGGGGAGACGCTGGCCGGCGGTTCACTGGCGATCAACGGCGGCGGCAAGGGCGCCAACCAGGCAGTCGCCGCCGCGCGGATGGGCGCGCCCGTGGCCCTGGTGGGCGCGGTCGGCTCGGACGTCTTCAGCCAGGCCAGGGTAGCGGATCTCGTGGCGGCGGGAGTCGACGTCGGCTTCGTGCGGCGTCGGGACCACGTGACCGGAGGCGTGGCCGTCATCCAGGTAGACGCGGCGGGCCAGAACACGATCGTGCTGGTTTCCGGCGCGAACGACTCCGTCGCCGCCGGCGACGCGGCCGATGGGGTTGGCGCGGTGCTCGGGCGGGAAGACGTGCTCGTCTGCCAGTTCGAGCTGCCCCTCGAGGCGACCCGGGCGGCTCTGCGAACGGCGCGGGGAATCGGCGCCTACTCGGTGCTCAACGCGGCGCCGTATCTGCCGGAGGGCCGGGACCTCGTTGAACTGGCTGACACGCTGATCGTCAACGAGGTCGAGGCGGGCCAGATCCTCGGGTCAGCACCGGTCGGCGTCTCCGATGTCCCCGGCGCCGCGGATCGGATCGCTGGACTCGGGCCGTCGGTCGTCGTCATCACGCTCGGTGCGGCTGGGGCGTACCTCCGGACGCCGACCACGGCGGCGCTGCTCCCGGCGCCACACGTGACGGTCGTGGACAGCACCGGGGCCGGCGATGCGTTCGTCGGCGCCTTTGCCGCGCTGGTCGCGGCGGGCGCGTCGATCGAGGAGGCGGCGCGTGCGGGCGTGGCCACCGGCTCGCTTGCCGTGCAGCGGCCGGGGGCGCAGCCTTCGCTGCCGTTCCGCCGAGAGGTCGACGCGTTCCTCGCGCGGGCGTAGTGCATCGTGGATCCGGCCGCGCCGGTGTTGCACGGCTGGGATCCGGTTTGTCCGGCAGAGCGTTAGAGTCATGTGCAGTGGCCTTGGTCGATTACGTTCGCTGCGTCGCGTGTAGGGGCGCGATTCATCGCGCCCAGCACGTCGTCGGGCAGACGATCGCTTTGAACAACGCTGCAGCATCTGGGCCAAGGTCTCGCGATGAGGGGAACGTCGCCGGTGCGATCCGCCAACCCTGCGACCTCGCGGATCGTCGGCGTCGAGCGGCCGGCCGGACATTCATCATCCGTCGTCCGGGCCACGTTACCCCCAGGGCTCGCAGCCACCCGGACGACCTGCCCGTTTTCGCTGTCAGGACGCGGAAAACCGTCGTCCGGCCCTCGTCCTGCCGTGCGATGGACTGCTGGATGACGCGGTCCGGCGCGGCCCCGATCAACCACGCGCAGTAAAAAACACCGTCGGGGAGCGATGTGCCGCTCCCCGACGTGCCTACTCGACCGGATGGCGCCGTGTGGCGACCTGCAGCTACCAGCCCTTGAAGAAGACCAGCAGCAGCGCCACGATGTTCACGATCTTGATCATCGGGTTGATAGCCGGCCCCGCGGTGTCCTTGTAGGGGTCACCGACCGTGTCTCCGGTCACGGACGCCTGGTGAGCGAAGCTCCCCTTGCCGCCGTGTGCACCGGCCTCGATCGACTTCTTGGCGTTGTCCCAGGCGGCACCACCGGTCGTCATCGACACGGCCACGAACAGCCCGGTGATGATTGACCCGATCAGGAGGCCACCGACCGCCTCCTTGCCGAGCGTGATTCCGATGAGGATCGGCGTGAGCACCGGTAGCAGGGCCGGTACCAGCATCTCGCGCAGCGCCTGCCGGGTCACGATGTCGACGGCCGTGCCGTATTCCGGCCGCGCCTTGCCCTCGAGCAGCCCCGGGATCTCGCGGAACTGGCGCCGGACCTCCTGGACCACCGCACCGCCCGCCTTGCCCACCGCCTCGATCAGGATGCTCCCGAACAGGAACGGCAGCGCGCCGCCGATCAGGAGGCCGATCAGCACCCGGGGATTCGAAAGATCGAACGATGGCTGCCCGTGCATCTCCTTGAAGTAGGACGCGAACAACACCAGCGCCGCCAACCCCGCCGAGCCGATCGCGTATGCCTTGGTGATGGCCTTGGTCGTGTTGCCCACCGCGTCGAGTTGATCGGTCACGTCGCGCACGCTCTCTGGCAGCTCCGCCATCTCGGCGATGCCGCCGGCGTTGTCGGTGATCGGTCCGAAGGAGTCGATCGCCACGATGATGCCGGTCATCGATAGCATGGCCATCGCCGCGACCGCGATGCCGTACAGCCCGGCGGTGGCGCTGCTCCCCGAGTTCAGGTTGAACGCCAGGTAGATCGCCAGCGAGATCACGATGATCGGCAGCGTGGTCGAGCGCATCGAAACGGCCAGCCCGGCGATGATGTTGGTGCCGTGACCCGTCTCGGAGGCGTCGGCGATACGCTTGACTGGCCCGAAGCGCACCGACGTGAAGTACTCGGTGATGATGACGACGGCGAGCGTAACCAGGATGCCGATCATCGCGCTGAGGAAGAGCTTCCAGGTCGGCGCCAGCGTGAACGTCGCCTTGAAGATCGAGACGGCGTGCCCACCCAGCAACGAGCTGACGCTGGCATCGCCACCCATGATCCAGCTGGTCAGCGGGTAGAAGGCAATGATCGCCAGCACGATGGCCGCGATCAGCCCCTGGTAGAGCGCGCGCATGATGCCGCCGCCGCCGAGGCGCACAAAGAACGTGCCGACGATCGAGGTGAAGATCGAGGCTCCGCCAAGCAACAGCGGGTAGACCACCGCCGACTCGCTGTTGAAGACCAGGTGGCCGAGGAGCATGGCCGCGACCGCCGTGACGGCGTAGGTCTCGAACAGGTCGGCGGCCATGCCGGCGCAGTCGCCGACATTGTCGCCGACGTTGTCGGCGATCACTCCCGGATTGCGCGGGTCGTCCTCCGGGATGCCGGCCTCGACTTTCCCGACCAGGTCGGTCCCTACGTCGGCCGCCTTCGTATAGATGCCGCCGCCGATGCGGGCGAAGACGGAGATGAGGCTGCCGCCGAAGCCGAGCCCCACCAGCGCCTCGACGTCGCGCGTAATCGTGTAGAAGACCGAGACCGAGAGGAGGCCGAGCCCGACGACCAGCAGACCGGTGACGCTGCCCCCGCGAAACGCGATGGCCAGTGCCGGCGCGAGGCCCGTCTTGGCGGCCTCGGCAGTCCGTACGTTCGAGCGCACGGCCACGCTCATGCCGATGAAGCCGGCCGCCGCCGATGCCGAGGCGCCGACCAGGAAGCCGATCGCGGTCGTCCAGTTGAGGGCGAAGCCCAGGATGAGCACGATCACCACCGCTACCGCGGCCACCAACGTGTACTGGCGGCGCATGTAGGCCTGGGCGCCTTCCTGGATGGCACGCGCGATGTCCAGCATCCGGGTGTCACCGGACGGCTGCGCCAGCACCCAGCGGATGAGCAACAAGCCGTAGATGATCGCCGCCACGCCCGCCACGATCGCGACCGTCAGGGCGATGGACACGTTACTCACGGGCTTTCTTCTCCCCCACGTTCGGACAACCGCGCCACCGAGTGGTACGCCTCACACCATGAGCCGCGGCAGTATACCGACCTCGTGCCGATCCCAGCAATCCCGTGGCGCTCCCCGCTCCGGCGACAGTGGCAAGCGCCGCCGTGACCACCAGATTAGTCGGGACACAGAGCGCCGCCCCGGCAGCGCGGCATTCGAATCCGCGGAGATGTCCGGGGCGGCCCAGTCGAGCCGAACTCGATCGCTCGTCGTTAGAAGTTGACGTACAGCGCCATCATCGTCAACAAAATGGAGATCGCCACAAACAGGCCCCAGAGAAACACTCCCGAGAACAACCGCGAGTCGAACTTCAGGTGCATGTAGAACATGACGACCAGGGTGAACTTGGCGATCGATAGGACGATCAGCGCAGGGGTGAGTATAGCCGCGAACGCTGGGATGTACCAGATCGCCACCTCGGTCATGGTCAGGATCGACAGAATGACCGCGATCTTGACGTACTCCGCCGCTCCCGGATGTCCGTGCTCGGCGGCTGTCGTCTGGTGTGACGTGCTCATCGCGCGCTCCGTTCCCCTTTCACGCAATGCCAGGTCGCCGCGCCCATCGACGTGCGGCGCCACCTAGTACGGGATCAGGTAGACGACCGTGAAGATGATAATCCAGACGATGTCGACGAAGTGCCAGTACAGGCCGGCGATCTCGACTTTCTCGGCCTGAGCCGGGGTCAGCGTGCCCCGCAGCGACATGATCACCAGCGAAATCAGCCAGATGATTCCAATGCCGACGTGCGTGCCGTGGAAGCCGGTCAGCACGAAGAAGGTCGAGCCAAACAGGTTGGAGCTCAGCGACAGACCGTGATCGCGATAGAACTCGGTGAACTCGAAGAACTGACCGCCCAAGAACAGGAGACCCAGTCCGGCCGTCGCCAGCTGCCACACCCGATACTCGCGCATCCGGCCGCGCTGGATCGCCTGGAGGGCCAGCACCATCATGAGGCTGCTCAGGAGCAGCACGGCTGCGCTGACCGAGGTGTACGGGATGTTCAGGACGTCGCGCGGGTACGGACCGGTCACGCTGCGGTTACGGTAGATCATGTAGGTCATGATCAGCGTACCGAAGAACATGCAGTCCGAGGCCAGGAAGGCCCACATCAGGATCTTATTGTGACTCAACCCGGTGGAGGTATGATGCTCCTCCTCCGCGTGGGCTGTTGCCTGTGCCTGACTCACTGTCCCCGTTCCCCTTCTCGCTCCGCCTCAGCGCTCCGCGTCCGGTGGTCTCAGTGGTTGGGTTCGAAGGCCCACCCGTAGAGGCTGATGACCATCAGGGCCATGCCCACGCCCACGATCACGGGTATCTGGGCAACCATACCGGCGCCGACCGTCGCCAGGCCGAGGGCGACCAGCACCGGGAAGTAGGACGGCGGCGGCATGTGGATGGACAGCCCCTCGCTCCCCTCCTCGGCGCCGCCGCGCACCGGCGGCTGGGCGTGCGCGGGAGCACCGGTGCCATGAGCCTGCTTCTCCTCCCACCAAGCGTCCCGGCTGTGAACGCTGGGGACTACGGCGAAGTTGTAGACCGGCGGCGGTGAGGGGATCGACCACTCGAGCGTGCGCCCGTCCCATGGGTCGGCCGGCGCGGCCTCGCCTCGCAGCAGCGTGGTGATGATGTTGTACGCCAGCAGCATCACCGAGACGCCCAGGATGTATGCCCCGATCGTCTCGAAGAAGTTCCAGAAGTCCCAGCCCATGCCCGGCGGGTAGGTGTAGATCCGGCGCGGCATGCCGTCCACGCCCAGGAAGTGCATCGGGAAGAAGGTCATGTTGAACCCGATCAGGGTGATCCAGAACTGGACCTGCCCGAGTTTGTCGTTCAGCACGCGGCCGAACATCTTGGGGAACCAGTAGTAGATCGCGCCCATCATGGCCATGATCGCGCCGCCGAAGAGGACGTAGTGGAAGTGGGCCACGATGAAGTAGGAGTTGTGCTGCCAGTAATCGACCGGCACCGCCGCGTGCATCACGCCGGAGATGCCGCCGATCGTGAACATGGCGATGAAGCCGACCGAGAAGAGCAGGGGCGTGTTGATCTCGATCGATCCGCCCCACAGCGTGCCGAGCCAGTTGAAGATCTTCACCCCGGTCGGGATGGCGATCAGCATGGTGGTGGTCGCGAAGACCGAGTTCGGTACCGCACCGACGCCGAGGGTGAACATGTGGTGCATCCAGACCCCGAACGACAGGAAGGCGATCGAGAGCCCGGAGTAGACCATGAACGGGTAGCCGAAGAGCGGCTTGCGCGCGAAGACCGGCAGGATCTCCGAGATGATGCCGAAGGCCGGCAGGATCAGGATGTAGACCTCCGGGTGGCCGAAGATCCAGAACAGGTGTGCCCAGAGGACCGGGTCGCCGCCAGCCTGGGGGTTGAAGAAGTTCGTGCCGAAATAGCGGTCGAACATCAGTTCGATCAGGCCGACCGTCAGCGACGGGAAGGCCAGCAGCATCAGGACCGAGGTGATCAGCGTCATCCAGACGAAAAGCGGCATGCGCATCAGCCGCATGCCCGGCGCCCGCAGGTTGACGATCGTGACGAAGAAGTTGAGCGCCGCGGCAATCGACGCAATGCCGAGCACCTGGAGCCCCATCATGTAGAAGTCCATGTTGCGGCCCGGCGAATAGAGGTCGGTGGTGAGGTTGGCGTAGGCGAACCAGCCGTCGTTCGGCGCGGACTTGATGATGAAACTGCTCAGCAGCAAGAGGGAGCCGAACAGAAATCCCCAGTAGCTGAACGCGTTCATGCGCGGGAAGGCGACGTCGCGCGCGCCGATCATGAGCGGCACGAAGTAGTTAAAGAAGGCGGCGTTGAGCGGCATCACGACCAGGAAGATCATGATGATGCCGTGGGTGGTGAAGACCTGGTTGTAGGTGTCGGGTCCGAGCAGGGTGTTGTCGGGCACGGCGAGCTGGGTGCGGATCAGCAGCGCCAGTAGTCCGCCGACCAGGAAGAAGACGAGCGCCGACATGAGGTAGAGGATGCCGATCCGCTTGTGATCGACGGTCGTGATCCAGCTCCAGATACGTGAGCCCTCATAGTGCTCACGCTCCAGTGTGACCGCGGCCTGTACCATCAGAACCCTCCTCGTCCGCGAGCCCCGCCCCGCGGCCTGCTGCCGATCAACGCTCTCCCTAGCAAGTCGCATTCACTCGTCAACAGGTGGGTCACTTCAGGCTCTCCAGGTACGCGGCCAGCTGGCTGAGCTGGTCGGGAGTGTAGTTCGGGAAGGCGGGCATGACGATCTGATTGTGCCCCGGCGACGCGCCCTGCGCGGATGCCTGGCCTGGCTTGATGCCGGGAGCGTCGTGAATCCAGGCTTCGAGATTCTGCGGCGTGTTCGACAGAACGCCACCCGCGATCAGCGTGCGGCTACCGAAGTGAGTCAGGTTCGGCCCGATGGTTCCCTGGGCCTTGGTGCCGTTGATGGTGTGGCAGCCGATACAAGCTCCCGACATGAAGAGTTGCTCTCCGGCAGCCGCAGCGGTACCGGAGGCAGGCGTTGCCGGGAACTTCTCCTGGGACTGCACCCAGGCCTGGAATTGGGCCGGCGTGTCCACGAAGACCCGAAAGAGCATGTGGGCGTGCTGCGCGCCGCAGAACTCGGCGCACTGGCCGTCATACTCACCGGGCGTGTCGGCCTTGAAGTTGATGAAGTTGGTGCGTCCGGGGACGGCATCCTGCTTGCCGGCCAATTGCGGCACCCAAAAGCTGTGGATCACGTCGCGGCTGGTCAGCTCCAGGCGCACCGTCTGACCCTCGGGGACGTGCAGCTCGTCGGCCACCACCACCCCGGTGTCGGGATACTCGAACGCCCACCACCACTGCTGGCCGATGACGCGGATGGTCATGGCGCTCGGGCCCGGGTTCTGGGCGAGGGTGGCGATGCCGCTGATCGTCGGGACCGCGATGACGGCCAGGATCAGCGCAGGCAGCAGCGTCCAGGCGATCTCGAGCTTGGTGTTGCCATGAATCGGCTGTGGCATAGGTTGGCCCGGGCGACGGCGGAAGCGGACGACGGCAACCAGGAGGATGCCTTCGACGATGACGAAGACGACGACCGAGAGCCAGAAGATGGGCACGAAAAGGTTCCAGATCAGCCGAGCGTTGTCCGCGTGGGGCTGATCGGCGGACTGCGGGCCCGCGCCGAGGAAGGAGCAGCCACTGAGAAACGCGACCGGCAGCACCCCGAGTGCCGCCCAGATCCATCGTCTGAGGTAGCGCCTTCGGCCCGTCATGGTCCTCCCTGTCCAGGTCCCGCCGTGTCCGGCGCCGATTCCGGGCATGCGTCCACCAGTCCGACCAACGTCGCCTATGCTACTACGGGTCCCCGGAGACTGTCACTATTTTGTTACGCCGTTCACGACCGGTGACACGCCGCTGACACACGGTGTTCGAAAATGGCCTGCGCCGGCCCAAGATGGGACATCAGGATGGAGGCGACCGGCGGCGGCGCGGCCGGTTGCCGCCTGCAACGCGCTTTTGGATTAGTATAGAGAGATCGGGCGCCGGCCCGTCCAGTCTTGTCGCACGTGAACTCCGAACTCCGAGCGCCGGACGTCGACCCGGCGTCTGTCACGCCCATGCCAGGGAAGGAGCGGTGCATGTCCAGCAACGTGCCCGGCACGATCGAAGGGTTGCTGACCGAGTCGCGACGCTACCCGCCGCCGCCGGCGTTCGTCGCCCGGGCCAGCGTCAGCGATCCCGACGTCTACCGGCGTGCCCACGAGGACCCTGAGGGTTTCTGGGGCGAGGCGGCCGAGCAGCTCGACTGGAAACAGCGGTGGGACACGGTGCTGGACTGGAATCCCCCCTGGGCCAAGTGGTTCGTCGGCGGCAAGCTCAATGCCTGCTACAACTGCGTCGATCGCCACGTGCAGACCTGGCGCCGTACCAAGGCCGCCATCATCTGGGAAGGGGAATCCGGCGACGAGCGCGTGCTCACGTACCAGGACCTGTACCGCGAGGTGAATCGGGCGGCGTTGATGCTGCGCGGTCTCGGCGTGCGGAAGGGGGACCGCGTGGCGGTCTACCTGCCGATGATCCCGGAGCTGCCGATCACGCTACTGGCCTGCGCGAGACTTGGCGCGCCACACTCGGTGATCTTTGGCGGTTTCAGCCCCGACTCCCTCGCCGACCGCATCAACGACTGTGAGGCGAAGGTGCTGGTGACCTCCGACGGCGGCTACCGGCGCGGCAACGTCGTACCGCTGAAGGAGAACGCCGACCGAGCGCTGGAGAACACGCCGTCGGTGGATCGGGTCGTGGTGGTCGAGCGGGTCGGCCGACGGGCGCACCCCGTGCACATGCGGGCCGGACGCGACATCTGGTGGCACGAAGCGATCGATCAGGTCGAGGGAACCTACTGCGAGCCGGAGTGGGTCGACGCCGAGCACCCACTCTACATCCTGTACACGTCGGGCACGACGGGCAAGCCCAAGGGCGTGCTGCACACTACCGGCGGCTATCTCGTGGGCACGTACCTCACGAGCAAGTGGGTGTTCGACCTCAAGGACGAGGACATCTACTGGTGCACGGCCGACATCGGCTGGGTGACCGGCCACAGCTATATCGTCTACGGTCCGCTGGCCAACGGCGCGACCGGCGTCATGTACGAGGGGGCTCCGGACTACCCGGACAAGGACCGTTTCTGGGATCTGATCGCGCGGCGAGCGGTAACGATCCTCTACACGGCACCGACTTCGATCCGCAGCTTCATGCGCTGGGGCACCCAGTTCCCGGCCCGGCACGATCTGTCGTCGCTCCGCCTGCTCGGCACGGTGGGCGAGCCGATCAACCCGGAGGCCTGGATCTGGTACTACGAGCACATCGGCCACGAGCGCTGCCCGGTGGTCGACACCTGGTGGCAGACGGAGACGGGGGCGATTCTGATCACGCCGCTGCCCGGCATTACCACGCTCAAGCCGGGCTCGGCGACCACGCCCTTCCCGGGGCTCGAGCCCGACATCGTGGACGAGGCGGGCAATCCGGTGCCGGACGGCCAGGGAGGCTTCCTGGTCATGCGACGGCCGTGGCCGTCGATGGCGCGGACCATCTGGGGTGATCCGGACCGCTACGTCGCGCAGTATTTCTCGAAGTACGGACCGTCGGTGTACGTGACCGGAGACGGCGCCAAGCGCGACGAGGACGGTTACTACTGGCTGCTCGGCCGGGTCGACGACGTGTTGAATGTGGCCGGCCACCGGCTCGGGACGATGGAGCTCGAGAGCGCACTGGTCAGCCATCCCGCGGTCGCCGAGGCCGCGGTGATTGGGGTGAGTCACGAGGTCAAGGGCCAGGCGGTCGCCGCGTTCGTCACTCCGCGGGCGGGTGTTCAGGTCGGGCCCGAACTGGCCGATGAACTGCGGGAGCACGTGGCCGAGAAGATCGGGCCGATCGCCCGTCCGGACCGGATCTACTTCACGGCTGAGTTGCCGAAGACGCGGAGCGCCAAGATCATGCGCCGGCTCCTGCGCGACATCGCCGAGGGGCGGGTCGTCGGTGACACCACGACGCTGACAGATCCATCGGTGCTCGACGAGATCAAGAAGCAGTACGGCGAGTCCGACGGCGGGGCCGACTGACCCGGCTCCACGAACGCGGCGGCGCACGGAGCGGGTGATCCCCGGTCCGGCACCGCCGCCTCCGTAGCGGTCGTACCTCCTCCAGTCACAACCTCCACCGCCGACCATCGTGCGCCGTGTACCCCGAGCGAGCTCGGCGATCCTGGCACGACGTCCCGGCCGATCGCTGAAACGCTTCCCCGCCTGCCCTGCCGCCATGTAAGGCCAACATCGAGGCGGATGACTCACGACAACCGACCCCTGCCCAATGCCTCGACGCTCCACCATCCGAGGAAGCGCTGGAATGCGTGAGTCTTTTCACGGACGCGGCAGATGCGTTTGCGGTATTGACAGCACATACGGACGGGCATACGATGGACGCACAGTAGAGCGACATTACAGGTCGGACGGGCCGTGGACATGCCGGCGGCAGACGTGCGGTGCTCTCACGTGGACGTGTGTCGCGCGTTACCCGTTTTCCATCAGGTCGGTGCCGTCGAACCAACGAGGACTGGTCGGCGCCACCGAGAATCCCGCGACCTGAGCGGGAATCCAGGCAGCAATCCAATCTCGGCTGTGGGTCCGTTAGTTGCTACGGCTGGTCTCTGTGGGGATTCGCGAATTGGCTGGCCTGGCGCACGGACGGGTGCCAGTGCCGATGCCTAGTGTCGGCCGATGAGGAGGTCGGTCGAGGATCGTCGGGCGGAGTGAGCGTCGGAAGGAGGAACGGGATGACGGGAGCTGGCCAAGCCGGCTTGCCACTTGATGGGTTCTCCTCTGCACCGGACGCGGCGGCGGCTGCGCCTTCGGCAACCATCGCCGGCCGGATTGCCGCACGCATTGATCGCCTGCCCTTGACGAAGGTGCAGTGGGAGATCGCGATCCTGGTCGAACTCACCTGGGGCCTCATCATCGTCGATACCGACGGAATCGCCGGCCGCCTCTATCCCTTTATCTGGCGACCGCATCACTACGTCAGCACCTTCCAGTACTCCGTGATTCAGGCGCTCGAGGTGGGCCTCGGCGTGTTGATCGGCGACTGGATCATGAGCTGGGTGGCCGACCGCTACGGCCGCAAGATTGGGATCGTCCTGGCGGCGGTCCTGGGCGGTTTGTTCCTCTGGCCATTTGCCTACGTCACGAGCTTCTGGCCGCTGGTGGCGCTCTCGGTGTTCAGCACCCTGGGCGTGGGCGCGATCGTCGCGCTCCACTCGGTCTACATCTCGGAGCTGATCGGACCCAACGCGCGCAACCGACTGCTGCTGAGCGCGCAGAGCGTCACCGCTCTCGTGGGCGTGGTCGTCGGTCTGCTCGCGTTCTTCTGGATCCCCATTCACTGGCAGGCGTACGTCTGGGTGGTGGCCGCCCTCGTCCTGGTCATGTTCCCCCTGCTCCTCTGGCGTCTGCCGGAATCGCCGCGCTGGTTGGAGGCGCACGGTCGGCACGACGAGGCCGAGCGGGTAGTGGAGAAGCTCGAGGCCCGATGTCAGCGGGCCTACGGAAAGGAACTGCCGGAGCCTGATCCGGATATGAATCCGGTGGTGATGGCGGGCAAAGGCGCCTGGAAGGAATTGTTCATCAACCCCGAGTACCGACAGCGGACGATCCTGTTGCTCATCTCCTGGCTGCTGGGGTACCCGGGGATCGTCTATGGCGTGGGCGCGTTCGCGGCGGTCTACATGGTGGACCACGGCGCGTCGGCGCACTTCGTCTTCCTGCTTATCACGATCGCCGGAGTGTTCCGTTTCGGCGGATTCCTTGCCAACGCCCGGCTGGGTGAACGCTTCGAGCGGCGCGACGTCATCCTGGCGGTCGCGCTGCTGTTCTTCATCGGCTGGGGGGTGATCTACTTCTTCCCGACCAAGCCGGTCATCGCGATCTTCTACGTCGTCGCCGGCATCGGCGGGAGCCTGTGGCTGTTCAACATGTACAACTACACAGCCATGGCGTTCCCCACTCGATTCCGGGCGGTGGCCTTCGGCTGGACGGACGGACTCGGCCACCTCGGGGCGTGGGCCGGTATCACCTTGACCGGTCCGCTCTACCTGATGGGGCAGAATCACCTCGGCTGGGTGCTGTTCATCATTGTGCCGGGCGCGTTGATCCCCTCGCTGCTGGTCCGCTTCCTGGGGATCAACCAGCGGGCGGCGGTGATGGAGCAGGTCTCGACCTAGGTCCACCGGGCCGGCTGGCCGCCGGGCGTGGGTGCAAACGATGAGGGGTCGGCGCGTCGCGCCGACCCCGTTCTTGCTGCGCCGACGAGCATGGTGGTCTCCACCGGACTTGCCGGGATCCCGCCGGCCGCGGCGGGCTGCCGGAAGTGGCGACTGGTAGATCCCCCGGCGCGACGGAGGACATGGCAGGTGATCGTCATGGGGCCGCGGGTCGGCGGGGCTGGCCAGGCTGCCGCCGTTACCCCTGGCTGCCTTACTCTTCCTCGTGGGCGCCGTGGCGGGCCCGCTGAAACCACTGCTGGTGACCGTTCGTCACGAGCGGATCCCACGCGAACTGCGGGGCCGGGTCGTCGGCGCATACTCCGCAGCGGCCCAATCCGTCGCGCCGCTGGGGATGGTGGTGGCCGGGAGTGCAATCCAGTCGCGGGGTCTGAACACGACGTTGGTCGCGATGGCCATCATCTGGGAGGTGCCGGCCGTGGGCACGCTGTTCGTGCCGCCTTTTCGCGACATGAGCTCGACCGGCTTGCCGGCGTCACCGAGGCGATGAGGCGGTCCGGGAGGAAGGGCCACTGTCGGATAGGGGCAGCTCCGCGGCGGCGCCGAGGACGGGAGCGGACAAGGGGCGGACGGCGGAATCCCGCGCCGGGACAGGGAAAACGGGCATGTCGTCCGGGACTTGCCGAGGGTGGGCTCAGACCGGATCGGACGGTTGCGGGCCGGTGAGGCCGTGCGGACATGTGAGTGTGGACACCGGTGCCGGCCCGCGATGCTGCTCGCGTTTGACGTCGTCGGGTCGATGCGCCGGTCACGGAAAAGCCCCGCTCTGACTGGAGCGGGACTTCCGTTTACCGCGGTACGGTAGATCTCTCCATCGGTGGTGCCGAGGGGCGGAATTGAACCGCCGACACTGCGATTTTCAGTCGCATGCTCTACCCCTGAGCTACCTCGGCGGGGTGGGCACGTCACCTGCCGGCGGACCGGTGTGTGTCCGGTCCGGCTCCGCGTCCCGTCGGCGCCGGGACGTCCCGCGTTCGTGGGCGATAGAGGGCTCGAACCTCTGACATCCACGGTGTAAACGTGGCGCTCTTCCAACTGAGCTAATCGCCCGAACACAGCGGACCTGGTGCCGAGGAAGGGATTTGAACCCCCACGCCCTAAACGGGCACTAGCCCCTCAAGCTAGCGCGTCTGCCTATTCCGCCACCTCGGCGCGGTTGCCTGTTCGGCAAGCGGACGGAATTATAGCGACGGTACGGACACGCTGTCAAGCGGAAGGGAGCCCGCGCGGCCGGCCACTGGCGGCGCGGCCACGCGGATTTTCCGCGTCACCCGATCGTCGCGAGGGTGTCGTCGATGGCGCGCCGCGCGTCGACGAGCGCCGCTCGAACCCGGTTGCGCTCGCGCCGGACGGTGGTCTCGAGCAGATGTCGCTCCCCGCTGTCTGCCGGGAGCCCGCCAAGCCGCGCGGCTTCGCGCAGCCCGGGCACGGCGCCCTGGTCGAGCGCGGCATCCTGGCTAAAACGGCCGGCCCGCGTGTAGTTGACCGGGATGAGCGCGCGGCTAACCTGCATCAGGCAGCGGTTGAGCGCGCGAGCCTGCGAGTCGGTGGCCGGCTGCCGGGTGCGCTCGGTCAGCCGCCGGGCCGAGTCCATCAGCGCATCGGCGTCGGCGACCACCGGCGACAGGTCGATCGCGCTGCCCGCGGCGCGCGCGGCGTCGGCAACGGCCCCTCGAATCTCCGCCACGGCCGCGGTCTGATCGAAGGGCAGCACCCGGTCCGAGACGAGTTGGTAGACGGTGGCGAGGAGGATGCCGGCGTCACGCGCGAGGTTGGCGGGGTCGAGCTTGTCCATCGTGTCGTCGGCGGTGTGCCACCACCAGCCGAGTCCTCCGCCGCGTCGCTTCTCGCCGCCGATCGCGTCGGTCAGATCCGGTCCGCCCTCGTCGCCGCCCTGGACGGAGATGGAGCAGTAGAGCGACGGCACGCCGATGCCCCAGAAGGACTGGTCACCCATGCGGCCGATACGCCGATACGCCAGTTCCTGGTCCGACAGGTATCCGATCAGCTCGCGGGCGACGCCGTACGTCTCGGCCATAGTGGGAGCCTCGGTGAGGAGCGTGGCGCCGACGCCCCCGGGGGAGTCGATGTTGACGTGGGCCGCGCAGTGGTCGTGCAGGTCCTGCCAGAACTCGTCGGCGAACCAGGCCGACGTCCCGTAGCGCGCGTGCGAGTGCCCCGACCAGAACGCCAGCCGCAGCTCCCGCCGCAGCAGGTCCCGCTGCCCCGCCAGGATGCGCGCCGTCTCCAGCATCGACGCG
>DATKRJ010000406.1:0-2790 GCA_035532355.1 Thermomicrobiaceae bacterium | reverse complement strand
AGCCGTCCTTGTTGGCCCGTCCGAGCGCGTCGACGATCTGCGAGAGGACGGTGCCGTCGACGAGCGCCTGGGTCCAGACGGGGTCGAGCTTCATCGGCGGCGCGGTGTAGGCCCAGGTCATCGTGCCGCCGCGCTGAATAGGTCCGCCGGCGGTGGTGGCGGTGCTGGAGGACGCGGCTCCGCTCGGGGTCGCCGCGCCGGCCGCGGCCGGCGTGCTGGCGCCGCCGATCGTGGTGGTACTGGTGCTTCCACCCGCCGAGGTGCTGGTGGTCGGTGACGCGGTCGTCCCGCCGCCGCAGGCGGCCAGCAGGCTGGCCAGCGCGCCGCCGAAGACGGCGGCCCCGCCCAGCGCGCCGGCGCGCCGGAGCAACTGACGGCGGGACAGCGTGCCGGGTGGAGTGGCGGCGGACCCCGCGGGTTGCCGGTCGTCGATGGCTGCCACGATTGCCTCCTCTGCTGCCGGTCGACACCGCTGTCGGCCGGGTCCACCGTGGGTCGCCCGTGGGAACCGCTCCCACCGGGCCTGGGTGCCGCTGGACATCGGCCGCCTAGGGGAGTACCCCGTGACCGACCGGTGCCGTGGACTCCTCGAGCTCCGCGACCTCGCCGGCGCGGAGCATCCGGCTCCAGTCGAACGCGATCTTGGCGACCTCGAGGATGTGGGCCGTGCGGAGCTGGGTGATCCCCTCGATGCGGCCCAGCTTCCTCAGGATGAAGTGGCGCAGGTGCACCTGCGAGGTCAGCATCGCCTCGACCAGCAGGTCGACCGGGCCCGAGGCCACCCCGACCCAGCGCACCTCGTCCAGCGCCGTGACCGCGGCGATGACGCGATCGGACTGGGATGGGTCGACCAGGACCTCGACGATCACCTGGATCGGCAGGCCGATGCGCGGGCCGTTCGCGAGCACGCCGACGGTGATGATGTGCTCCGCGATCAGCCGCTCGATGCGGCGCGCAATCGTGGTGCGTGGGACGTCGAGCGCCCGCGCGATCTCGGTGGTGGGCTTGCGTCCGTCGTCCTGGAGCTCGGCGATGATGCGGAGATCGAGGTCGTCGATCTCGGGTCCGGCCGGCACGTCTCACCCCGTCCATGAGGCCGCTCGCCCAGTGGTTGCGGGCAAAACGCCAGCATCATAGCAGCAGCAGAACAGACTGTCAACACGATGTGAATTACGCGGTCATTATGACCGGAGTTGCGGCGGCGCGCGGAAGGATTCGTGGCATCGCGGCGCGTGACGTGCTCCGGTCAGGTGCGGTTCAGGTATTCTTCACTGCCGCTTCAGCCTGCCGGCCTACGCTCATCCGCGGCTGTCGTCGCGGGCCGTGGGTGCTGGGACATCGATGGCGGCCGGGTGCCGTGGCAATCCTGTGGGCATGTGGGAATGTGGGAGGGTAGATGAATCGTTCGCTGCTCGCGCTCCTCGTGGGCACGCTGATGCTGGTGGCCGCGGCCTGCGGTGGAGCGAGCACCGGCGCACCGACCCCGGCGAGCACGTCCGCGCCGAGCGCCGCCTCAGTAACGACGGCCAGCCCGACGGCGGCCGCCACGGCAGCGGGCGCGGCCGCGGCGTCGACGCCGTTCGGCTCCGGCACGCCGGTGCCGCTGCCGTCCACGCCGACGACCGTGCTGCCGGCCGGCTCGGTACGCCTGGCCATCGTCGCCGACCAGTCGACGGCCAGCTACGCCGCGCGCGAGCAACTGGCGACGTTCTCGTTCCCGACGGACGCCATCGGCAAGACCGGCAACGTCTCCGGCTCGATTGCGCTGGACCCGAAGGGCGCCATCGTGCCGGACATCTCGAAGATCGCCGTCGACCTGACGTCGCTCAAGAGCGATCAGAGCATGCGGGACCGCTTCATCCAGCACAGCACGCTCGACACGTCGACCTATCCCAACGCCGTCTTCGTGCCGACGGCGGTGCAGGGCCTGGCCGCGCCGGTGCCGACCTCCGGCCAGTCCAGCTTCAAGCTGCTGGGCAACCTGACGGTACACGGCGTGACCAAAGCGGTGACGTGGGACGTCACGGCGACGTTCAGCGCGCAGGACGTCAAGGGCACGGCCACGACCACCGTGACGTTCGAGGACTTCGGCATGTCGCCACCCAAGGCCGGGCCGGTCCTGAGCGTGCAGGACAGCCTGAAGCTCAGCCTCGACTTCGTGGCGACGCGCCAGTCGTCGTAGCGTGGTGCATCCGACTCGCCGGCAGCGGCAACGAACGGGGAAGGCGCCTCGCCTTCCCCGCGCTGGTCTCCGGGAGCCGGGGGGTGGGAAACTCCCGGCCGTCGCGCGGCGCTGAACCGCCGCGCTGAGAGCCGAAGCCGGCCGAGGCCGGCTGAGATCGGGTGTGGTGTGCAGGGGGTGGACGATGGGCCGGACGACGGTTTTCCGCGTCGGGACGGCGAAAACGGGCAGGTCGTCCAGGCCGTGCCGAGCCCGGGGTGGCGAGAGGGCTGGACGACGGAGTGAACTGTGGGTTTTCCCGGTCGCAGTCCCAGTGACACGGGTTCTCGTCGATGTAGCGACGAACGCGATCGAGCTCACGCCCGTCTCGAATGACGTGCTCGTAGTAGTTCCGCTGCCACAGCCGTCCGGCGAAGGCCGCCCAGGCTGCCTGCCTCACGCCATCGGCATATCGCTTCGTCGTCATCGTCTTGAACCGGGCCACCACGTCCCCCAGCGATAGCCGTTCCCCATCCTCGGTAGGAGCGGCCCCCCGTGGCCGCCCGGTGTCCCCGGGAGGAACGGGGCAGACACGAGGGTAGGGGCAGACACGGGGGTCTGCCCCTACG
>DATKRJ010000405.1:0-16545 GCA_035532355.1 Thermomicrobiaceae bacterium | reverse complement strand
CGCGCCCTCGGGCTCGATCTCAACCTGCAGGATGCGCGCCGAGCGGGTGATGATCTCCTCCATGGCGGCCTGGTCGTAGAAGTCGAGCCGGTTGATCTCGCCGAAGCGATCGCGGAGTGGTGATGTCAGGAGCGCCAGCCGGGTCGTCGCGCCGACCAGCGTAAAATGGGGCAGATTGATGCGCATGCTGCGCGCGGCGGGACCCTTGCCCAGCACAATGTCGACCGCGTAGTCCTCCATCGCCGGGTAGAGGACCTCCTCGACCACCCGGTTGAGCCGGTGGATCTCATCGATGAAGAGAACGTCGCCGGGCTTGAGGTTGGTCAGGATCGAGACGAGGTCACCAGCGCGCTCGATCGCCGGTCCTGACGTGATTCTCAGGTTCACGCCCATCTCGACCGCGAGGATCGACGCCAGCGTCGTCTTGCCCAGTCCGGGCGGTCCGTAGAGCAGCACGTGGTCGAGAGACTCTCCACGCCCCTGCGCCGCCTGGATCGTGATCAGCAGGCGGTCCTTGACCTTATCCTGGCCGATATACTCCGCCAGGCGCCGCGGCCGCAAGCTGAGCTCCGCGCCGTCTTCTTCCCGCTGCTTGCCCGACACCACCCGCGTACTCATGCCGACCTCATCCAGCTGCGACGTGCCTCCGAGACAAGTATACTACGCGAACGCGAACATTCGTGCTAATTCGTGCGCCTTTCCGGCCGCGTCGGGGCGTCGCCTGATTCCCGCACACGCACGACTAGCGCTCAGGCAGCTCGGCCTCGTCGATTAGCATGATGGGGATGCCATCCTCGATCCGGTAGCGGCGGCCGCACGTGTCGCACACCAACTTCTCGCCCTCCAAACGCACCGAGGTCTTGCACACCGGGCACGCCAGGATCTCCAGCAGCTCGTCGCTGATCGGCTTGGCCGTCTGCTCGCTCATGCTCCGCGTCCTCCCGAGGTGAGCTCCACGTCCGCCGTCCGTCCCATCTTACCAACCCCCAGTCCGAGCTCGACCGCCGCGCGTGCGGCCTCGTCGAGAAGCGTCACGTCACCTCCGAGTCCGAGCTCCACCAGCGCGTCGGCGATGGCCGTCGTGAGCGGATCGGGAGTTGAGCGTGTCGGAGCGTCGGGGAGCGTCAGCGACTCGATCAGCTCGCCGACCTCCGGGCGCGGCAGGATGCGCCCCGCGACCCGCTCGAGCGCCCCGTGGTAGCCCTCCGCCATGGCCGCCAGGCTGTGCTCGCGAAGCACGAATTGGCGTGCCTCGGCGCCAATCCGCTCACCGAGCGCGGGGTCGCTTGCCAGCCGCCGCAGCGTCGCGAAGATCGTCTCCTCTTCCAGCACGTCGGGCGGGATCTTGATCACGGCGCCGTCCGGTAGCTCGTCGAACGAGCCGGCTCCCGTCACCAGCACGGGGCGGCCTCCGCCCATCAGACGGAGCAGGCTGGCGGACGTTTCGCCGGCCGTAGGGAAGCGGAGGTTCACGCACACGTCGCTGGCCGCCACGACCAGCCGGGCCGTCAGGTCGTCGACGAAGTCCAGGCGCTCGACCGCGCTCTCGAGACCCAGCGCCGACACGTAGCGGCCGAGCGGCACCAGCGGCGCGACGCTGCCCGCGATCACCAGGCGCGCCGGGACGTCCGACCGCAGTCGGGCCAACACCCGCAGCACCACGTCCAGCCGCTTGTAGGGATTGACGTGGGTCACCGACGCGATCAAGAACTCGCGCTCCGGCAGGCCCAGCAGCCGGCGTGCCCGCTCGCGCGCGATGCGCTGTGGCACCGGGATACCCATCGGGATCTGCTCTATTCGTGCGTTTGGGTTGTGGCGCAGCACGTTTGCTCGGGCGTGGTCACTGTGTACCGCGACAGCCCACGACGCTTCCACCGCGTCCTCCGACAGCGGAAGATCGAACAGCGACTTTGGCAGCTGCCCGCGCAGGACACGCTCGGCTGCCGTCAGCCCTGCCTCACCGTAGTGTCGCTCCATCAGGCGACGGTAGCCGCGCCGCGACCCAGTCAGCATCATCGAGAGGATCAGGTGGTGCAGCATGGTGTCGTGCAGCACCAGCAGGCCGGGGACCTCGAGCACCGTGGGATACATGTACGCGTGAGCGCGGCTGTTGCCCATCTGGTAGACCACGGCGTCGTATGGGCGTCGATGGTGGCGGCGGTGGAACACGCGCGCGGCGTGTACCTGCAGCGTGTCTGTGCTCCGTAGGTGCGTGGGGCTATACCCGTCCACGAACACATCGATCTGCCAGGCCGTCGCCAGCACCGGCAGCAGTTCTTCGTTGTAGTGAGAGATACCGGACTCGACCGGCCGCAGCGGTGTGAACCAGGCGATGCGCGGTTGCGCGTCCTCAGCCATGGCTCAGCAGCCGGTCAACCACCCGATCCCACCGGATCTCGGCGGCGCGCCGTTGCCCGGCGGCGCCCATGCGCCGAGCCAGCGCCTCGTCACCCATCAACCGCGCCAGCGCGGGTGCGATCGCGGGTCCGTCGGCGCACCCCGCAACTAGCCCGTTGACGCCGTCGTCCACCAGCTCCAGCACCGCGCCGGCATCCGCCACCGTCAGCACCGGCTTGCCCGCCGCGAATGCCTCGACCGTGACCAGCCCGTAGTCCTCGTCGAGCGGCCCATAGTAGACCGCGCGCGCGTGGTTGTAGAGCCGAACCACGTCGTGGTCTGGCAGCCGGCCGGGGAACTCGACCCGCTCTTGCAGGTGCAGCTTCGCGGCCAGGGCGCGGAGTCGCGCCGCCTCCGGTCCCTCCCCGACGATCACCGCGCGGAACGACCCGCCGGCCGCGGCCATCGCCTCCAGCAGCCGGTCTACCCGCTTGGCTTGGTCGAGACGCGACACGCTCAGGATGAAGTCCTCGAACGACTCGGGGCCCAACCCACGCAGCCGGATCGGCACGCGGAGCGTCTTGGCGTCCAGCCCCGTCGACTCGCACAGGCGCTGCGCGACGTTGGCCGAGATCGCGTACCGCGCCACGCACTCGCTGAGCCCGCGCCGGTCGACCTCGGCGATCCGGCGGCGCAGCGCGTAGTCGTCGGGCGTGTTCGTGAACTCGCTCATGGGCGTGCCGAACCAGTCGAACGCCTGGCGATGCTGGTGAATCACCCAGGCGACCTTGCGCGGGTGCCGAACCGCCCAGGTCGGGAACTTGGTGCAGATCACCAGGTCCACGGGCACGCCGTTGGCCTCGGTGAGATCGAGCAGTCGCCAGGCAAGCGCCATCCGCGGGATTTGCTCGCGGGGATACCACTTGAAAGGCAGCGCCACGACGTCGACCCGATGTCCGCGTTCGAGCAGCGCGTCGCGCAGCCCCTCGACGAGAACCTCCGCCCCGCCGCGTACGAAGGGCACCTGGGTCGCGCAGATCATGACGTTCATCCGGCCGGTGGTTCCTCGCCGTCGCCCCGAGCCTCCAGGCGGCGTGCCAATTCCAGCTGGCGAGCTTCGATGGTGCCGAGGGCGCGGACGACCGCGTCGTTGAATGCGTTCTGCTGCTCGACGATCGGGTTGATGTACCAACGGAGCATCAGGCGCATCGCGCGTTTCGTCAGTCCGAGCACCTGGCCGATTACCGGCGCGTCGCCCTGGACTGGAAAGTGCACCGAGACCTGCGCCAGATCCGCGGCCTCCGTCAACGCCGACGGTGCCCCGAGCGGCGGCACCTCCGACGCGCTGCGGTAGCCGGCGCGCGCTCTCACGGCGGCGTGCAGTGCCGCGATCGTGACCCCGACGTCATCGACCTCCTCCGCCGTCACCTCAGGTCGTGACATTGGCTTCGTCCGTCCCTACCGCGTTCGGCGTGGGGTCACCGCCCAGCACCTGCCGGTACACGTCCCGCACACGTGCGTACCAGGTATCCTCGTCGACCACCTTGGTTCGGCCGCGTTCACCCAGCCGGTTTCGGAGGGACGGGTCCTCGACCAGCAGGCGGATCGCTTCGGACAGCGCGGAAACGTCGCCGAAGCCTACCAGTACGCCGTCCTCGCCGTCATCGACGACCGCCGGAATCGCGCCCGCGCGCGCGCCGATGACCGGCTTCCCATTCGCCCACGCCTCGAGAAACACGAGGCCGAACGACTCTGTGCGCGAGGGCAGCGCCAGCAGGTCCGCCGCGGCCAGGAGGTCGCGTCGCTCCTCCTCGGAGACGAAACCCAGACTCCGCACCACACTTCGGTCTGCCGGTTCGCGAGACGCCAGGAAGCGATCGAACTCGCTCATGATGGGACCGGCGACGACCACGGTTACCTGGGCACCACTTCTCCGCAGCGCTGCCGCGGCCTGCACCAGGTGCATCGTGCCTTTGTCGTACGCCGCCGCCCCCAGGGCAAGCACGATGGGCCCGTCCACGCCGATCCGTCGGCGAGCCGCGGCGGCGTCCCCACCGGTCGATGCGCTGACGTCGATACCTGCTCCGACCACGTGCAGGCGATCCGCTCGAACCCCGAAACCGGCCAGGGCATCGCGCTCGATGGTCGTGAGCACCACCACCGCGTCCGCGCGGCATAGCAGGTCGACCTGGTGCGGCATCGTGTAGTAGCGCCAGACTCGCGAGCCGGCGCCCTCACCAAGGTGCAGGAAAGGGGACACCACATGTGGCGCGCCGGCGTTTCGCGCGATCTGCTCGGCCGCGGAGACCATCGACTCGAACGCGACGTTCGCGGAGTGGACGAGAGTTGGGCGCGCCAGGCGCCCCGCGGCCGACACCAGCCCAGGAACCCAGGGGCCGAAGCGTCCCCCGGCCCGTAGCAGCGCGCGCTGGCCCGGGAAGCTCACGCGGCAAGACTCCGCCATCAGGCGACGAATAGCGCGATGGCTCAGCTGTGGCGCCGGAAGGTAGCGCAGAGCGAGCCGGTGGATCGCCACGCCGTTGTGCACGCTCTCCGGTTCGTCGACGCGCCGCTTGCGTGGGTCCCAGAATCGCTCCAGGTCCCACGCCTCGGTCGTCAGCACGTCCGCGTCGCCGCCCTCGCCGACCAGCCGCTCGGCGATCCTCTGGAAGTACCGCTCGGATCCGCCGGAGAACGGGTAGTAGCGTTGGATGACGTACAGCGCGCGCACCGCGCGTTCCTATGGCACCGGGGTGGACGCCGGGGTCGCCGACGGCGTCGCGCTCATCTGGGTCAGTGCGTCTTTAGCCCGCTGTGCGTACACCGACGAGGGCGCCAACTTGAGTACCTGCTGGTACTCCAGCGTGGCGTCCGACGGGCGCGGCGGGTCGCCGTGCTGGTACAGCTGGCCCAGCAGGTAGAGCGGTTCCGGGTTCGTCGGCGCCAGTTCCTGTGCCTTCTTGAGCTGGATCTCCGCGTCCAGGTCGTCTCCGCGCTCGGTCAGCAGCTCACCGAAGGTCATGCGCAGGTCGACGTCGTTCGAGCGTAGCCCGACCGCCTTGTCGTACCACTGCACCGCCTCATCGGACTGTCCGTCATTGGCCAGCAGCCCTGCCAGCACGACCATCGCGTTGACGTCGTTCGGGTCCTTCTGCAGGCGCGCGCGCATCTCACTCTCCTGAGCTCCGGGCGTAACCTGGATCGATGGCGGCTGAACTGATGACGAACCGTTGGAGGACGTCGACATGAAGATGGCCGGCAGCACCGTCGCCATCAGTCCGAAGATGAGCAGCAGTCCGCCGCCGACCGTGAACGCCAGGAAGATCCGCGAGCGCCGCGGCGGGCGGCGGGGGCGCGGTGCCGGTGTCGCCGCGGGGGCTCGGCGCGGAGTCGGTCGTCGTCGCTGGGCGGGGCGGGGCGGGATCGTCACCAGATCCTCCGGGTGAGCGAGAGCAGATCGATCGCGGCGCTGTGCCACACTCTGCGTTCCCACCAAGGATACGAGTGTGCCGCCCCCGCGCCAACGCGCGGTTCGCGGTCGCGCGACGAGCGCTCGAGCGTGTCCGTTCGCCTTGCAGGGCGCTCAGCATCATGGTATAGTGTCGGTCGCGTCGGGGCACGGAGCGGTATTAAGGCAACGCCGGACAGTTGTTTCCGAGCCACGATGTCCTTGCCGAAGTGGCGGAACCGGCAGACGCGCTACGTTCAGGGCGTAGTGGGCTTTAGCCCGTGGGAGTTCAAATCTCCCCTTCGGCACCACCGGTCGGGGAGCCTGCCGCTGGCAGGCTCCCTGGTTTAACAATGGAGTGGCGTGGGCAGGACGGTCGCTGGCCGTTGGCCAGAGGAAAGTCCGAGCTGCGTAGAGCGAGGGTGCCCGGCGAAAGCCGGGGCAGCGTTGGCCGGTGGCGCTGACAGTCCAGATTGGCACGTCCCCGAGGGCAACCTGGGGGCGTGAGAGCAACAGAGACCAGGGCCGGGCCATTACGGTTCGGAGTGAAAAGGGCAATCCTCCCCGCAGCAATCTCCGGTTGGGCCGCTACCAGGTTGCTCGCCGAGGCCCGAAGACGAGAGCAGCCATTGAGGCGACGAGATGGCCGGCACACGGCGCAAGCCGTGGCCGAGACAGATGACCGCCTGGAACAGAACTCGGCTTACTCGCCCACGCCCTTCACCCACTTCGTCGTCCCAACGCACGATCACCGCACTCCCGTGCCATCGGCCAGACCCGCCGCGCGGCGTTTCGGTCCATCGCGCCCGCAATCCCGACTCATTGCCCTGCGAGGGCAGGTGTGAAACCTGCCCTGGTGCGATATCCGCCTATCTCCCCCACGAACTTCAGTGCAGCAGGAACGAGAACGTGGCCGGCGTGCCGTTCACGGTTACCTTCACCGTGTAACTCCGGTTCGGCGGCATAACCACGTCGTTGCCGTAGTGGAAGTCCGCCGCCCCCTTCCCCACTGCCTCCAGCGTGGAGACGGGAACGTCCTGGGGCGCGGTGTTCGCGGTGTTGTCCGTGATCGTGATCATGACCTGGGCGTTGTTCACCGGCTGGCCTGACGTGGCGTCGGTCACGTACACCGAAAGTTGGTGGAACGTGCCGGCGAACGCTCCACGGCCCGCCCCAGCCACCGGCGTGCCATTCGCGTCGGCAGGGCGGCGGAATCCGGCTCCCGGCGTGCCGTTCGCGAAGCGGCGGAACGCCGCGCCGGGCGTGGCGCCGGGTGCGGCGAGTGCGCCGGTGCGCCCGGCCACCGGCGTGCCATTGATTGAGAACGTTGGCATCTGCCCCGACAGCAGGATTTCACCCGTCGTCGCATTCGCTTGCTGCGCCTGCGCCTGCGTGTAGGTCCGGGTCGGTGGTTCGATCCGTAGCTCCAGCTTGTAGCTTCCAGCCGTCTGCGACAGCGACACCGTCGGCACCGCGGCCGGGCTCGCTGCCACATCGCCACCGGCTCCGGCTGCCGCGGTCGTCGACGCCGCGGTCGGCGCGGGGGTATTCGCTCCAGTAGAGCCGCCGCCGCATGCCGCCACGAGCAGCGACAGCGCGGGTACGACCAGGCCAGCGCGCGCTATCCCCAGGAGGAGCGAGCGCCGGGTGACCGGGCCCCGCGGCAGTGTGGCACTCGGCCTGTCGTCGAGACCCGACATTGAGTCTTTCATCGCTGGGTCGTACCTCCAACCAATCGAACGATCGTGTGGCCCTGGACACAACGGCCAGGGATCTACCGGCCGGACGGCGACACAGGCTGTCAGGCCGGGATAGCGTGGCGCGGGCCAACCCGCGAGCAGTGTGAATTCGGCCGGCAACCGCGGCCGCCAGATCGGTGAGTGCGGTGGTCTGGTGTGAAGCGACGCGCGCGGAGAACTGCCGGGATGGCAGTCGACGTCGGGCTCACGTGGGTCAACCGTGAGGAATCATACCGTCCGTGGTCGCCAGAAACACGTCCGTCCCGGTACGACCCCGACTTTGAGCCGAGCCTTGGGCCTTTCCACGTCAGGGCTCGATCGACTCCAGGATCGGCACCAGTCGGTCGTAGTCGTCCTTGAAGATCCGCGCGATCACCCGCGCCACGCCGTCGAGCCAGATCGCATCGCGGCCGCGTGCCATGAACGTCTCACGGACGTGCGCCGCCACGAGTTGCTCGGCCGGGACGTCGGCCTGGGCGTAGGTCAGCAGGATCAGATAGCGGGGGTCGTCGCTGAGCTCGGTCAGTTCCTCGAGCTCCGCCGCCTCGACCGCATAGTGCAGCGGCGGCGGCAGCGGCGGCAGCATCCGGCGCATAGTCCCGCCGTGACGATATGCCACCGGCAGCGCCTCGAAAGTGGTGCGCAGGATCTGCACCAGTTCCGGGTGCTGGCGGTATACCTCGTCGTCTCGCACGGCGTCCGAACCCCGGCGAATCGCCCGGCGCGTCTCGTCGATCCCGGTGGTCTGACCGAACGCCACCACGGCCAGCACGACGTCGCCCGAGGGCAGCGTGACTCTCACCAGTGAGCCGAGCGGCGGGAGCTCGTTCAATCGATCGCTCTCGGCCCAGAAGCGGACCGTGCTGGTCTCGATGACCTCGCCGAGCCGCGCCGGCGCGCGACCATTAGATGAAGCGACCACGTTTGCTGCCGTCCTTCGCCGACCGCGTCGCGGTCAGTCCGTGGTTTGCCAGCGCCTGCTCGATCAGCAACTCGACGGCTCGCCGTTCCTCCAGCTTTACGACCGCCATCTCGTGCGCCTCCTGCAGCGCCGACGGGTAGCCGCGCCCGCGTCCGCACTGGTCGTAGATCACCGCGTGCGTCCAGTCGAGCAGGTCCGCATCCTCGGCCACCCACCTCGGCACCTCCACTCGCGCCACCTCGGTGCCGGTGTGCACGTAAAAGAAGTGGATGCCGAAGTCTCGCCCGTAGCGCTCCAGGATTTTCGACGTGCTCGCGAACGTCTGCGAGCGCTCGCCCGGCCGCAGCCGCGCCACCCGGTCGAAGAGGTGCCGGTCGGTGACGTCCGGCAGGACATCGCACGCTGGCACGCGCCCCTCCGTCGCGATTCGTCCCCGACAGTCGTCGCAGTTCACCGCGCGCCCGAGTCCCGGGTAGTCGCACACCGACACGCGCAGGGTGTTCAGCACATCTCGGGAGCCCGGCGCGCTGATGAACCCCGCCACCGGGATGGACGCCTGGCGTAGCCGCTGCATCGTCTCCAGAAACGGGTCGAGCACCCAGTCGAGCACGAAGTCCGGCTGGCTCTCCAGTGCCCACAGAATCAGCGATCCGTCCTGCAGCGCCAGCGTCGGACACGGCAGACCCGCCGCGCGCTCCGCCACGGCGCGCAGTTCCTCCGTCGAACGCTTGAGGCCCAGCACCGCCCCGTTCACCGGTACCCGCCTCACGCTGTTCGGGACGTAGAGCTCCTCTTCCCGGTAGTACAGCGTCGGTTCTGCCGACAGCTCGGCCATTGGCTCCGTGCCGTATCGCAGCAGTACCTTCCCGACGTTGATGAGGTAGAACCGAGCCGGGCTGTGGCGATCAGGCAAGATGAACGATCCATCGCTCGCCACCACGGCAAAGTCTCCCGCCGCCTCCCGCGCGGCCGCCGCGGCCCGGAACACCCCGTCGGGACGCGCCAGCAGCCACGAGGTCCGCGCCGTCGCCATCCGCGAGCGCAGGTCGTCGTCGAGTACGTCGAGGTACGCCCGCACCAGGGCCTCGTCCGCGCCTGGCCCGCTCTTGAGTTCCGCGTCGATCGCCAGCCGCTCGACCTCGCTGGAGATCCGGCTCAGGTCCAGCGTCACGTTCCGGCACCGTCCCCGCGGGGCATCAGCCCCGCCGCGCCAGCCAGTTCAGGACATCCTCGCGCCGAATGCTCACGATGGTGTTCCCCATAATCGTTGCCGGGAGCTGCTTGTCCCACACCGCGGATCGGACGACGTACACGTCCATCTCGAGCAGGTCTGCCAGTTCCTCAGGCGTGTAGTGGTCCTGACGAAGCTCCCGGTCGTAGTCTGCGGCGCGCTGCGGATCTCGATCGCTCATCGCCACTCCTACCTCCTGCTCGCAGCCCCGACGATCCCTGCTCGCGACACCAATCCGCGCCCATCCTACAGCGTGGAAACGCGGGTGATCCAGCGCTCCGGGTCTCGGATCTCCTCGATCGTCGGCAGCCACTGCGGTCCGGTCCAGACCTGACGCACGAATGCGTGGCCGCGGTGCTCCGCTACGTAGTCTACGAAGGCCTGCCCCTGCCGGTACTGCTCCATCTTGATGTCCAGTCCGGTGAGTCGCGCGAACAGGTGCTCCGCGGGCGTGCGCTGCTGCTGGCGGCGCTCAAACCGCTTCGAGATCACGTCGTAGGTCGGGATCAACTGCTTCCCCACCGCGTTCATCACGTGGTTGCTATAACCCTCGACCACCGACATCGTCGCCTGCATCTGGTTGAACAGTCCGCGCTGCTCCGGCGTCATCACCAGCTCGAGCCAGCTTCCGTTGTTCCCGTCGCGGGTCCGTGCGCGGTCCCAGAACACCTTTAGGCCGTCCAGGCCGCGACGCAGGTGCTCGATGTCCTGGCTCAGAAACCCGAAGTACGTCTCGAGCAGACCGTTGACGTGGGTCCGCAGCCAGGGGTGCGCCTCGAACTCGAACGCGTGTGTCACCTCGTGGAGCGTGAGCCACAGTCGGAAGTCGTCTGCTGGCAGGCGTAGCGCGCGTTCGACTCCGCCGATGTTGGGCTGCACGAAGTACAGCTTGCCGCCCTCGACCGGCTCTCGGCCGAGGACCGCCAGGTCATACTGGCCGAGCACGCGCCGCGCCAGGTAGCCCAGCAGGAAGCCGAGCTCGGCGCTGAGCATGCTCTGGTTCAGCGTGCCCCAGAGCACACTCACGACCCGCGGCGCCTGCGAGTCCTTCAGCGGATTGAGCGCCTCGAGCGGGCGAAACATCTCGGCGAAGCTCTCGACGTTAGCGTTGATCCAGTCCACCCGGTCGAACACGTAGACCCGGCTCAACGCCTTCGGCAGCTGGTCGCCCGTGTAGTCGGCCACCAGCGGTACCGCCCGGTCCACCAGCGCCCGGTAGGTGGCGTCCAGCTCCCGGCGCTGGTCGGCCGCCAGCATGCTCTCCCGGTTCATGTTGGCCGCGATCGACCGCGCATGCCCCCAGTTGATCAGGCTCGGCGGCGCTGGCTGCCGTGACGTGAGTTCGCGGGCACGGTTGCCGGCCCACACACCGACCGCGGCTCCCACCAGGAGCCCGACCGATAGCAGTCGTTTGTCAGAGTAGAGCGGTCTTGCCAACGGGATGCGCCTTCCGCGAAGAGCAGGTGCGTCGGGGTACCGGGCCCGACTTCAGCATGCACGAATCGTACCGTTCGCGGTTCCGTCCGGCCACCACGCGCACGATCCGCGCCCACCCCCGCCACCACGCGCGATCCACCGTCGGACCGGATCCGCGATCCGCGTCGCCATCTTGACATCGACTCGCATCCTGCTAGCGTGCCGACCAGGCGGACGGACATCGCCCTGGCTCAACGTCGACTCCTGAACTCGCATCCGCGGTTGATCCCGCCTCAGACTCGGAGGATGGCATGCGCGCGAGCGTCGGTGACGTCGATCTCTACTACGAGCTCATCGGCAGCGGTCCCACGATCGCGATGACCCACGGCATCGGCGGCTCGGCCGACGACTTCGCTCCGATCGTCTCCCTGCTCAGCCGTCGGTTCAGCGTCCTGACCTACGACGTCCGCGGGCACGCGCGTTCGGATCGTCCCAGCACCGGCTACACGATCACCGCGTTCGCGCACGACCTCGCCGGGCTGCTCGACCGGGTCGGCGTCGACGGCGCCGTCATCCTCGGCACCAGCATGGGCGGTACGATCACCCAGCGCTTCATCCTGGACTTTCCCCAACGAACCCTGGCCGCCGTCATCATGAGCACGTCGAGTGAGGTCAACGAGCAGGGGCGGCTGCGCTGGGAGGCCCAGGCCGACGCGATTGAGCGCGAGGGGTTCGCAAACTACGTGCGCGGCAACCGTCCGCCGGGCGTGGACGATGCGTATCTCCGCGAGCACCCCGGCGTTGCCGAGGCCGAGGAGCGGCGGATCCGGAACAACCCGGACTCACGGGTCTACGCCCAGATCGCGCGGGCCGTTGCCAGCTACAATTACACTGAGGCACTCACCGGCGTTCGTGCTCCTACGCTCGTCATGGTCGGCGCCAGGGATCCCATGACCCCGCCGGGCGGCTCCGTGATCATCAGCCGCCGCATTTCCGGCGCTGAGCTCCACATCCTCCCCGAACTGGGCCACGGGCTCGTTCGGGAGGCACCCGAACAGGTCGTCGCCCTCGTCGAGGAGTTCCTCGATCGCGTGCTTCCACCGGGTAACGAAACCCAACAGTGACCGCCGAGATCCCAGGCCCTGGCCACGCCGGCGCACGGCGACCTGACTACTGCTGCGGGCCGACCAGGGTGATGTTCGCCGACGGCACGTAGTGGCTCTTCAGGTTCAAGTCGTCGATCACCTTGCCGTTCGCGATCACCTGCCGGTGGATCGACACATCGAAGCCGTCCTCGGCATGCTCGACCAGCAGGGACGAGCCCGGGGCCATCGAGTTGCTCGTCTGGCGCTGCATCGTCGTGTCTGCCTTGACGACGTTGGTGACGACGGGGCCGTCGACCTTGATCTGCCAGTTCTGCTTCGTGCCCCACAACTCGAAGTGGACCGTGCTCCCGTCGGCCGTCGCCACGATGGCCAGCCAGTCGCTGGTCGGGTTCTTGAACTTGAAGTCCAGCCCGGCATCGGTGTCTACGGTCGCGTCGAGCCCCTTCATCCCAGCGGGCGGGTTGCCGTACGACGGGATCCAGTACAGGTGCCAGTAGCGCTCGACGATCGGCATCCCGGCCCAGAACGCCGTCTGGAAGAGCGTGGTCGATACCTGGCAGATTCCGCCGCCCACCGACGGCACCGTCGTGACTCCACCCGGACCGCCGGTGGCCTCGATGCCGTAGCCCAGCTTGTAGCCATGCGCGGTATCGACCGGCCCCGTCGTGCCGGTGAACGAGAACGTGCCTCCCGGCGGAATCAGCGCGCCGTTGACCGTCTTGACCGCCAGCTCCACGTTCCACTTGCGGTTGGGGATCGAGCCGACGTACGACGTATTGCTCGTCGACAGCCGATCGCGGATCGCGATAGAGCTCGCCATCGCCGCCGTGACCTGCGCCTGGACGGTCTTGGTCACGATCGCGGCGGTGTGCTGGCCGCCAAGCAGGGCGGTGCGGATCGCGGTCGCTGACTGCGCGGCGTCGAGCGTCGTCCCCTGCTTCTCCGCGCTCACCACGGTCACTGCCCCATTGAGGTAGCGCAGGCTCGCGTTGACGGCCGGCGTCTCGACCTTCTTCGCCAGACTCTGAATCAGCTGACCGACCGCCGCATCGTCGATGGAGACGACGATCGCGGGCGTCTGCCCGGGTTGCTCGCTGAAGCGGACCACGCCTGCCAGGTCGGCCGGCGCCAGACTGGTGCTGCCTCCGGACCAGGTGACGGTTAGCGGCTGCGACACCAGTGCCGCCGCGTTATCCGCCGCGGCCTGCGCATCGGCCTGCGAGATCTTCGGCGGCGTTGCACTGGTCTTCAGCGCAACCTGGTGCTGGCCGGCCTCGAGCGCTGCGCTCACCGCCTGGACGCTACCCGGAACGTCGAGCGTCTGTCCGGGGACACCCGGCACCACGCTGAACGCGTTCCCCTGCCACTTCACCGTCGGGTTCTGTCCCGGCGCGTCCACCTGGGGCGCGAGTGCGCCGATGCTGGCCTGCAATCCGGCAGTCTGCAGGCCGACCGCGGTCGTGCCGGAGACGGTGCCGACGGATACCAGCGCGCGGAGTGCCGCCGGGTCGAGCTCCCACGTGCCGTGGGCGCTGGTGAGAACGAGTGGCGCGGACGTGATGGCCGCCGCCTGCTTGAGCCCAGGTTCGAGCGCAGCCTGCGTGACGGCAGGCGTGACGGTGACCAGTGCCACTGTCACCGGCTCAGCCGAGAGCTCGGCGAGTCGCTGCTGGACGGCGCCCTCCGTCTGGTTGACGTCGATCCCTACTCCCGGCTTGCCCGGATCGATCGTGAGCCGGCCCGAGGAATCGAACGTGTAGCGCGCGTCTTCGGGAGCCATCGCGGCGGTTATTGCCACCTGCTGGAGCTGGGCGTAGGTCGATTTGCCGTCGAGCTTGACGACGAGCGGTGTGCGATAGCCGTGAACGAGGGCCTGGAGCCAGGCGCGGGAGTCGACCAGCACGTTCCCGCTACGTCCCACGGCGTGCGCGTTCGAGATGCTCGAGGCAACGTCGTAGCTCGCGCCCAGGTCCTGCAGTGAGACCGACCAGCGGTGGTCGCCATCGACCAGCGTCACCGCGGTCGGCGCCGCGGCCGTGACCCTGGCATCCAGACGCCGCTGTGCCTCATCCTGGGAGAGCCCGCCCAGGTCGACGCCGGCGACGCTGACCCCCCGGTAGAATGTGCCGCCCTGCTGGCGACCATAGGCCAGCACGACTCCCGACAGCAGGATCAGCAGGCCCAGGCCTAGCGCCGCCGAGAGCGCCAGACGCTCCGCCGTTCCATTAAGTCCCCAGGGACGCCGAATCACACCGAAGTCGGACTGGCCCGCGTAGTCACGCGTGGGTTCACTGAGCACCGGTCGACGTTCCCTTCCCATCCCGTCGCGGATCGAGCCGATGCGACGTCGTCAACCGCCCCCTCGGCCGGCACCGCTGCCAACGACGACGACTCGCGCTCGGTACGCAATTCTACCCGCCTCCGCTCGCTCGGCCCACGTGTGTCTCTATGTCAACCCGCGGGCCGGTCGCCAACGACGCGGTCAGCCGCCGCAGACGGAGGATCTCCGACGGTGCCGGCGACGGCTCCAGCCAGCGTGCCAGCGCCGAAGCAGGCGTCGCCGCCCTCGCCTGAATGGCACGTCGCTCGCGCAGCCGGCTCGGAAGTCCCGCCACCCCCTCCAGGCGCCCACGCGCCGACGCCCCGTCGCCATGCACCAGCGCGTACCCGAACGCGCCCGCGTCGTAGGCCACGATTCGGTGTAGGTTCCGCCACAGCAGCGGTCCCGGCACGCACCGCGTGATCGTCCACATTCGATTGCGGGCGAGCAGCCTGCGCTTCAACGGCGACCCTTCCGCCGCCGACGCGGAGTAGTGGTGGCGCACGATGGCGCCCGTCGCGTGGAGCGTGGACCATCCCCGCAGGCGCAGACGCCAGGCCAGGTCGACGTCCTCGAGGTACATGAAGAATGGCTCGGCGAAGAGCCCGACATCGGTCAGCGCCGCTCTCCGGTAGGCGGCTGCTCCCGCGGATGCGCCAAACACCTCGACGTCACGATTCAGCTCACCCAGAGACAAGCCGACGCCGCGGTCCAGTGCGACTCCGTTGGCAAACACGCGAATGCCCGCTGAGGCCACGATGTCGGGCGCTCGTGAGAACACCATGCTCGCGGCGCTCGCGCCCAGGAGCGGGTCCTCGCCGAGCGGCGCGGTCAGCGCACCGACGAACTCGGGCTCGGCGATCGCGTCATTGTTGAGCAGCACCACCACGTCGCCCGACGAGCGCTTGATCCCAAGGTTGTTGCCCGCCGCGAAGCCGAGGTTCCGCTCCGCGTCCACGACCTCGACCTCCGGGAACTCTCGCCAAAGCCGGCTGCGCGTCTCGTCACGCGAGCCGTTGTCGACGACGAGCACCTGATCTGGGCGGCGTACCTGCTCGCGAAGCGCGGTCAGACATTCCCGCAGCAGCGGCCAGCCGTCGTGGGTCACGATCACCGCGGACACCGACATCGTCACCCTGCGGCACCTTTCCTCCTGCTCGACTCGTCATCGGTCTGCCCAGTATATGCGCCGGCGCAGCCGCCGGGTTTCATCCGCGGGGGCGCACGGCGACCTGCCATCGCGGGTGAGACGGCACCTTCCGCCCAGGACCGCGTGCGGCGCGTGTATCGGCGCTCCGTGCTACGATGCGCCGAATGGTGACCAGCGCGGTCGGGTGCCGGCCGCGGCACGGCCCCGGTCAGCGTAGTCGGGCCGTTCGGGCTCCCGCACCGGCAGGGCGGGGATGGGAGGAACGAGGAACATGGCCAAGCAGGTCGTCGCCACGACCGGTGCCCCGCAGGCGATCGGTCCCTACTCGCAGGGCATCAAGCTCGGCAACCTGGTCTTCACCGCGGGTCAGATCCCGCTGGATCCGTCTACCGGCAAGCTCGTCGAGGGGGGCATCGAGGAGCAGACGCGGCGCGTCATGCAGAACCTCCAGGGCGTGCTCGCCGCGGCCGGGTCGTCGCTCGATCGCGTCGTCAAGACGACGTGCTTTCTCGCCAACCTCGACGACTTCGCCGCCTTCAACGGCGTGTACGCCACCTTCTTTGGTCAGGAGGCCCCGGCCCGTAGCACCGTGCAGGCCGCGCGCCTGCCCGCCGGAGCCATGGTCGAGGTCGAGTGCGTGGCCGAGTGCGACTAGCGGCGCACGTCAACCCACGATAGGAAAGGAGGGAGGAACCGATGGCTCAGGAGCGTGAGGCCACGGTCAATCGCCTGGTGGGCGAGGTATCGGCCGACCGGCTGATGGAGTACACGGGCACGATCGCCCAGTGGCAGCGCCTCTCCGGCACCCCCGAGGAGCGCCACGCCTTCGACTACGTCGAGCAGACCCTGCGCGGCTTCGGCTTCGCCACCACCCGC
>DATKRJ010000404.1:0-2407 GCA_035532355.1 Thermomicrobiaceae bacterium | reverse complement strand
GTCCCAAGGGGTGGTACTGCAACGTCGCCCACCCGAGCCGGCTCGATGGCGGCGCGCTCTACTGGCACGACCTGTACGTCGACGTGCTGGTCAACGTCGCCGGTGAGACCCGGGTCGTTGACGAAGACGAACTGGCGTCGTCCGGCCTGCCGGAGCGCGACCCCGGGCTGTGCCGGACCATTCTCACGGCGCGAGACGACCTGCTCGCGCTCATCGCGGCCGGCGCTTACCCCTTCTCCGAGCTGCCGCCCTCGAGCCGCTGACCGCCCGGCTCCAGCCGGTGCTCGCTGGAGACCCTCTGGCGAGCGGGCGTCCCGTCTGCATAATCGCACCGGCGTTCCACGCGAGACGAATCCACGGTCGACACCGCGCAGATAGCCCAGCGAGGAGGAGAGACATGGTGACTCACGAACTCGAGCTCAACCGCCAGAACCTGCACGGCCCGTTCTCGCGCGACCGCCCACCCGTGTTGACCATCGACCCGGGCGACTCGGTGCGCTTCAAGACCCTGGACGCCGGCTGGGGGATTGAGCCCCACGCCGAGGACGGCACGCGGCGGCAGTTCTCGCCGCGCGACGAGGAGGCCGACCGGGGCCACGCCCTGTGCGGGCCTGTCGCGATCCGCGGCGCGCGCACGGGGATGACCCTGGGCATTCACGTCGACGAGCTGCGCGTGGGAGGCTGGGGCTGGACCGGTGCGGGCGGCTGGAGCACCCCGGTCAACGACCGGCTCGGCGTCGCCGGGGAGCGCACGTTGCTGCGCTGGACGCTCGACCCCGACGAGGGGATCGGAACAGACCAGTACGGCCACGAGGTGACACTGCGGCCGTTCATGGGGGTAATCGGCATGCCCCCGGACGAGCCGGGCTTCCACCCCACCTCGCCGCCGCGCGCCTGCGGCGGCAATATAGACTGCAAGGAGCTGGTGGTCGGCACGACTCTCTACCTGCCAATCCCGGTCGACGGCGGCCTCGTCTCGGTCGGCGATGGCCATGGCGCGCAGGGGGACGGCGAGGTGAGTGGCACCGCCATCGAGTGCCCGGTGGACCGGGTCCAGCTGACCTTCACGGTGCACGAAGAGTTGCACCTGAAGAACCCGCGCGCCCGCGTCGAGGGCGCCTGGCTGACGCTGGGATTCGACGATGACCTGGACGTCGCCACGACGCGGGCCCTCGACGGGATGCTCGACCTGATCGAGGAGCAATTCTCTGTCGGCCGGCGTGAGGCACTCGCACTGGCGAGTGTGGTCGTCGACCTGCGGGTGAGTCAGATCGTCAACGGCGTGCAAGGCGTCCACGCCGTGCTGGCCGATGGCGCCATTCGCCGCTGACGGCGAGCGGCCACCGGATGAGGGAGGGCGAATGAGCGAGCAGCGCACAGCCCCGTACGGATCGTGGGCCTCACCGATCACGTCGTCGCTAATCGCGTCGAGCACCATCTCATTGAGCCTGGTCGAGTCCTCCGGTCAGGATGTCTACTGGATCGAGAGCCGTCCGCTTGAGGGCGGCCGCTACGTGATCGTACGCCGCACGTCAGACGGCCGGACGGCCGACGTGACGCCCGAGGGGTTCAACGCCCGCACACGGGTCCACGAGTACGGCGGCGGCTCCTACTGGGTCCACGGCGGCACGATCTTCTTCACGAACTTCGCCGACCAGCGCCTCTACCGGCAGGACCCCGGCACACCGCCCCGCCCGATCACTCCTGACCCGACGGTCGCGGCTGGGTTACGCCACGCCGACGGCACGCTCACGCCGGACGGGCGACTGGTCGTCTGCGTCCAGGAGGAGCACCGCGCCGACGGTGAGGTCGTCAACCGCCTCGTCGCGCTGCCAGCCGACGGATCGTCCGCGCCGACCTCGATCGCCGCCGGGCACGACTTCTACGCCGATCCTGTCATCAGTCCGGATGGACGGCGCCTCGCCTGGATCTGCTGGGACCACCCGCGCATGCCGTGGGACGGCAGCGAGCTCTGGGTGGCCGATCTCGGGACTGACGGGTCGCTGTCCGGCGCCACGCGCGTCGCGGGGGGCGTCGAGGAGTCCATCTTCCAGCCGTCCTGGAGCCCGGACGGCACCCTGCACTTCGCCTCCGACCGGACCGGCTGGTGGAACCTGTACGCGCTCCGCGATGCGACGACCGAAGCCCTGGCGCCCGTGCACGGGGAGTTCGGCGAGCCGCTCTGGCAACTGGCGCTGTCGACTTACGGCTTCCTGGCCGGCGGCCGTATCGTCTGCACCTACGGCCAGCAGGGAATCGATCACCTCGGCATTGTCGAGCCGGGCAGCGGGCGTGTCACACCGCTCGAAACGCGCTTCACCTCGATCGGCTCGCTGGCGACCGACCCGACCGGCAACCGCGTCGCCTTCATCGGCGGCTCGGCGACCGAGCCCGCGTCGGTGGTGAC